>CAZCBJ010000057.1:0-19724 GCA_964496705.1 uncultured Anaerolineaceae bacterium | reverse complement strand
GGCATCCTGCGCATGGCTCCCAACTGGGTGCCCCGCTCTTTCTGCATCCCCGGACGTCGCCTCAAAATGCACCCGGAAGACCTGTACGCCTACGGTGCGGTGCGCGGGGGGATTGATGAGCGCTGGTTCTCCTCAACGGTGCGCGCTGATAACGGGCCGCTGACTCTGCCAGATGAGGGCTTGAGCTATGTTGTCCACGGGTATTCGAACAATCCCCAAAAGACCTTGTTCAGCGAAATGGTGGCCAGCCTGGGCGCCAGTCTGGTGGGCGACGCCATCTGGACAGCCTACCATGAATGGCCGGTGTTTGCCAAATTCTTTGACAACCGCCAGGCGCTGCCCATGCATCTCCATCACATGCAACAGCACGCCGAGATCGTCGGCGAGCGCCCCAAACCTGAGGCGTATTATTTCCCTGTTCAAATGAACAACCATCCGGGCGAATTCCCTTCCACCTATTTCGGTCTGGAACCCGGCACCACCCGTGAGGATGTCAAACGCTGCCTGCGCAACTGGGATCGGGGCGATAACGGTATTTTAAACCTGTCGCGGGCGGTTAAATTGGAGCTTGGAACTGGATGGGATGTGCCAGCCGGCATGCTGCACGCCCCGGGCAGCCTGTGCACCTTCGAGCCGCAGTGGGCCAGCGACATCTCGGCCATGTTCCAATCCCTGGTAAATGACGTCCCCTTCGGTTGGAATATGCTCACCCATTACCTGCCGGAGGATCAGCGCAGCGACCTGGATGGGATTGTCTCGTTGATCAATTGGGAAGAGAATCTGAACCCAAAATTCAAACAGGAGCATTTCTTGCGCCCCAAACCTGTCCGCCCCTTGGAAGAGATGCAGGCGGATGGTTATCTGGAACAATGGGTGGTTTACGGGAACGATTTGTTCTCAGCCAGCGAGCTGATGATTCTGCCCGGCCGCGAGATCATCCACCGCGATGCGGGCGCTCACGGCTTGATCGCCATTCAGGGTCACGGCAGTTTGGGAAAATGGCAGGTTGAATCCCCGGCACTGATCCGATTCGGACAACTGACTCAGGATGAATATTTCGTCTCCGCTCGGGCGGCCACGCAAGGGGTGCGCATCCACAATCCCAGCGCCTGCGACCCGCTCGTCCTGCTCAAATACTACGGGCCGGGCGTGTGCCCGCTGCGATTAAGCTCCCAGCCATGATCATTTCGGCCAGCCGGCGGACGGATATCCCTGCTTTTTACGCCGCCTGGTTGATGGGGCGCCTGCGAGCGGGCTACTGTGTGGTCAGCAATCCGTTCAATCCAGCCCAGCAATCCCGCGTGGGTCTCACTCCGCAGGCTGTGGATGTGATCGTGTTCTGGACTCGCCATCCGCGCCATTTGATGAAATACCTGGACGAGATTGACCGGTTGGGCTATCGTTATTATTTCCAGTACACGCTGATGGATAATCCGCGCATCCTGGATCCCCACACGCCAGATGTTAGTGAAGCCCTGCGCACCTTTGAGGAGCTTTCCGCTCGAATTGGCCCCGAGCGGATGATCTGGCGCTACGATCCGATCGTGTTCAGTTCCGAAACCGATGCCAGCTTCCACCGCGAAGTCTACCGACGCCTGGCCGCGGCCCTGCGCGGCTGCACCCTGCGCTCGGTGATCAGTATTATGGACCATTATCCCAAGATTCAATCGAGACTGAAAAGTCTTGCCGAACAAGGACTGATTCTGCACAATGCGGAGAAAGTGATCGAACAGGTGGCTGACCTGATTCCGGACCTGGTCGAAATTGCCCACGCCAACGGGATGGACATCCAGTCCTGTGCCGAGGAATTGGGTTTAGAATCCTACGGTGTGCGCGCAGGTAAATGTATTGATGACGCCTATATTGCCAAAGTGTTTGGCATCCAGGTCAACCCGCAGAAAGACCCAAACCAGCGCAAGGCCTGCGGCTGTGTGGTCAGCAAGGACATTGGCGCGTATGACAGTTGCGCCTTCGGCTGTGTCTACTGCTACGCGACCCAGAACTTCGAGCGCGCCTGGCGCCGAACTCAACGCCACACTCCCGATGAGGAGAGATTGATCTGAAAGGTGAGGTTATGGAAGCTGAGGATCCCCGCACAGCCAAAAGCACGCATGGTCAGGATGTTCGCCTGGAACTGATCCAAATCATCGACGAACTGTATCAATTGCAATTGGTCACCGCCACCGGCGGAAATTTGAGCGCGCGCCTCGCCGGCGCGCAATCCTGCTGGATCACCCCCGCCAACATGTTCAAAGGCGACCTGCGCCCCGAAGTGCTGACAGCCATCGATCTGGAAGGCCGCCCTTTGCAGCCTGACAGCCTGCCGCCATCATCCGAGCGCCTGGTGCACACTGAAATCTACAAAGCCCGCCCCACCATCAACGCCGTCATCCACGCCCACGCGCCGTTTGCCACCATGCTGGGGCTGAGCGGTCTGCCTTTCCTGCCCATCACCCCGGACGCCGCTTTTCTAAAGGAGCTGCCTTGCGTGCCGTTTATCATGCCCGGCACCCGCGAGCTGGCTGAAGCGGTGGCGGACTCCATGCGCGACAATCCAGCCGCCATCCTGCAAAACCACGGCGTGGTCGTCGCCGGCAGCAACCTGCGGCGCGCAGCAAACCTGCTCATCGCTGTGGAACGCAATTGTCAGTTGATCCTCGGCTGCTACGCTGCGGGCCGCGAACCCTTGCTCCTTCCTGAGGAGTCTGTGCGGAAATTCCGCGATATGGGCGAGATGATCGCTTGATGCCATGAAAATCACCGTCAAGGGTGCCCGCGAAAACAATCTAAAAAACATCTCGATAGAGATTGGCGGCGGTCTGACGGTGGTAACCGGCATTTCAGGATCTGGAAAAACCTCGCTGGTCTTCGATACGATCTACCATGAAGCCCATCGGCGGTTTATGGAAATTTATACCCTGAGCTCCAGCCGCCAGCTCAGCCCGCCTGCCCGTGTTGACGAGATCCTTGGCCTGGGCCCGGCGATTGCCATCCGGCAAAACACCCTCAACCGCAATCCTTTGTCGACCCTGGCTACCGCCTCAGGGCTTCACCCTTTCCTGCGGCTTTTGTACGCCCGCTACGGTTCGCGGCATTGCCCGGCTTGTGGATATCCGATATCAATATTAAGCGAAGATGAAATTGTTGAGCATCTCAGCCAACTGCCTGTTGACCAAATCACGCTGAGCGTCTATTTGCTGCGCGGTG
This sequence comes from uncultured Anaerolineaceae bacterium, assembly GCA_964496705.1. GTDB lineage: Bacteria > Chloroflexota > Anaerolineae > Anaerolineales > Anaerolineaceae > CAZCBJ01. The sequence continues at coordinate 16,517 of CAZCBJ010000057.1, read as the reverse complement.
TGGCCGGCAGCCATGCCACTCTGCTGGCATTGCTTCACCAAAGCTTCCCGGACAGATTGCTTGTGGATGGCTATCGCTGGGATGGACAGGCGCTGGCGCCCACACAACCACATGATATTCAAATCATCCTGTATGCAGCCCGTCCGCACCACCAGAACCGGACCGTATCCCCCCGGATATGGGCGCGCGAGATGCTTCAATTCGCCGCATCCTTGGGGACTCATTCCATCTTCGTCAAACAGTCTGAGCACACGAACACCCTCACTTGGGTGCCTGTCTGCGCCCAATGCGCTGCCTGGTTTGAACCGTTGGAACCGGTATGGTTTCACACGCAATGCCAGGACTGCGCCGGAAAGGGATGCAGCCGTTGTTTGGGCAGCGGCTTGCATCCGCAAGCCGCCGCGACCACCTGGCAGGGGCTTCGCCTGGACGAATTCCTCGCGCTCGATGTCGATCAGGCGCTCGAACGGTTTTCGCACGGTGAGCTGCCTTCCAGCGCTCGACGCCTCGTCACCGAAATCTTCAACCGGTTGGCAGCCCTGCAAGCGGTCGGGCTGGGCTATCTCAATCTGAACCGCCCCTCCCCCAGTGTGTCGCGGGGCGAAGCCCAACGCATCCGAATGGCGGTGGCCCTGACCAGCCGCCTGGAGGACATGCTTCACATTCTGGATGAGCCCACCATTGGCCAGCATCCATTGGATGTCCGGCGGCTGCTGGAAGCCTTTCGCAACCTTCCCGGTCCAGTGATATACGTAGAACACGATCGTATTGCCGCCGCCGAAGCAGACCAGGCGCTCGACCTGGGGCCTGGCGCCGGTTCAGAGGGCGGCAGCCTGATATTTTCAGGCACTCCGGCAGCTTTGTGGGAAACCACCAGCCCCACCGGGGAATACTTCAGCCTGCGCAAGCGGGTGATCATCCCCCATACCCGGCCTGCTCCGCAGGAATTTCTCACCGTTTATGATGCCCACCTCCGCAATCTGCAACATATTGATGTCTCCATTCCCATTGGTCGGCTCACGGTGCTGTGCGGGGTGTCGGGGTCTGGAAAAAGCACGCTGGTGGAGGATGTTCTGGCTGCCTCTCTGGAACAGGGTCACCCGGTTGGCTGCGCAGCCATCCACGGCTGGAAGCACCCGCCGGTGGTCGTGGACCAAAGCCCGATTGGGACAAACCCGCGCTCCAATCCGGCCACCTACACCAAACTGGCTGATATCATCCGAGATTTCTACGCCAGCCAGACCGGTCTATCACCCTCTCATTTTTCTTTCAACCGCTCAGTGGGAGCTTGTCCGGAATGCAACGGCATGGGGGCGCTCGAAGTTCAGCTCCGCTTCCTGCCCTCAACCTGGATCCCCTGCGAAGCCTGCGCGGGCTTGCGCTTCTCAGAAGAAGTGCTGGCTGCGGGAGTTAATTTCAATGGGCAAAACCTGAACATCGCTGAGTTCTATCACCTCCCGATTCAGGAAGCCGCTCAGTTACTGCTGGGGGACAGCCGCCTGTCAGGCGGCAAACAAATTGATGCGCGCAACATTCTGGGGTCGCTGCGCGATGTGGGTCTGGGATATCTTACGCTGGGACAACCCTCGCCAACCCTTTCGGGCGGCGAAGCGCAGCGGGTCAAATTGACCAAATACCTGGCGCGAAAATCCCTGGCGGGCAACCTGTTAATTCTGGATGAACCCTCCACCGGTCTTCATCCTCATGACATCCATGGATTGCTGGTCGTGCTGGACCGCCTGGTGCGGCGCGGCGCCACCATCCTGGTGGTGGAACACAACACCGATATCCTGCGCGCCGCAGACTGGGTGATCGAGCTTGGTCCGGGCTGCGGTCCGCAGGGCGGGCAGCTTTTGTACAGCGGGTCTTTGCAGGACTTTGTGAACAGCGCTACACCCACCAGCCAGGCTCTGGCGCGCGAATCAACACTGCAACCTACCCGGAGCAGCCCCGAGCCGACCCAATCACAGGCAGCGACCAGCATTACGGTTCGCGGCGCGCGCGCCAACAACCTGCAAAATGTAGCGGTCGACTTCCCCAAGGGCGCCATCACCGTCGTCACCGGCCTATCCGGCTCAGGAAAATCCAGCCTGGTGAGTGAAGTGCTAGAAAATGAAGCCCGGCGCCGCTTTTTGGAGAGCCTCTCGATGTATGAGCGCCAATCCACGCGTGAAGGCCCTGAAGCTCCAGTGGATTCGGTCAGCGGGCTGGGGGTGACCCTCACCATCGGCAGCGAGCGCCTGGTGTACCAACGCAGAGCCACGGTCGGCTCTGCCACCGAAATCAGCAACCACCTGGCCGTGGTGCTGGCAGAGCTGGGGCAGCGCGACTGCCCGCTGTGTGGACGCGAACTGCAGCGGGAGAAAACCTGGCGTTGTCCTGGCTGCGGATTCATGGCCCCTCTGCCTGAACCCCGCCATTTCTCCACCCGCGTCTATGCAGCCGCCTGCCAGAATTGCCACGGTGTGGGCAGCCGGCAGGCGCCCGAACCGGCAAAGCTGATCATCTACCCCGAGAAACCTTTGCTATCCGGAGCCATGTATTCTCCAGGCTTTTTCCCCCAGGGTTATCTCGGCAAGCCCTTTAATGGCGGACATTACCAGGTGCTTGCGTTAGCAGCGCGGTACCAGTTTGATCCTTTTCAGACGCCCTGGAATGAGATGAGCAGTGCAGCCCGGCAAGCCTTCTTGTACGGCGACCCTGAACCCCTGCAGGTCACCTATCACTCGCGCAACGGACGCACCCACTCGCGGCTTGAGCCGTTCCCCGGTTTTTACGGTTGGATTCGCGATTGGGATGTCGGCGGGACGTACACCCGCACCGCCGCCTGTCAGGACTGCAGCGGATCAGGCCTGCGCCCCGATTACGCTTCGGTGCACTTGAGCAATTACCGAACCCTTGATTTAACTGAAATGCCCTTGAGCGGCCTGCTTGAAGTTTTAAGAAGCATCCAAACCCGCCAACCAGACGCCGCCCAAACTTCATCCTTGCTGCCGCTTGTGCAGCACAACCTCAACACCGCCTGCGCCCGACTGTCGTTCCTGGCGCAGGTCGGGTTGGGTTATCTCTCTCTCAACCGACCGGCAGGCACGCTGTCAGCCGGAGAGGCTCAACGCATCCGCCTGGCATCTCTGCTCGGTTCCGGTCTCACCGCTTTGACTGTCCTGCTGGATGAGCCCACCCGCGGCTTGCACCCCGGCGAGGTGGATGCGCTCATCCAGGCTATGCTCGCTTTACGCGACGGCGGAAACACCCTGATTGTGGTCGAACATGATGTTCAGGTGATGCGGGCTGCCGATTGGCTGGTGGATATGGGCCCCGCCGCCGGCTGGCAGGGCGGACGGGTGGTGGCTCAGGGAACCCTGGCCCTGGTGGCCAGCGCTCAAACCATAACCGCAGCCTGGCTGCGCGGTGAGCGCCGCATCAACATGGAGGACAGCAACCGGGTGGTCTGTCCTTCGACTCGCTGCCTGACCATCCGCGGCGCGCGCGCCAACAACCTGAAGGGTGAGGTCATTACCATCCCATTGGGTTGTGTCACCGGCATTTGCGGTGTATCCGGATCGGGCAAATCCACCCTGGTGATGGATACCTTGGGGCGCGCGCTGGCCCCCAAAAAACAGACCACATCGGTGGCTTATGAGCCTATCCAACCCGGGGAATATGATGCCATCGATGGCGCGCCAAAACGGGTGATCCTGGTGGACCAAGTGAAGGCCGGGATCGGCAGCCCGGCGGTCTTCCTCGGTCTCACCGCGCTGATCGCAGAATATTTCGCCGACGGCGAGCAAGCCCAGTCCCTGGGCTTGAACGGTGAAACCCTGACCCGCCGATGTTCAGCCTGTGGTGGACGGGGATACCAGAGCCTGGATATGGGCTTTCTGCCCGCTGTGCACAGTCCCTGCGAAACCTGCCGGGGGACCGGCTTGCTGCCGGAAGCCTGGGAAGCGCGCCGCAATGGCCTGGCGCTGCCTGATGCGTACGGGCTGACCATTGATCAGGGTTTAAATTTTTTTGAGAATGCGGATAGGATTCTCCAGCCACTCACCGCAGCACGCGATTGCGGTCTAGGTTACCTGGTGCTGCGTCAACCGGATTTCTCATTGTCCGGCGGTGAGGCGCAGCGCCTCAAAATTGTCCGCGAATTAATTCAGAAAAGCGGCACTGAAACCTTGTATATTCTGGATGAGCCCACCGTCGGTCAACATCTGGAAGATGTTTCACGGCTGGTTATAGTCCTGAACCGGTTGACTCAAGCCGGTCACAGCGTGCTGGTGGTGGAACATCATCCGCATCTGCTGGCCTGCTGCGACTGGCTGATTGAGCTGGGACCAGTTGGCGGACCGCAGGGCGGTTGGGTCATCGCCTCCGGCACGCCCCGCCAGGTGGCCGCTGGGACAACCCCCACCGCGAAGTATTTGCTGCAGGTTTTTCAGGAGGTCGGATGAGCTGGATCCCACTTTTACTCGCCGACTCCTCCGCCTGCCTGCGCTGGCTGGTGCTTCGCCGACTGTTGCAGCGAGCGGATACCGATGAAGAAGTGAGTGAATTATCGGCTATGCGCAACTCAGACCCGCTCATTTCCAGCCTCATCCGCTCCCAACTCCCGGACGGCTCCTGGGAACATGCCCTCCTGCCCACTTCACTGGCCCTTTCCAGGCTGGGCTACCTGGGTTTTGGGGCGGATCACCCGGCTGTCTTGCGCGGCGCTGAATTTTTGTTTTCACGCCAGCAATTGGATGGTTCCTGGCCTCTCAGCTACGGCAGCATCGATGGCGACCGGCAGACCTATTCCATGATTCCGTTGCAAACTGCCCTGCCGTTGCGCGGCCTGGCTGCCTGCGGTTTTGCCGTTGATTTTCGCGCAGAACGAGCTTTCGACTGGCTGCTGGCCCAACGCCTGCCGGACGGCGCCTGGCCCACCGGAATCGCCTCTGGCGTGTTTGGCGGGGTCGCCGGTTATCGAAAGCTGCCCCATTCGCGCTGGGGATGCCGCTCCAACACCACCGGTGCACTGACCTGCCTGGCGCTTCACCCGACGCGCTGCACCGGGCCCGAAATGCATACTGCGCTGGACCTGCTGCTGGGACGCGAGACGCGCGAACGATTTGTCTTGGGTTATGAGGTGGCGCGAGTGTTGGGCGGCGAAGCATCACGCGGATTTCTCACCTTTTACGCGCGTTTTGACCTGGCGCACCTCCTGCGCCTGTGTGCGCTGGCCAGGGTGGATGTCTCAGATGATCGCCTGACCAATATTCTTGCGACGATCCGCGATTGGCAGGGCGAGCATGGCTTGTGGGAATACCAACCCAAACCCCACCTGTCGCGCTGGCTGACTTTTGATATCCTCGACGCATTGCTCCACCTGGAAAACCAATCGGCTGAGACCAGCGCCTGGATCAGCCGTGAGCCAAGGACGCCCTTTCAAACCTATCCCAAAAAGGCCAAACGCTTCTGATCAGCGCAGTTCGCGCCCCCCGTTCACGTCCACCGTCGCGCCGGTCATGAAGCTGGCCGCCGGGCTGGCGAGAAAAACAATCACTCGCGCAATTTCCAGCGGATCGGCATAGCGCTGCAAGAGCAGTTTCTTGCGCGCATAATCCGCATCCAGGCTGGAGATGGTTTCTTCTCCCATGGGCGTCAGGGTTAAACCCGGCGACACACAATTCACCCGCACCTTCGGGGCCATCTCTCGCGCTGCACTCTTGGTCAAATTGATCAACCCGGCTTTGGCTGCCGCATAATGAGCATGGTGCGGCGCGCCGGTCTGGGCAGCCACACTCGCCACCGTGACCACACCCGACCCCTCGCGAAGCAGCGGCCTGGCTTCTCGCAGCACCACAAAGGGACCGTTCAGATTGACCGCCAGCACCTCCTGCCATTCCTCAGCACTGACCCTGTCAAAGGGAGTTACAACGTTCTTCCCGGCGCAGAGAACCAGCCCATCCAGACCCGCAATCTGCCGGCCTAGCTGGCCAAAGGCATCCATGATTTGATGTGCAGCGGACAGGTCTACAGGCAGCAGCCACGCCCGCCTGCCCAGAGACTGGACGAGAGCTGCGGTTTCTTCTGCGCCTGCCCGGTTGTGTGCATAACTGATGACCACATGCGCGCCTTCCTGCGCAAAAAGCACCGCTGCCGCCGCTCCAATCCCACTCGACGCCCCGGTGACCATCACGATTTTATCCGACAAAAGCAGATCCATCACCACCATCCATGTCAATCACCCAAAAGGTGCGAGATCATCTGGAATAATCGAAATCAAGTATAATCCCCCTCCATGCACCCGCACAAGAGCGCCGCCACCGAACAACGCTTTATCATCTCGCTATTGTTAACCAGCCTGGTCCTGGTCGGTGAATTGGTCGGCGGCTGGTGGACGGGCAGCCTGGCATTGCTTTCCGATGCCGCGCATGTCTTCATGGATATATTTGCCCTCGGGCTGAGCTTCATCGCCTTGAAGCTTTCGGCGCTGCCCCCCGATGACCGGCACACCTACGGCTATCACCGCCTGGAAGTGATCGCCGCCCTGATCAACGGCATAACCCTGGGAGGGATTGCCATCGGCATCTGGAGCGAAGCCTGGGCGCGCTGGCAGGAGCCCCAGTCCGTGCGCAGTCTGGAAATGTTGATCATCGCGGTCGCCGGTCTGTTGATCAATCTGGTGGTTGCAATGGTTCTACGGGGCGGTTTCCACACCCATGCAGGACACGAAACGGATCCTGTGCACACCGGTAAGGATCTCAACCTGCAGTCAGCGTTTCTCCATGTGGTCGGCGACGCCATTTCTTCTCTGGGCGTGATCATCGCCGCATTGCTCATCCAGTTCACTGGCTGGCAATGGGTGGATCCGCTGGCCAGCGCACTGATCGGCGCGCTAATTCTCTTGAGCAGTTTCCGTGTGCTGCGCAGCACATTACATATTCTGATCGAAGGAACCCCTGAGAATATCACCCTGCAAGATGTGGCTGATTTGATTGAATCCATTCCAGGGGTGTGTAATTTACACGACCTGCACATCTGGAATATCTGCTCCGGGCATGTCGCCCTCAGCGCGCACATCATCCTGGATCAAAACCTCCATGCTAACCATCAGGCGGTTTTGGCCAGCATCCGCGCCAGTCTGCAGGAAAAATTCGGCATCAACCACACTACCATTCAGGTGGACAATGAACGCTGCATTGATGAGAACGCCAATTGCGGCGGCAACTGCGCCTAACCTGCCTGAAATCTACGCTTCAAACTATATGGCACAACCAACAGCAGTCCCAACCCCAGATTAATCATCAGCGTGAAGATCAGGATGGCATAGAACGCGCCAAACGAGCGGCTGACCCAGGTGACCGAACGGGTGGCAAAATCTCCCAGCCATAGCGTTACCAGGTTGAAAACGAACACCACCAGGATCAACGTGAGCATGCCTGTCCAGGCGCCCTTAATATCCAACGGGCTGAGGACAATCGAGGTGCCGACCGAAATGGCGATGTACAAGAAGATGTAGAATTTCCAGTCCGCCAGATTTTGCGCATTGAAAATCCCGGCAAACACCTGCCCGAAGGCAGGCAACCCAGCATTAAGCAGGTCGCCAAATCGCGCCAGGGATTGAAACGAGCCGATATCCACTTGCAGCGCGCGCAACGGCTCAAGCACCTGGCTGCCCAGCAACAACAGGGTGGAGTAGTAAACCACCAGCGAACAAACAATCACCGGCCCCACCCCGATGAAAAAATTTCCGATCTGGTGATAGATATTACGCTCGTTATAAGCATGCACTACATACCCGAGTGTGCCGGAATAGGGATCTGGCTTGAAGGGCTGGAACTCGATGATGCGGTGGCCGAAAATCAGCGCAAACAGCGCATGCCCCAGCTCATGCACCGGAGTGCCCAGTATTTTTAATCCGTATACAAAACCCTTCCAGCCCAGCACATCGATCGCCCGATCCTGGACAAAGCGCGACACTCCATACATTACCAACGCCAGGATCAATCCCGGACCAAACAGGATAAACAATTGAGTGAGCGTGGTCAGTCCAACTCGTAAAAGGTAATCAAGGAGTGTATGGAAAAATGGCTGCATGGAAACATCCCAAATCCAAGACTTTTATAATTGTAGCGGAAAAGCTGATAAAATAGGCGGCATGTCTTCTCGACCAGGCCTCATCTTCTTTCACGGCGTGCGAGATGAGCTGCCCTTGTTGGTCGGGGTGGTACCTTTTGGCATGATCTACGGCGTTCTGGCGGTTGGCAGCGGCCTGCCCCGGGACATGGCGCAGTTGATGTCCAGCGTGGTCTTTGCGGGTTCTTCGCAATTTATGATCGTGCAGTTGCTGGCAGCCAACACTCCGCTGGTCATGGTGGTGCTGACCGCTTTTGTGATCAACCTGCGCCACATGCTATACAGCGCGTCCATCGCCCCCTACCTGCGCCATCTGAGCCGGGGATGGAAATGGCTTCTGGCTTATCTACTCACCGACGAAGCTTATGCAGTCAGCGTGACCCATTTTCAGAGGAAAGGCAGCCGGGAAGCGTACGACCACCTGTACTTCCTCGGCGCCGGGCTGGCGCTGTGGACCTCCTGGCAGGCCAGCACTGCGTTGGGCATCTTCCTGGGCGCACAAATTCCGGCCAAATGGCAGTTAGATTTCGCCCTGCCCCTCACCTTCATTGCCCTGGTGACGCCCTCCCTGAAAAATCGCGCTGGTTTGGTGGCTGCAATCACCAGCGGTCTGGTCGCGGTACTGGCTTTCGGCCTACCCTACCGGCTGGGGATCATCCTCGCTTCCCTGGCTGGTATTCTGGCCGGAGGATGGCTCAGCCGGCGGAGGCAAACATGATTGCCACCTGGCTGGCCTTGATCTTAATCGGTCTGTTGACCTTCTTCACGCGGCTCTCTTTCATTACGTTATTGGATCGCTGGAAAACGCCCGCCTGGCTGACCAACTACCTTCAATACATTCCGCCTGCTGTGTTATCTGCCATCATCCTGCCCGAACTGCTCATCCACCAGGACAGTTTGGGTCTCTGGCCGATCAATCCACGCCTGATTGCGGGAGTGGTCGCCATCGCGGTGGGGGTGAAGACGGGCAATGCCATTTTTACCATCCTGGCAGGCATGGGCAGCTTATATCTCTTTCAACTGCTTTTCGGATAAAAAAAAGACCGCCAAAAATTTGGCGGTCTTTTTTCATAGTAATTTGAACGGCTAGACGCCGAGATATGCTGCCATGACTTGTGGATTATGAGCCACTTCGTCCGCCGAACCTGAAAGCACGATACGGCCCGTCTCCAGCACATAAGCCCGGTTGGCAATCGACAGCGCCATGTGCGCATTCTGTTCCACCAGAAGGATGCTGGTGCCCTGCTCATTGATTTCGCGGATGATCTTGAAAATCTCATCCACCAGAATGGGCGACAGGCCCATGGAGGGCTCGTCCAACAGGAGTAACGTAGGCCGGCTCATGATACCCCGCCCGGTGGCCAACATCTGCTGCTCGCCGCCCGAAAGAGTTCCGCCCAGTTGGTTGATGCGCTCGCGCAGACGGGGAAAATGATGAAAGACTGATTCCATCGAGGCATCAATCTCGGCGCGGTTTTTGCGGGTGAAAGCGCCCATTTCCAAGTTCTCGCGCACGGTTAATGGCGCAAATATTTTCCGCCCTTCCGGCACATGACTGATCCCCTGGTGGACAATTTTTTCCGAGGGCATCATCGTGATGTCCTGATCTTTGAAAACCACAGTCCCCTGACGCGGACGCAACAGCCCGGAGATGGTGCGCAGCGTGGTTGACTTCCCGGCGCCATTGGCGCCAATCAGGGTAACTATCTCTCCTTCACCAACATCAAATGTAATCCCTTGCAGGGCATGAATGGCGCCATAATACACATTAAGATTTTCAACCTTCAGCAGCATGGGTCACTCCTTTGCCCAGATACGCTTCGATGACTTCGGGGTTTTCTTGAATTTCCTTCGGGTTGCCGCGGGCGATCACCTCGCCGAAATCCATCACCGTGATATGCTCGCAGATGCCCATAACCACCCGCATCTGATGTTCGATCAAAAGTATGGTAAGGTCGAACCGGTCGCGGATGAAGTGGATCAATTCCATGAGGGTGATGATCTCACGCGGGTTCATCCCAGCGGCTGGCTCGTCCAGCAGCAGCAGGCGCGGATTGGTGGCCAGTGCGCGCGCAATCTCCACCCGGCGCTGCTCGCCGTATGGAAGATTTCTGGCCAGCTCATTTTGAATGCCTTCCAATCGAAAAATCGCCAGGAAATCCTGCGCCCGTTCGGTCATTTCTTTTTCCTTTAGCTGGAATTTCGGATTGCGCACAACCCCATCCGCCAGAGAATAACCCGAATGCGGATGGTAGGCGATGCGCACGTTATCCAGCACGCTCAGATTCTGGAACAGGCGGATGTTTTGGAAGGTTCGCCCCACGCCCATGCGCGTGACTTCAAAAGGTTCCAGCCCGGTGATCTCCGCTCCCTCCAGATGGATATCACCACCCGAAGGGATGTACAATCCCGAAATCATATTAAAGACGGTGGTCTTTCCAGCACCATTGGGACCGATTAACCCTGCCAGATCGCCCGGTTGCAGGGAAAGGCTCAGGTTCTTTACCGCGCACAGGCCGCCGAAAAACTTGGTCAAGCCTTCGATTTTTAGCATTACAGAGGATTGGCTAGCTGTATTTTCCATGATGATCTTTCATGCGTCCTGTCAGGGTTTGGCTGGCTCCGATTCAGTATTCTCACGCCGTGAAGGTTGTTCAGCTTTGAGGAAGCCCCATTCGAGTTTACCCAACAATCCTTGGGGCTTAAGGAGCATGAGCAGCAGCAAAGTGATCGGGTAGAGCACAAATCGCCAGGTTGGCGCCTCGGTACCCATCTGGCCCAGCAGAACGCGTAGCAGACCTTCGAGGAAGAAAATCCAACCAAATGAAGCCACGACGGAACCGATCATGCTGCCCAGGCCGCCGAACACGACGATGATCAGGGGATTGAATCCCACCAGGAAGTTGAATGTGCCAGGAGATAGAAAGCCGATGAAGTGTGCGTACACCCCGCCCGCCAGGCCGGCAAACAAACTGCCGATGACAAACGCCAAAAGCTTGGTTGAGGCTACATCAATGCCCATCGCTTTTGCCGCAGTTTCATCTTCACGCACCGCCATGATCGCCCTGCCTGTACTGGAATGAATCAGGTTTCGTATGGCAATGATCACCAACAACAAGAAAAAGAAGGCCCAGAACCAGGTGGTGAGTTTTGGAATGCCGATCATCCCGCGTCCGCCCTTCATTTCCGGGAAGGGCAAAATGGTATCCGAGTTGACCATCAGGGTGGTGACCACGATGGTGAAACCGAGGGTGGCAATACCGAAATAATCCGACCCCAACGTCAACACAGGCAAACCAAACAGGAAAGCAACTTCCGCCGCAAAAATTCCGGCAAAGATCACCGCCAGGAAATAAATCACCTGCATCGCGGCGCCCGAATTTAACGGACCTGGAGCAACGCTGGTGCCCATCGCCGGGACGATCAATGGGTTGAGCAACGCACCGATGCCCACTGCCACCGTGCCAGCGAATACGGCCCCTAACAGATAAAGTGTGAATGAGGACATCACAGGAATGCCACGGTACCGTTTTAAGAATCTGCTGATGATAAACAGCACCAGCGCGCCCAGAATGGTGCCAAAACCCAGCACCAGCAGACCGCGCGCATCCCCATTGGTCCAGCGATAGGTCACGTCTGCAGCCGCGTATGCGCCAATTCCATAAAAAGCCCACTGCGCCAGTGAAAATTGTCCATTAAAACCGTAAATCAGGTTCAGTCCTAAAACCACCATAGCCATGGTCGTCGCCTGATAGACCAGACCTTGATCAAAGGTGGTCAGCAGTGAAAAACCGCCAAATTCGGTCAGGGCAAGCTGGACAACCCCAAAAACCGCCACCGTCCCGCCGATTTTGATCCATTTTTTCGGATGACCCAGAGCGAGCACCAAGGCGTAAATCAAGCCGATGAAGGCGGCAATTTTTACCAGGGATCCGAGCAAGAAACCAATTTCCATCGTTGCGCTCCTAAGCTTTTTCTTGTTCGGGCTCGCCAAAGATGCCCGTAGGGCGAACCAATAACACAATGATCAACACGGTGAACGCGATGGCATCGCGCATTGGCGTGGAGATATAACCCGCAGTCAGCTCTTCTGCCTGCCCCATGATCAATGCGCCGACGAAAGCGCCGGGGATGCTGCCTATCCCGCCCAGCACGGCTGCCACAAAGGCTTTCAGACCGGGCATGATCCCCAGCAGCGTGGAAATGGAGCTGTAGGCGATGGCGTACAACACCCCGCCCAATCCGGCAAAGGCAGAGCCGACCAGGAAGGTGAACGAAATAACCTGGTCAACATTGATGCCCATCAGACGCGAAGTCGGCTTATCGAATGAAGTGGCGCGCATGGCGATGCCAATCTTGGTGCGGCGCACCAGGAATTGCAGAAATATTTGCACCAGGATGGAGGCAATCATGATGATCACCAGAATGCTGGAAAAGGTGATGCTATCTGGAGGTGTCTCCACACCCGGCAACACCCTGTAGATGCCATCCTTGATATACCAGGAGATCGATTCAAAAGGTCGCTGGTAAGGAATCATACGGGAAGAATAAACAAAGTATAAAGCCCCAAAATATTCCAGGAAGAAAGAAACCCCGATGGCCGTGATGAGCGCAGCGATGCGCGGCGCATCGCGCAGCGGTTTATAAGCCACCCTTTCGATGGTTGTGGACAGGATGACGCATATAACCATGGATAATAAAATCACCGTCAACGAACCAACCAGAACCACAATCCCTTCGCCCAGCCCGGTGAAAACGGCAGCCGGCCAGCGGTGCAGGTTGAAACGAGATACAGCATAATAACTGGTGAATGCGCCCACCATAAAAACATCACCGTGAGCAAAGTTAATCAGCTTGACTATGCCGTACACCATGGTATAGCCAAGCGCGATCAGCGCGTAAACAAACCCTTTTTGCAGGCCGCCAATCACATAATTTAAAAACAGAATCGGATCTTCAATGAGGTTCCGCCCCAAAACATACAGCACCACAAGTGCGATGAAACCAAAAAATACCTGACCAATCCAGGCACCGCGCACTTTTATTTTCCTAGGCATCGTCGAGGAAAGCGATAGTTTTGATTGTCGCATGAGTTAACCAGCCTAAATAGGGATGACCTTTTAAGAATGGGGCGGCTTTTGAATGCCGCCCCATCCCATCATGATCGAAAAGATTTACGGGTTGACTACTGCTTCGAATTTCACACCCGCCTCTGTCACCTTAAGAATGGTGGCGGATTTGATCGGGTTGTTAGCAGCATCAAAGGTGATCTGGCCGGAAACACCGTTGAATTTGATGGATTTGACGGCATCCTTGACCTTCGCGGGGTCATCAGCACCGGCCTGTTGAATGGCGGTCAGCATCAGGTTGGTGGCGTCGTAGGCCAGGGTGGCCAACGCATCCGGAACCTTGGGGTTACCGGCATCATCCTTGAATTTCACGCCATAAGCTTTCACAAAAGCCTGGACTTCAGGGCGGGGATCTTCGGGGGAGTAGTGGTTGGTGAAGAACCCACCCGCAGAGGCGGCCAGGTCGAGGTCAGAGGAATCCCAGCCATCGCCGCCCAAGAAGGGGGCGGTGATGCCCTTTTCCTTGGCCTGCTTGGTGGCCAGGTTGACGATGTTGTAGTAGTCGGGCAAATAGACCACATCCGGTTTGGCTTCAGCAATCTTGGCCAGGATGGCGGAGAAGTCGGTATCTTTGTCGGTGTAGGTTTCCTTGCCAACAACGGTGCCGCCCAATTCCACAAAGGACTTCTCGAAGAATTCGGCAAGACCCTTCACATAGTCATTCGCCTGATCCAGCATGATGAAGGCGGTCTTGGCGCCGAGGTTCTCAATGGCGAATTTGGCAGCCACCTGACCCTGGAAGGGGTCAATGAAGCAGGCGCGGAAAATGTAGGGCTTGGTGTTGCCGTTGGTGTCAACGGTCACAGCCGGGTTGGTAGAGGTCGGGCTGATCTGAACCACACCTTTGGCGTTGGCAATTTCAGAAACCGGGATGGAAGCCTTGGAACAAACTTCACCGATGATATAGTGAACCTTGTCCTGATCAATGACCTTATTGGCAGCATTGACGGCCGGATCGGGGGTGCACTGGCTGTCTTCAACGATAGCCTTGATTTGCATGCCATTTACGCCGCCCTTGGCGTTCCATTCTTCAATGGCCAGCAGCGCGCCATCGCGGGTGGAAACACCGAAGGTGGGGACAGGGCCGGAAAGCGGAGCCAGGATGGCGACTTTGACTTCCTTGGCGCCGCCGCCGCATGCAGCCAGCAGCATGGCAATCACAATCACGATACTAATCAGTTTAAACGTACGCATCGCTTAATCTCCTCCAGAGAACTTGGCAAAATTGTGTTGGAACTTAACCATTATTTGCAGGATTCCTAATCCCAAACTGGTTATGATAAAGGACAAACCACCTCCTCACTTAATAAAATACCTTTCACCATACACCTGGTTACTCATTCTTGATATAGGAGTTTCTATTTGATAAATCAGCCACGCAGTAATCAGGTAGGTAAAAGGGTTTTTAAGCTAATCTGCAAGAATATAATGTAGACTGAAGGAAATGTCAAGTATGGAATTTATCTAATTTTAACCTAATTCTTGACGCCTGACCATTTTACGCGTATACTTATCGGCTAATATGCTTAACAATTCGCAAAATAGCCGATATTGAGCCTACAGCCAAGAGGTGCCCAACATGCGTGCTGCTCTAACCACCAAAAAAGCCATCACCCTAATACTGATCCTGCAGGTTGTTCCGCTGATCCTATTCCCGGCGTCTTCGTTTGATCTCAACACTCAGGAATGGTGGTTGCCAGCCTTTTTGGTGGTCATGACGGCCATTGCAGCCGTACAGATATTGGTGCGCCGCAGTACTGCCGCCTGGCCTTGGCTCCTCTTTTCTTTTTCGCAGGGCTTTAACATCATCAGCCGCGTCATGCTCGTGCTGCCGCATGCCACAGTCAACAATGGTGGAATCTTGTCCTTAAATTACGCTTACGTTTCCTTGACCATTCTTTCCATGTTGTTGTCCTACTTCCTGCTGTGGTACACCGAACTACCCGAGGTTCGCCTGGGATTAACCCGGCAATAGGTCCTCCTCCCTGTTTTTTTGATCAGCTAACGTTCGATTAAAAAACGAACCAGCAGCGTATGATACAGCGCACTGCTGGTTTATTTTTCGTAGGAATTCGGCGTAAATCTTAGATCATTTTTGAGGCGGGAATCTTGGCAAAAAATTCAGCATTCTTGGCGATTTCTGCCTGATAGTCTGCCGGAACCTCATCCATGGGGAAGATGGCTTCGTGGGGACATTCCGGTTGGCAAGCACCACAGTCAATGCATTCATCTGGATTTATATAATATGTAGGGAAATCAGCCAGTTCTGGCGCCCCATCCGGCAGATAATGGATGCAGGTGACGGGGCAGACATCATAGCATTTGTTATCGCGCTCGCACAGGGTGGTAATTACGTATGCCATTGGTTGCTCCTGAAGGGGTATTGGGATGCGGTAAGTATAATCCAGTTTTCCATACCCGGACAGGTCAATTGCTTTTTTCGCTGGAATATGGTTACAATTCAGTAGCCGACACAGGAAGGAACTGACATGTTACCATCATTGGAAGCGGATTTCGCCAAAATGCTCCAGGAGCAACTTACCGGCGTGCTCAAGAACCACGGGCGGGTCACCATCCTGGTCGCCGGCCGCACCGGGGTGGGCAAAAGCACCCTGATCAATGCTGTATTTCAAGGCGAAATGGCCACTACCGGCGTCGGCCGGCCGGTGACCATGCATACGCGTGAGATTGTCAAAGAAGGCGTCCCGCTGGCCATCTGGGATACGCGCGGTTTGGAAGTCAAAGAATATAACAACATCATCGAATCCCTGGAACAGCTCATCCAGCAGCGCAGCAAAGACGCCGACCCCGACAAGCACATCCATGTCGCCTGGGTGTGCATTGTGGAGGATTCCGCGCGCGTCGAAGATGCGGAGATCCATCTGGTCGAAATGCTCGCTCGTTACGTCCCGGTGGTGGCAGTGATCACCAAGGCCAAATCTGACAACGGTTTTCGTCAGTCGGTCCAGGATCTGCTCCCGCTGGCGCGCAATGTCGTGCGGGTTCGCGCGCTGGAGACCGTGCTGGACGACGGCTACGTGCTCAAGCCGATGGGATTGGAAGAGCTGGTTGAACTGACCATGGAGTTGGTGCCTGAAGGACGGCGCAACGCATTCGCCGCAGCCCAGCGCATCAGCCTGCGGCAAAAAATCCTGCGCGCGCATTCCGTGGTCGCCTCAGCCTCCACCATAGCGGCCGGCGTCGGCGCCACCCCGCTGCCCTTTGCGGACGCCCTGTTGATCGTTCCCATCCAGGTGTCCATGCTGGCAG
>CAZCBJ010000056.1:0-19758 GCA_964496705.1 uncultured Anaerolineaceae bacterium | reverse complement strand
ACTCAACTCAAGTAATTCTGCCAACTGACGATGATATTGCGCATTTTCGGGTTTTAGTGAAACCGCCAACCATCCAAAACGTAAGGCCTCCACCATATCACCCAAGCGCACATAAATATCTCTCGTCAGCGTGATTAACTCCAGGTCCACAGGCCGATTTTCCATGAACATCAAGGCGCATTCTAATCCCTCCGAATACAATCCCGCATTGACGACCGATTGAAGCAAATGTGCCGGTTGCCATCTGTATAAGAATGTCGGTTGGAATAAGGCTTCGCCGCCTCGATTTTGGTCCATGAGCTGCCGGACAGCTTCTCTCGCGACCATCTGAGCTTTTCCATAATCACCCGACCGCGCCATCTTTGCTGCTGCCCACAACTTTACGATAGCATGGCTGTTGCCTTGGTAGATAGAATCAATATGTGGAATGTCATCTCCATCTTCTCCCAGATTAACCAATATTTCAGGCAGCAAATCCATATAGATCGGTAATTGACTGGGATCATCCGTGATCGCCTGGATCACCTGGCTTGATTGGCTTGTGCTTGCGGGAAATACAGGCTTATAGATTCCGCTCCCGATCGCAAGGAGATTGAGCCCTTTTTGCACCAAATTGCGAATTTGGGCGTTTTCTTCATCTTTTCCTGCCATGGAATACAACAGCGAGATTTGTTGCAATTGTTCGACTTTTTGGTACAACGATTCGCCCTGTTGCCCGTTGAATGCCGTCCCGGTTATTCTTTCGATCGAATACTCTGGTTTTGATTTCAAAATTATCGCAGCCAATTGCTCCACCAGGCCAGTGCGATTCTGCAAACTGAGTTGCTTCAACCAATTCACCTGCCAATCCAAAGCCAATGGAGAAATCGCCGGGAGGAAATTTTCAATCAAACCATATTCGGTATTTGCACTGCTCAGGAGTACATGACCTGCCAGACTGAGAACTTCATTATTCACTGGCAGTTCCAATAATGCTTTTATCATTTCCACAGAATCTGGAATTAATCCATATAAACAAACCAGGGGGGTTTTCCAGATATGCATGCCACCGGCGGGCAGTTTATGCGCAATCTCTTGACGAAGACCCTTCCAAGTGCCGGTTAAACGCCTTCTTTCGCGCAAGGCAAGACCCAATAGGCCTGCATCAAGCAGCGATGCCGGCATCGCTGGATTTCTGAGCATCTCTTCATAAAGTTGCACCGCCCGGCGTTGTAATGCGATTCCAGGAGCAATGATAGGTTCAACCGCCAGTTGAGCGGCACTGATTTTTGAACCAAGGCCAATCAATGCAAGGTTTCCCGGTTTCCAATTTTCAAGTTCATTCCCGGCAGTATGAGCTGCCATTCGGACAAAATCTTCCTGGTTCAAACTCCGCCAAACCAGTCCATCTTGCCGTAAAACAGAAATCAACCCAACCGACTGGCTGGACGGAAAAAGCGTCTTGATCACCCGCACAATATCATAGGTTGCCATTCAGGATGTCCCCGCTTTCTTATTGAAATCTGGAGAGAAGAACAAACGCCAGTCCATTCATCACAATCCCCACAATGACAAGAAATATCCCAATGCCGGTCGTTGTCCTGACGAGTTGATTGAAAGCGTCAATTAAAGAGGATGCATTCCCGACCAATCCTGCGACATCTTCTGCTATCCCTTTCTTCGCCAGGTTGGCAGTCTGCTGAGTGATTTGCTT
This sequence comes from uncultured Anaerolineaceae bacterium, assembly GCA_964496705.1. GTDB lineage: Bacteria > Chloroflexota > Anaerolineae > Anaerolineales > Anaerolineaceae > CAZCBJ01. Next base: position 18,065 of record CAZCBJ010000056.1, on the reverse strand, counting down.
GATTTCTCCGCCTACGGTCTTAGAAATCAAAATGATGATACCGGCTACAATGGAAATTAAGCCCAAACCGAACAGCGCAATGGCCATCAGCATGATGAGCATTTCGGGTGTCAAAGGTAACATAGCAACATGCCTCCTGGAATTGATCTTTACAGGAGGCATGTTGCAAGAAGTGTACCAGGGAACTGGCGCAAATTAATCTGGATGCACGATCTCCGCAGGGAGATGCCCCACCTGTACAATTTCCTCATCACAAAATAACATGGCATGTTCCATGGCATGTGCAAGCTCGCGGATGTTTCCAGGCCAGGAATATTCCATCATCGCGTGTAATGCGCTTGAGCTTATTTCATGAATATTCAGCCCCATTCGGGCATTTAGCATACGAATAAAATGAGCCACGAGTTCTGGAATGTCAGCTTTTCGCTCACGCAAAGGCGGTAAATGCAAATCGACTACTTTTAGGCGAAAATACAGGTCTTCGCGGAATTTATTTTCACTGATCAGGGCTTTTAGGTTACGGTTTGACGCCGCGATGACCTGAACATCTACACGAATTGTGCTGGTCCCGCCCACCCGGCGAAAGGATTTTTCCTCAATGGCCCGCAAAATTTTAGCCTGGACGTCCTTAGACATGGAGGATATCTCATCCAAAAAAAGAATACCGCCGTCCGCAACCTCCATCAACCCATGCTTTCGCCGGTCCGCACTGGTGAACGCGCCTGCCTCAAACCCAAACAGCTCTGATTCCAACATGGTGTCTTGGATTGCAGCGCAATTGATGTCAATGCATGGTTTTGTGGCGCGGTTCCCAGTTCGGTGGATGTATTTTGCCAACACTTCTTTCCCGGTTCCGGTTTCACCAGTGATCAGAACCGAAACTGAAAGTTCTGCCGCACGTTCAGCCTGACTGATGACTGATTTCATCACCGGGCTGCTTCCAATGACAAAACTATCCTTCTGCAATTGCGCTTGTCGAAAATGCCACAACTCCCGGCGCAAGGAAACCAATTCACAAGCCCGTGTTAATGATTGTTCCAGGCGTTGAAACTGGATCGGTTTAGTTAAGAAATCCTGCGCACCATTACGCATCGCGTCCACAGCCATCTCAATATCCCCATAAGCCGTTATTAAGATGATGGGAGGGCGGTAAGGAAGATGCGCCATCTCATACAGTAGATTTGGACCATAACCATCCGGCAATTGCACGTCGAGAAACACAACATCGCCGACCCCTTTTTGCAGCTGATCACGTGCTTCAGCCAGTGTGGAAACACCGATAACCTCATACCCTTTTTCGGTTAGAAAATCTCCGATGAATTGCCTAGCATTTTCTTCGTCATCCACAATTAATACTGTTATCGCCATAAATTATTCCTTTTCTAAGATAACTGGCAGAAGTACATGAAAAACTGTGCCACCAGGAAATGAAGTCAACGTAATGCTGCCCTGATGCGCTGTGATGATCCGTTGAGATATGGCTAATCCCAATCCAGTACCTTTCTCTTTGGTGGTCTCAAACGGTTTAAATATTTTTTCTCGCATTTCATCTGGAATCCCCGGACCGTTATCTGTCACAGTAATTTCCAACTGCGGATGCCCAGGTACTTTTTTGTTGTTGGACAATCTGACTGCCAGGGTTCCGCCTTTTTCTTGCATGGCATCAATGGCGTTATTAAAAAGGTTGATAAAAACCCTTTCGAGCGCACCTGTATCCCCATTCACGTGACCACAGTCATCTTCTGAATGAAAGTAAGGGGTGATATTATAGCGCCCAAACCGAGGTCGATATCTTTCCATCAACCGTTGTAGCAGCAAGGTCATGTCAATCGATTGAAATACATGGTCCATGGGTTTGGAAAAGGCAAGAACTGACTCCATTAGATGGTCGAGGCGGGAACAATCATTTAGTACTTTATTGATTACCTCCAGATTCGCATCATCATCTCGTAAACGACTGGATAGGAGTTGCAGCCCTGCAGAGATATTATTGATTGGATTACGAACTTCGTGAGCAAACATCGCAGTAATTTCACCCAGTTCAGCGCGACTCTCGAGTTGCTGTGTGTGCGATTGAATTTGAACGTTTTCACTGATATCAGTTACCATAACAATGATCGCTAATAGGTGAGAATCTCGCATCACCGGCACGATTTGTAATTCAGCAGGAAATGCCTGGCCGTCCCGGCGGTGAAATGAGCAAGTTAAAATATTCCCATCCCCGATTCCTTTCATCGCTTTTGAAAGCTCGGTAACCAAACACTCTGAACCAATCAACACATTTTCGATTGGCTGCCCCTGAACCTCCCAGCTTTCATACCCCAAAATGGCTTGAGCCGTATGGTTGATCGCTTCGATCAACCGATTTTGGCGCACGATGATGATTCCACTCCGCGAATTGGCTAATAATTCTCCGCCAATCTGATCTGCATCCTCAAGTACCCGATTCCGCTCCCTGAGCGTATTCATGTTTATCGTGAAGGATAAAGCGCTGTTAAAAAATTTCCCAAGACCTTCCAACAACTTTATTCCATAACCATCCAAGGCGCGATCACGGTCTCCAACTACTAGCAAACCAAACAATCCTTTCTCTCCCAATGGGACGGCTCCTGTGAAAACCAGTGAGGCCGTACGCGCCGCTCGGTGGATATGCGTTGTGATCCGTTTTCCAGGGGACCATACCTGACCATCGGCAAGTCGTATCAGGTCCGATGCTGGAATCTCGGCAGGAAAAACGCGGTCTAGCCCCGCCCAACTGACTTCACGTAAACTGGGCTGATCGCTTTGTGCTCGATAGACACTGACGTGCGAGACTCCCAACAAATTTTTGGTTATTTTTCCGACCAGTTCCAGGCTGGTGGTGATGTCCTGTCCTCCGTATAACTCTGCTAATGAAGGTTGCAGGTTAAATAGCTGTTCTAAAATTCGTCTGACGTTTGATCGCGCCTGTTCCAACGGAACAACGCTAATCAACCAACTTCGCGAGGTAACATCCAAAGGTTTCGCATCCAACACAACCGGCAAAGTGGGCATCATCCGCCGGTAAAGCATTCCATCAACTTCTTCACCCTGAATCAAGCGCTGAACCTGATGATTATCCAAGAACGCTTCCACCGGTTTACCGACTACATCATTGGTGGCAAATTGGGTCAAATTTATAAATGCGCTGTTTGCCTGGATGATAATCTCTCGTTCCTGATCATATAACAGGATCGCATCCGTAAAACAATTCATTAATGCAACAAATTCAGGCTGCCCAGGCATGTTCATACATCAAAAATGATCCTAATAATAGGATATCACATCTCACAATCAACGGGGGGATTGGCGTAGATGAGCCGGTAAGATTCCTTCCATCAATCGGTATTTAGCCACGGTTCGACGCGCAACCTCATATCCTCGATCTTTCAATTCTTTCGCTAATTCTGTGTCGCTCAGAGGGCGTGTTTCTGCTTCGATGACTTCTTTTAGAATAGTTCTAACATTTAAACTGCGATCAAAAAATGAAGATAAGGGCACAATACGCTTATTTGGAAGTTGTACTGATTTTCCAGCCACTGCCCGAGAAATCGTTGACTCATGCACACCCAACTCACGGGCAAACTGCGCTCTAGTCATCGGTCGCAGGTGCTCTTCACCTTTCACGACATATTCCCTTTGTTCAACAACTACCCGAAAGAGCAAGCGTTGCATGGTGTGATTTCGTTGTTGCAAACACTTAACAAAAAGAGATGCTCGATCAAGATCATTTTTCCAGGCTTCTTTTTTTTCTTCACCCGCCTGAGAAATTGCCTGTTTAAATAATGGATTAACACGCAATGCACCTTGTATCGGTAGTATGATTTCGACCACCAAATTGCTGTGAGGATCATCATTCAAGTAACTGATGATGACGTCTGGCCGGTTATACACCTGAACAGACTCCTTTCCTGGCTGCCGGACGTCTCCCCAATGGCAACGTCCTGGAAACGGGTTCAGGTTTTCCGAAATAAAATATGTAGCCGCCTGCACTTGACGAAGAGGAACTTTCAAAGATTTCGCTATATCAGAAAACTGCCGCTTGGTGAGTAAATCAAACGCTTCTTCGACAATTCTTTGGGTCAAAGGAGGCACAAATTTTGACTCTCCTAAAACCTCCAGTTGTGCCAGAAGAGCTTCTTTGGTCGAAGAGGATCCAACCCCGATGGGTTCCGCTCTTCGAATGACGTGTTGTACTCGCTCCACCTTTGTCAAAGGAACATGAAAATACCGTGCCACTTCTAGTAAAGGTATGGTCAACAAACCGTCTTCGTCTAGATGTGTCAATAAATAGGCTGCTATTTTCAATTCATCTGTTGCCAGTTCGCTGCGTATCTGGCGCATGACGAAAACGGGTAATTCTTCGGTCTGCAAAGAGGTTGGCTCATAATTGCCATCATCCATCGACCGCTCACTGCCGGTGTAATAAAAATCCTCAACAGGAGAAACAAAGACCACTGGCTCTTCACTGACGGCGGATTGGGGTTTGCTGCAAATGGGACATACGCCGCGATCCGGCAATGGACGGTGGCAGGCTGGACAGGTACGTTGTTCCACCATTTCCAGCGCAGGGTTGCCCGCAAGCTCTGAGTCAATTTGCTGTTTAAGCTCATCAACCGTTAAGCTTAACAGGGTCATGGTCTGCGCAAGATGTGCAGTGGTCACATGCCGTTGGGATGGTAGATGGTGTTGGAACATAGGCTTACCTGAACATGCTATCAGTATAGTATGACTACTTTTCTGTTGCAAGTTTTATGCCAGGGCATTATTACATGCTGGCATTTTCATCATATAAAAAATTATGTATATGTTAAACTAGCCCTTATGCACACGATGACATTTTTTGGCCAGGAAAAACTGACCATCGTTGGAGGCGGCCTGGCTGGCTGCGAAGCCGCTTGGCAAGCTGCCCAGCGGGGTGTTAAGGTAAATCTCTATGAAATGCGCCCGTTACATACGACAGGCGCGCACACATCTGGTCACCTTGCTGAGCTGGTATGTTCCAATTCGTTGGGATCCACGCAAGAAGATAGACCCTCCGGATTATTAAAAAATGAATTGCGATTTTTGCAGTCTTTATTACTGCAGTGTGCCGATGCATGCGCAATCCCTGCTGGCGCCGCGTTGGCGGTCGACCGCGACCTCTTTTCAAGAATGGTAACAGAAAGAATCAACAACCATCCATTCATTCGAGTGATCCGTGATGAAATCACCTCCATTCCTCAAGAGCCAGCTATTATTGCTTCAGGTCCATTAACTTCAGAAGCCTTGGCCAGGAAAATCCAAGGATTCTTAGGAAAGGAAAACCTTTTTTTCTTTGATGCGATTGCGCCGATAGTCCTTTTTGAATCGATAGATATGACCACCTCCTTTCGTGCATCACGTTATGGTCGCGGAGAAAATCCAGATGGCGACTACATCAACTGCCCATTCGACCAGGCCGGATACGAGGCTTTCGTTGCAGCAATCTGTCAGGCTGAAAGAATTCCTTTGCGGGATTTCGAAGAACCGATACAACACGGCACTCGCGCGGGCCTCGGCAAGTTTTTCGAAGGTTGTTTACCAATCGAAGTTCTGGCAGCTCGTGGAGTGAATACACTTGCGTTCGGTCCGATGAGCCCTAAAGGATTACGCGACCCTCATACCGGATTTCGTCCGCATGCTGTGATCCAGTTGCGCCAGGACAATCTTGCAGGGACGCTTTTTAACATGGTTGGATTTCAAACCAACCTGACCTATCCTGAACAAGATCGTCTTTTCCGAACAATCCCTGGCCTGCAAAATGCACATTTCGTACGCTACGGTTCGATGCACCGAAACACCTATATTGCGGCTCCTCTCCTCTTGAACAACACGATGCAATCTCGCCAGCGACAAGATTTGTTCTTTGCCGGTCAGATCACCGGTGTTGAAGGTTATCTGGGTAACATAGCCACCGGTTGGTTGGCCGGGGTCAACGCATCCAGGTATATTCAAGGAAAACCACTACTTACCCTTCCGGACACAACCATGATCGGAGCATTATGCAAATATGTCACAGCGGCAGATCCAGGCACGTTTCAACCAATGAAAGCCAATTTTGGACTGTTGCCGGACATTACCCCCATTATCAAACAACGCAGAGTGCGATGGCAGGCACTTGCGAACCGTTCGCTAAAATCGCTGGAATTTCTGGATGAATCATAAAAATTTAACCCTATACTTAATCATATTCATCTTGTTTCTGTCAATAGGAACGGGGTGGTTTATCTCTACCCAGATCGGTAATAAAAATCATGTAGCATCCGATACAAACACAAGTGACATAGAGGTGCAATTTCCATCGACCTCAACTGCCACTCAGCTACTCTGGCAAGACATTCCTACAACCATTACGCCAACAGAAACCAAAACAGTTTCACCAGCCAAGGAAAAAACACCTACCAAGCCCATATTTGATGCCCAGCTTGCATATCAGCATGTTTTAACCCAACTATCGTTTGGACCGCGTACCCCAGGAAGTTCTGGGCACGAACAATTTATTCATTGGGCCGTGGAAGAATTTGATCGGCAAGGTTGGGATGTAGCGCTCCAGGAAACAACGGCAATGGGACACCCAATCCGAAACATCGTTGCCAAACGTGGATCTGCCTTGCCTTGGGTGATCCTGGGTGCCCATTATGACTCCCGTATGGTAGCAGATAATGATCCTGATCCTTTTCTGCGGAACCAACCAGTACCTGGCGCGAACGATGGGGCATCAGGAGTTGCCATTCTCATGGAGTTGAGCCGGATTATTTCATGTGACCTACCAGGGCAAATCTGGATTGTCCTGTTTGACGCAGAGGACCAGGGCAATCTGGAAGGCTGGGATTGGATTTTGGGTTCGCGCGCCTTTGTTGAAACGCTCGAATCTTCACCGGACGCCGTAATTATTCTCGACATGGTCGCCGACAATGACTTGAATTTATATTATGAGGCGAATTCAGACCCTAAGCTTTCCAAACAGCTCTGGGAAACCGCGGCTGTGATCGGATACGGGGATTATTTCATCCCCGAAGTTCGACACTCGATCCTGGATGATCACATCCCTTTCTTACAAAAAGACATTCCTGCTGTTGATATCATCGATTTCGATTATCCATACTGGCACACCAGTCAGGATAACATAGAAAAAATATCATCGAAAAGCCTGGAAGCTGTCGGGGAAACAGTTTATACCTGGCTCGTTCTTTTTCAATCTGACCAGCTGCCGGGTAACCCCTGATCATTCTTTGAAGGATAAGGGCATACTCCAAATTTCTTGATTGGGGAAAAGTCCCACTCGAAATACTCTTATTTTTACCCTGCAGGCAGCTTTTCCGCGGTCGAAAGATTCTCGGATTGCTTTTCCCAGGTCCATTGTGCGTTGAATATTATCAGTGATGAAACAAACACTGGCATCCTCTCCTGCTTTCACCACCAATGGTGTGGCAATATCTTCAATATTGCCTTCTCTGACCACTGCCAGATAACACTTTTCCCGAAATACACCGGTTTTGGGGTCATTGATAATCAATTGAGTATCCTTTTGAATAATGACCGGCATATGTCCCAGGTTAGCGAAATATGCATGAAAAACCCAGCGCGAATTCTCGTTTCGCAGGGCGGTCAATAACTGTTGCACTCTAAGCGCGCTCTGATACTCGCGCTGCATGATTTGATGAATGGACCGGAATAAAGTCAGCAGTTTATCACAGTCACCGACCCGGATGCAGTCAAGAAACCGTTGACACTTTGCACGAACGGCTGGCATCTTAAGATTGCGGCCAAATTTAGTGGCATGCTCCGGGAACCAGATCCAAACACAACCTTCGTTTTCGTCGTCATCGTATATTTGGATCACTTCTTCTTTATCTCGATCTGGTGAAGCAATGGAAATCTTATCGCGTACCAATAATTGAAAGGCTATCTCCCGAAAATAGGATAATTCAAATACTTCATACAAGTGTTCGATAAAATCTTCATTTTGTTGACATTTTTCCAATTGTTGGATTTTCTTCTCAATACCAGGCCAAGAATTTACGACTTCGTTAGCGTGAGTTAATCGGTCATCAATATTGGCGAGGGTAGTTTCAGACTGAAGCTTGAAATCGAAAAAGGTGTCGGTTAAACTGGTTAAGATATCCTCTGAAACAAGAACCGTATCCGCTTTCCGAATGGTCCCCCCGTCCACCCGGGTAAGGTGGTAAAAAGGCCTGGAACGGTTCAGATACTCTCGGATTGCATACCCAATTAAACCTCCGACTAGTCCTATGATCGTGGCAAGAATCTCTACTGGAATATTTTGGAACATTGCTGCCTCTTTAATGATATCAGGATGAAGATCAACCAAATCGCGTGAGGAACAATGATATTTTACAATAAGATTTGGGTTTCACACTTTTCAAGATTGAAAGACTGAATAATTTGCCGGTTGGCAAAATATCATTCCTGACGTAAACTTAATTCATGCGCGAACTTGATATGCTTCAAACTATCCGGCCCTTCTGGTTGAAAAGCACTGTTCAGCAGATGGCAAAAGGAGCAGGCCTGCGAGAGAACCTGCGTACTGAGCTGGAACACTTCTTTTCTCTCCTAGAACAAGCTCTCGAAACTGGTGACCCATCTTGGATGGATTCAATCCTGGTCACCTGGGCTTCTGCAGTAACTGAATCCGATCTACAAGAATCAAGCACCAATTTAACCCAATTGATCAACTTGCTATTAATCCAAACCATCAGCGTCAGCCGCGCAACACTCGATGAGGCTCAGTCATTGGAATTGGTCGAAGCTTTATTGCCATACTTTACATTTTGTTTTGAAAAGGCTGCCCAATACGAAATACAGATCCGAGATGATTTTGTCACCTCGAAATTTACAGCCATACAGCTAACCCTCGAGAAGATCGACCGCAGTAAATCGGATTTTATCGCTGTCGCTGCCCACGAATTGAAAACTCCGTTAACCATCATCGAGGGCTACGCCACTATGTTGTACGATACCCACGTTCGGGAGAACCCCGAGTCTATGACGATCCCGCTAGTGACTGGAATCCGTAATGGAACACGCCGACTGCATCAGATCATAGACGATATGATCGATGTCTCCATGATTGATAACAACTTGCTGTCGATAAATTTCCAACCGGTCTGGCTCAATCGAATATTTGCCGTATTAGAAGCTGATGTGCGGGAGTCTGTCCAAGAAAGAAAAATCAATCTATCCATTTTGCCATTTTATGGCTGCGATGAGATGACCTACGGGGATCCTGAAAGGTTGCTTCAAGTTTTCCGCAACGTTCTAACCAACGCCATCAAATACACCCCAGATGGCGGTCGAATACTCGTGGATGGGCGCAAACTTCCCGGTTTTGTGGAAACCACCATCCAGGATAACGGTATTGGCATTGCCCCTGAAGATCAGGCAATGATCTTCGAAAAATTCGGCCGGCTGGGCAGCGTATCGTTGCACTCAAGCGGAAAAACAAAATTTAAAGGCGGTGGCCCCGGTCTGGGTTTACACATCGCACGTGGTATTATTGAAGCCCATGGTGGTTCAATATGGGTTGAGTCACCTGGCCGGGATGAGGTGTTATGTCCAGGATCGACCTTCCATATCCTTCTCCCCTTGAGAAACCAACCGCCCGACGACCGCTTGGCTAAATTGCTTGAGCCCCTCAGCCAACCAGCCCAGTCTGAAGTGCAGCAAGGATAAACTTTCCTCATATGGTAAAAAAAACGGCTGAACCAACCCTGCCCCCTCAAGAACGCGCTTTCCTTGTGGGCGTTGAACTTCGCAACCAATCCTCCCTTCTTTCTCTGGAAGACTCTCTGGAAGAACTGACTCTTCTGGCTGAAACCGCCGGACTGGAGGTGGTTGGCGAGATAACCCAAAGGCTCGACCATCCAAACCCGGAGACCTATGTAGGTTCTGGAAAAGTGGATGAGATTAAGGCATTTCTAGAAGAAACACTTGCGGATGTGGTCATTTTTGATAATGAACTGCTTCCACGCCATTTGCGCGAACTTGAAATCCGATTTGGCCCCAACGTGCGTGTTGTTGATCGAACCGCCTTGATTTTGGACATTTTCGCCCTGCATGCCCATACCCGTGAAGGCATCCTCCAAGTGGAACTAGCGCAGTATGAGTATCGCCTTCCTCGCCTGACGCGCGCCTGGACTCACCTTGCTCGGCAGGCAGGTGGAGGTGCCGGACGAACTGGCAGTGTCGGCGGAGTGGGTTTACGCGGTCCCGGTGAAACGCAATTGGAGGTGGACCGGCGTGATATTCATCGTCGAATCACTACATTGCGCGCCGAGTTGGAAAAGGTGCGCGCCAATCGTATGCGTTACCGCTCTCAAAGAAAGAAAAGTCAGATACCAGTAATCGCCCTGGTGGGATACACGAACGCAGGAAAATCAACTCTACTCAATAAACTTGCGCGGGCAAATGTCTATGTAGCCAATCAACTCTTCGCCACTCTTGACCCCACCACCCGGCGCATTCAATTACCGGGTAACCACGCCGTCTTATTGACAGATACTGTCGGATTTATTCAAAAATTGCCTACCCAGCTTGTTGCAGCTTTTCGCGCCACCCTAGAAGAAATAGCAGAAGCTGATCTATTGATCCATGTGGTTGATATCACCCACCCCAATGCGTTGGCACAGTGGAAATCCGTGCAAGAAACTTTAACCGAATTGGGAGCCGCCCAGATCCCCGTCATCACGGTACTCAACAAAATCGACCGTTTTGATGACCCTACCTCCGTGCGTGAACAACTAACCGAATTCGAAAATGCAGTAGCCATTTCTGCTTTAAGCGGTGATGGAATACCAGACCTCCTACACGCCATCGAGCAAAATCTATTTGAGACTTTCCAACCAGTCTTGGTGCGGTTGCCATATCAACAAGGTCAACTAATCTCTCTCTTTCATGAACAAGGGCAAGTACTAAAAGTTGAGCACGGTCGCGGCGGGGTTTTAATCCAAGGCTACCTCCCTTTGCGTTTGCTCGCCCGATATCAGTCGTTTATTCTGGAAGAAAAAAAGGCTGGTTAAACATGGTTTCATGGTTATCAAAATTGATCGACCGCATTTCTGCCTTTTTTGCTCCTCGCAAGGGTCTGCTGCCTTTCATCGGAATGTTTCTGGTTGTGTTGAATTATATATTTGGTTTTTTCCCCATGGGCTGGATTACTGATTCCAACCTGTTTCTACACTTAGGGATTATTGTTGCCATTTTCGGCCTGATGCTCGCTTGGATTCTATAAGGGTTTTAAGGTAATCAAAAGCGGGCTACTCATATCTAGCCCGCTTTTTTTAATCATACAAGCCGTTTGGGTTTATTTCTTCTTTTCTACTTCGATAACTTCGCGTTTCTGGTAGTGCCCGCAACTAGGGCAAACCGTATGCGGTAAACGCATTTCACCGCAATTACTGCATTGCACAAGTTGAATACTCTGCAACGCATCATGTGCGCGGCGGCGGTCGCGTCTACCGGATGAATGCTTGCGTTTTGGTTGTGGAACCATTCCTTACTCCTCTAATAACACCTGATTTCCGATTGTTAGCCGCGCTATTATACCTGCGGCAGGGTGAGGATGTCAAGGTGGTTTTTTTGAACCAACAGGTCGTTTCCGCCACCTTTTGCCAATATTTACAAGAATGGGCAATAGATGGATAAGTTATAATCTTTCTGCAATAAATTAAATACTGAGGTCGCTTGATGGTCGAGAACTTAACCGCTTTACGTGAACATATCGCTGAACTTGGAAAACTAATGTTCGATCGCTTTGGAACAGATACAGCTGGAGGAAACATTTCTGCCCGCGCGGGCAGGTTGATCTGTATCACTGCCGCCCATTCTGGAGCCAGGTATCAATGGCGAATTAGCCCCGAGCAAGTTTTGGTTGTCGATGATCAAGGGAATAAGCTTGATGGTGATGGAGAAATTTCTCGTGAAGCCAAGGTGCACCTCCACCTCTACCGCGATTTCTCGGACGGACAGGCAGTGGTTCATGGACATCCGCGAAATGTGATGGTATTTGCCTCTGCTGCACGGCCAATTTATCCGGTAATCGAATGTGCTGTCAAGATTGGAGTCGTAAATGTTGTTCCATACGCCCCAGCTCATTCCACCCGACTGGCTGAAAATATCGCTGCAGGTTTTAAAGGTTGCGAAGAAAGGATCCGAAAATTTGCCGCTGCAGTTTTGGCACCCTATCACGGATTATTTGTTTTGGGTAAGGACCTGGATACTTCCTTTGACGCTGCTGAGCGGATCAATGTCAACGCTTACTGTGTTCTTATGAGCCGCCTTTTACCCGGGGAGCCCATCGATATTACCACTCATTCTACTCAATTGCTTGATTCAATCCATTCATTTAATGAATAAATGATTGTTACATTAACTCCAAACACGGCCATAGACCACACACTGGTAGTTCCAGAATTCTCACCGAACAAGACCATCCGCGCCAGCCAGCGTGTGGTTGGGATGGGTGGAAAAGCTGCTGACGTCTCATATATTCTAGGAAAAATGGGGCACCCTGGTCTTGCCCTCGGATTTGCTGCCGGGGAATCCGGCAAAAAGATGGAAGTTATGCTTCAAGAACGGGGAGTTATCACTGACTTTGTCTGGACAGAGGGTGAAACCAGGGTCAACATCATCGTGGTCAGCGATAATGGCGCAAATCAAACGACAATCACCGTGCCAACTCTGGTAGTTAAGCCAGAACACCTCTCTACTATAAAAATGAAGGTCAATCACGCCATCCAACAGGCTGACTGTCTCGTGTTGGGCGGCACTCTCCCGACTGGGGTTCCAGATGATTTTTATGTGTCCCTTATCCATGAAGCACGACAGCGTTCTATTCCAGTGTTACTGGATGCCAGTGGCCCGGCCTTTCGGCTGGGATTAAGCGCAGGACCCAACATGATTAAACCAAACCGGGCTGAGCTATCCGAGTTGTGTGGTTCTCCCGTGCATACGCTTAAAGAAATTACACTGGCTGCCCGTCAGATTCAGAAACAATATGGATGCGACCTGGTCGTCTCGCTTGGTGAACGTGGCGGATTGGCTTTTATTGGCGAAAATTGCTGGCGAATCAGACCTTTTCATTGTCAGATTCGTTCCACTGCGGGAGCCGGCGATGGCATCCTATCCGGTCTGGCCCTTGCCTATGCTCAGCGGTTGCCTCTGGAAGAGGGACTGCGAATAGGATTTGCGCTTGCCAACGCTATCTTGATGACTCCTGCAACAGCCGATTTCAATCTAGAAGATTACCGGTCCATACTTCCAAAAATCAGGTTGCACAACATAAAACCGGCTGACTCCCAATAAGCATGTCGTGATGTTCGACCCAGAATGGCTAATTCTGATCAACAATCTCTGTTAGCACTGCCTGGATGACCAGGCGCCAGCGGTAAGTCTTTTTTTCCGGATCGAAATCTTTACAGGTTAACAGGGTTAATCGGGATTGGTCGGTTTCATCGAGAACTGAGAGATCATCAGGGCGCACATATTTGACCACGCGCACCTCATAGATAAATCGCTGCCCGTAACCGTCCACCAAGATTTTATCACCCCATCTTAGACTAGTTAAGTTAATGAAAGGACCCGGGCTGCCGTCGGCGAGATAGACATGGCCTGTTAATCCCGTATTCCCTTTCCAGGTGGGGTAGGTGGTTCCGGCGAGATAACCGGCTTCATTTCCCAGCCAACTCACATCCCATCCATCATTATCAAACGGAACCCCTATGATCGAAATCCTCTGGTGAATTCTGGGAATTTCCAGCCACAATTCGCCCATATCTTCGTAACGCTTCTGAGGCGGCTGCATCCCCACTGCGCTGAGCACGCCAGGCGCAAACCCTGAATCGGGTAAATAATCCGGTGTTTCCACCCCTTCCACTGCTCCGATATCACAGGCAACACTCTGCGGACCAGGCCGCTCATATCCGCGCTGGTCGCGCAATGTGCCGCAACCGTTGACCCCCAATGGGATACGGTCAAAAAGAAGACTGCGCCACAATGGAGCATGAGTCAGGGTTGGACCTTTATTGTCAATCAGACTGCCAAGGCTAGGGTCTTCGCCATAAATATTATGCGCCGTATTCCCTGCGATCGTGCAATCATCGTCATATTTGATAAGATTATAATCCTGTGAGGTGATCGTGCCAAAGCACTCGCGTCCCTTACCTTTTGGATAGACTGCGCTGCCAGCCAGCACACTGTTCTTGACCTTCACCTCTCCGCTTGCCGAATTGTAAATACCACCCCCGCTTCCGCCCAAGAGCAGCCCTTGATGCCCTCCGCCAGTGCCATTCCATACGATGGACACGAATGTTAAATCAATGGTTCCACCTTCGTTTGCTATGCCCCCGCCATTCCCGCCGTAGCCTTTGGCAAAATTGGCCGAAGCCTCCCCACCTTCACCGGTAAAATTCATACTGAAAGTGCTGTTGATAATGATTGGGTCAGCCAAATTATAAAGGCCAGCGCCATCGCCACCATTTCCTGCCTTACCCATCCGGGTGTATCCGCCCCCTCCGTATCCGGTCGCGTTCCAGGAAACGGTACTGCCTGCAATCATCAAGCTGCCATTTTTATCGTTAAAAATACCGCCACCCCTACCACCATGAAAACCATCCGGGTGCACCAGAGTACCTTTGCCGCCATTTCCGGTGAAATTCCACATGACCATGCTATTGAAAAGGTTAAGGGTACCATTATTATAGACACCGCCTCCATCTCCGCCGGCTTCACCGGCGATTCCATGGCTTGTGGCGTTCCCTTCCACCCATACATCATCCAAGGTCAGCCAACCGCGGTTGCGTATGCCGCCCCCATTTTCTCCGCTAGGTGTTACACCACCCGTGATCTTAAAAGCCATCAACTTCACCGTCGCGCCCGGATGGATATCAAAGGCGCGGTCAGGTATCGCCACGTCCAATACTGAAAATTCCGGTCCTGCGCCAATCAGGGTGACATTACCGTAAATGTCCAAATCCCCAGTCAAATTGCCATTTTCTTTCGAACCCCACTGGCGCAGCGACATATTCGTATCTGGTAAATAAATTATGGTTATGCCACCGCCTGCCTGGCACCCGCCGAAAGCCGCCTGCCGATTCGCAGAATAGACCGCCTCGCGCAGTGAGCAACCCGATCCAATTCCATCGAAAAATTCATCTGCAGGTGTGGTAACTTGAATCACCGCTTCACCCTGGGCATCAACAGGCAGGGAATATGAAGCTCCGACCAGCATACTGGCAATAACGATAACGAACAGGCTTTTAAGCAAAATATGTCTTAAAGGTTTGGAAAAGAATATATATGCTATGCGAGTCATTAGCGGTCTCTCAGGCATGCAAGATGAGAAGGGGCAGGAAGCCCAATCACGGCGTCATTTTCAACTGACCGGGAGACACCTCCCGTTGGAATTGCCTGATGAGGTCAATTATAGCACCACAAGTTTATTTTTGGCATGCGCGATCTGCTGTTTGACTGCCTGAGGGGCGGTTCCACCCCACGCGATATGATGCATCATGGCATATTCGGGGTTAAAACACTCAAACACATCATTATCAAATCTGGAATGAAATTGCTGCCACTCGCTTAAGGGTAATTCTGACAACTGAATTCCCATTTCTTCCGCTCGCCCAACCGCCAAAGAAATCGCCCGGTAAGCTTCTCGAAAAGGAACACCCCTGCGCACAAGATAATCAGCCAAACCAGTGGCTGCAGTCTGTGGGTCTATCGCTCGCCTCATTTTTTCACTATTCACCGTCAGTGTGCGAATCATTCCGCTCATTACAGGCAATACAAGGCAGAGTACATCAAACACTCTAAAAACTGGAACCTTGTCCTCTTGGAGATCCTTGTCATAAGCGGAAGGCAATCCCTTTAAGACGCCCAGGAAACCGACCAATTCGCCTGTCAATATCGCGCTTTTCGCACGCGCCAGCTCCAAAATGTCGGGATTTCGTTTCTGAGGCATCAGGCTTGACCCGGTGACGTAACTATCTGCCAAACGCAGATAGCCATACTCCTGAGATGAATACAAGATGAGTGATTCCGCCAGCCGGCTGATATGCACCCCGCACAATGCAGCCCAATATAGAAATGCCACCGCATAATCCCGGTTGGAGACCGCATCGATGCTGTTGGCAGAAGGCTCAGAAAACCCAAGATCATTTGCCAGTTTAAACCGATCTATATCGAATCCTGTCCCTGCCAGTGCGGCAGATCCGAGCGGCATCCCAGCCGTCTCCTCCAGCACATATCCCAGCCGTTTTCGATCACGTTCAAATGGCCAGAAGTAGGATAACCACCAATGGCTGAGAAGGATAGGCTGAGCTTGTTGAAGATGTGTGTATCCCGGGATGATTATTCCAAAATCCAATTCTGCGCGGTCAACCAGCGTCTTTTGCAAATCTAACAGATGCGAGCTCAGCATGGGATAGGCAGTTTCTTTGAGCCAAAGGCAAAAATCAGTTGCCACCTGATCATTGCGGCTGCGCCCGGTATGCAGTTTGAAACCCGGCGTTCCGATCAATTCGATCAATCGCCGCTCAACTGCGGTATGAATATCTTCATCACTCTCTTTGAAGATAAATCTACCGGTATCAAATTCACCTTGAATCGTGGCCAACCCACTGGAGATATCCTGCAATTCTTCTGCACTCAATAGACCTGCTCGGTAAAGTGCCAAAGACCAGGCCTGACTGCCTTGAACATCAACTTGTGCCAATCGTTGGTCGAAAGCCAGAGAATTATTTACTTTGGCAGTGAGTGCATCCATGTTATCCGATAGTCGTCCTGTCCACAATTTCATATTGAACCTCTAAGTCCCAATTTTATTTGGCTAAATGTCACAATTGTAAAATATTAATCGCGTTGAATTTCCTCCAAAGGCAAGGGAGGAATGTCTTCTCCCATTCCGTTTAGCATAGCCTGCACCTTGGATGGCAGACCAAACAGGCGGATAAATCCGGCTGCATCGGTGTGATCATACACCGCAGAATGCCCAAACGTGGCGAACTCTTCTCGGTAAAGACTGTTGGGACTGCTCCGGCCCGCAACGCTCAAGCTACCTTTATACATTTGCACCTTTATCCTGCCGGTGACCATTTTCTGGGTTACTTTAAAAAATGCGTCCATCGCTTCGCGCAAGGGAGAAAACCATTGCCCGTAATAGACCATCTCCGCATATCTTTGCGCCAACACATCCTTATAATGCATGGTTTCGCGGTCTAATGTAATAGATTCCAGTTCTTTATGTGCAAAACTAAGGATGGTGCCGCCAGGGGTTTCATAGATCCCTCTGCTTTTCATGCCGACCAGCCGATTCTCCACCATATCAACCCGCCCAATCCCATGTTTCCCGCCGATTGTGTTTAACGTATTCACCAGATCGACTGTAGAGATACTCTTGCCATTGAACTGCACGGGGATGCCTGCACGAAAACCAATTTCAATCACCTCAGCCTGGTCTGGAGCAAGATGCGGAGACGTCGTCAAAATGAACAAACTCTCTTCGGGCACATAATTGGCATCTTCAAGCGGCCCTCCCTCGTGCGAGATGTGCCAGAGGTTGCGGTCACGGCTAAACAGGGATGGATTGCTGGATTGGGGTGTGGGCAGATTGTGAGCTTTCAGATAATTTAAGGCATCATCTCTTGATTTTATCGTCCATTCTCGCCAGGGAGCAATCACTTTTAGTCGCGGGTTCAAAGCTGTATAAGCCACCTCAAACCGCACCTGATCATTACCTTTGCCCGTGCAACCGTGAGCGACTGCATCTGCGCCTTCTTGCTCGGCAATTAGAACCTGATGTTTGGCCAACAGAGGTCTCGCAATCGATGTGCCCAGTAAATATTTCCGCTCATAAATTGCCCCGGAAGCCAATAATGGCCAAAGATAATCTGTACAGAATTCCTGGCGTAAATCCCGCTGGATGAGCTTGGAAGCCCCGCTCTCCAGCGCTCTGGCCTCCAACCCGGATAATTCCTCCGCCTGGCCCACGTCTCCGCAGAAACAAACCA
>CAZCBJ010000055.1:15886-19996 GCA_964496705.1 uncultured Anaerolineaceae bacterium | reverse complement strand
ACTGCCGGGCGGGGGCGAGACCCTTCGCTGCGCTCAGGGACTGACGCGGGGCGGTGATTCCCTGAGCGGATTTGATCAGAGCTTCTCATGCGCAGTACCCCGAAGCGATCGCGAAGCATCCCTGCGGGAAGGGACTGCCAGCAATTGGGCGATCACACATCGTCCGCGCAATACGCACAAAATCAATCGAACGAGGGTATGTCCTCCACCTGGTCCGATATTTGCAATCCAACTGTAAGGAAGGCGGGGGTCGTTTCTGATTGACGCTCCCCCGGCTTGATTGTATAATCTTTTGCGTAGCCCCAATTTTGCGGTCCGAGGCGGTACATGGCGTTAAGAGGCAATCTTCGAGACTTTTCGGTCACCCAGCTGCTCAATCTGATCAACCTGGCGCGCAAAACCGGCACGCTGGTGATTGAAGGCCCCGGCGAGGTGGCGCACATTGCCTTCCGCGAGGGCAAACTCGCCTATGCGCAAATTGAGGCCGAAGACAGCACCCTGGCGGCCATCCTTCACCGCTCCAGCAAAATCTCCGCCGGACAGTACCGCCTGATCAAGGAGCGCGCCGGGACGATGGCCGACAAGGAACTGGGGCTGATGCTGATCAACGCCGGGTACGTGAACCAGGAAGATATCCTGGGTTCTTTACAGCAGTATTTCCTCACCGTGCTGCGCCGCCTGTTCACCTGGGTGGAGGGCTTTTTCCGCTTCCAGCAGGACGAATTGCCGCCTGACGGCAAGATCATGGTGCGCATGGACCTGGAGAACATCATCATCGAAGGCGCGCGCCAGTTGCGCGAATGGGAGCAGCTTCAGGAAGAAATCCCTTCGCTGGAAATGGCACTGCGCTTCACCGACCGCCCCGGCACCAACCTGCGCAACGTCAACCTGAGCGTGGAGGAGTGGCGGGTGGTTTCCTACGTCAATCCCAAGAACACCATCCGCCAGATTGGCAAGGCGGCCAAGTTGAATGACCTGGAGATCCGGCGCGTGGTGTACAGCCTGATCCAGGCCGGGCTGGTGGAGATCATCCGCCCGTCCGGTTCCGCGCCGCTCACCTCTGAGCGCATGTTCCCCACCCAGAACAAAGAAGAACAAAAGTCGCTGGTCAATCGGTTAATTGACCGCATCCGCTCGCTATAGAAGAGTCGAGGACATCCGATCATGCAAACCGTAAAAATTGTGGTCACAGGCCCCTTCAACGCCGGGAAAACCGAGTTCATCCGATCGGTGAGCGAGATCGACGTGGTATCCACCGAGCGGAAAATATCGGCGGAAGTGGAAAAGGTCAAGGAATCGACCACGGTGGCGATGGATTTCGGGCGCATCACGGTGGACAATGATCTGATCCTCTACCTCTTCGGCACACCCGGTCAGAAGCGCTTTGATTTTATGTGGGAAATCCTTTCGGAGGGCATGTTGGGCTTCATCGTGCTGGTGGACAGCAACCGCCCGGAGACCTTCCGCGAAGCGCGCACCATCCTGGAAACCTTTCGCGCCTACGCGCCCACGCCTTATGTGGTGGCGGCCAACAAGCAGGACTCGCCGGATGCCTGGGAGATTGATGACATCCGCCTGGCGCTGCGCCTGGAAAACCGCGTCAAAATTCTACCCTGCGTTGCCCGGGATAAGGAAAAGGTGAAAACTGTGCTGCTTGAGCTGCTGTACAGCATCCTTTCGGAAATGGAGGGGAGCCGTTCGTAGCCGGCTCCAACACAGCGCGCCGTGTCTTCCATCACCACCGACCAGGGCATTGTCCATTACGAGGTTTTCGGGCGCGGGCGCCCGGTGATTCTGCTGCACGGTTGGCTGGGCTCCTGGGCGCTGTGGCAATCCACCATGGCGCAATTAGGCACGCGCTACCGCGCGTATGCGCTGGATTTCTGGGGCTTTGGCGAATCGGGCAAAAAGCGCAGCACCTACCGCGTTCAGGATTTCGTCAGCCTGGTGGACCAGTTCATGGAAAAATTGGGCATCGTTGAGGCGCCGCTGGTGGGGCACAGCATGGGCGGGACGGTCAGCCTGGCGCTGGCCATCCAGTACCCGCAGCGGGTGCAAAAGGTGGTGGTGATCGGTTCGCCGATCGTGGGCAGCTCGCTGGCGCTGCCGCTCAAATTGGCCGGGCAGCGCCCGGTGGCCTGGTTCTTGTTCAATGTTTTTGGATTGTTCCGCATGGCGATGCGCCTGTATTCGCCTTTAATCTGCAAGGATCCGAGTTTCTCGGACATGATGGATCGCGACCTGTCGCGCACCACACTGGAATCATTCCTGATCAGCATTGCCTCGCTGCGCCGCACCGACCTGCGCCCCGACCTGGGCAGGATGAAGATCCCGGTGATGGGCATGTACGGCGACCGCGATATCATCGTCCATCCGCGCCAGTGGGCGCCGCTGCAGGCGGGCGCTGCGCATGCGCGCATCGAGCGCTTTCCCAAAGCCGGGCATTTCATCATGCTGGATGAGCCGGGGTCTTTTATTGAAAAGCTGGGCGACTTCCTCGGCTCAGACGCGATGGGTGGATGATGGCTTCTCAATTCTCAGATGCATCCCGAACGCAGATGGGACAGGTGATGTTGGAGGGAGTGTTTGAGATATTGGGACAGGCGGGCACCAACGCGGTGCTCAACCTGGCGCGGCTGCCGCAGGTGGGGGGGCAGCCTCCGACAGGCGACGACCTCCAGGCGAGCTGGTTCCATGAGATAACCGCCATTCAGCTTGCGCTGGAAGCTTTGTACGGCAGGCACGGCGGGCAGGGGGTGGCGCTGCGCGCCGGACGGGCGGCTGCGGAGCTGGTCATGCGCCAGCATGGCGAGGCGAGAGGCCTCAAAGAGTTGAATTTTCGCCTGCTGCCCATCTCTGCGCGCATCCGGCAGGGTTTGGACATCCTGGCGGCTCTGCTGCAGGACCTGGGTGGGGGGCAGGTGAGGGTGACGGAAGATGAATACGCCTGGCGCTGGGAAATCTCGGTCTGCCCGCTGTGTCATCAACGCAGCAGCCCAGCTCCAGCCTGCCACTTCTTCGTCGGCTTGTTGCAGGCATTTCTGGTCGGCGTCAGCGGGGGTAAGACGTACAACGTGGTGGAGAGCGCATGTCGGGCGACAGGGGCACCCGACTGTGTGTTCGCCATTGATAAAATGGCGTTGGAGTGAGCGGCGCCATGTTCAAGATCATCCTGCAGAACAAGCAATCCCTGACTCCGTTCAACGAGCCGGCGCGCGACCTGCGCATTGAGAACAAGCCGTTGTGGTTGGTGCAGCGCGATGTGCTCGCGCCGTACACCACGCATGAGGTGGAGCTGCCCCCCGGAGCGAGACTGCCGCAAACGCGCGAAGCCTGTCTGGTGTACCGCGATAATCTGTATTTTGATGAATTTTATATCCGCGCTTTCCTGCAAGAAGCGCGCAAGCGTTCCAAAGCCAGCCGGGCGGCTTTCTCCATCGAGAACGCCACATTCCGCGAGCATTGTCTGCCGCTGTCCTCGTCCTATTCACAAATGGGCGATGCATACCTGGCGGACCTGTGGTATTTTCCCAACGGACCCGACCCGGACGTGGAACCGCTGGTGATTGACACTTATTACACCGAAGCCGGGTTCTACCATGTGCCGACGTACATGGCGCCCGAACAAGGCGATCTGACCTTCCAGGTGCCGCGCTGCGCCTGCATGGCGATCGATTCGTGGGTGCATGTGCATCTGGCGGATGTGGTCATGCACTTGTTTGCCCGCGCCGGGCGTTTTGAAAATATGTTGAACCATGACCTGCGCACCAAGCTGAAAATGATGGGCGCGGCGTTGATGGAAGGAAAACAACTGCTGGAATGTTCGCAGGTGGTGCATATCGGGCGGAACTGCACGATAGATCCTACCGCGGTGCTGCACGGTCCAACCTGGATTGGCGACCATGTCACCATCGGAGCCGGCGCGGTCATCGAGAATTGCACGATTGGCAGCAACGTCAACATTTCACAGGGCTGCCAGTTGATGCTTTCGGTGGTGGGGGACGGCACATTTTTACCCTTCCGCGCCTCGCTGTTCATGACCACCCTGATGGAGAACAGCATGGTGGCGCAGAACACCTGTCTGCAGATGTGCGTGGTGGGCAGAAATAC
>CAZCBJ010000055.1:0-15876 GCA_964496705.1 uncultured Anaerolineaceae bacterium | reverse complement strand
TGTGGGCGCCGGCAGCACCTTCACCGATTTCAATCTGCTGTCTGCGCCGATCAAAGCCCGCGATGCCTCCGGCGCGCTCAAGGCGTCAGGACGGCCGGTTTTGGGCGGCTGCATTGGGCACAACTGCCGCATCGGGGCGGGGATGATCGTCTATCCGGCGCGGATCATCGAATCGGATGTGGTGCTGATCTCCTCGCCGGAGCGCCGGGTGATTGACCGGGATGTGGTCTACGAGGACAGCGATCACCACCACCTGCCCAACGCCAAGGATCAACAGCGCCTCTACCCCCGACCGGGTGAGAAGGTGGAGGAGTCTTGGTAGAAATTCGATTGTTCAAAACCATTTTTGAGTTAAGATTAAGACATCTCGATTATTTGATTCATTCAGGGAGGCACGTATGGGAAAAGCCCGCCTTTTGGTCGTAGAAGACGATACGGACATCGCCAATATGCTGCGCATTTACTTCACCGCTCAGGGATATGATGTGGATATCGCCGCGCGCGGTGGGGATGCGCTGGACAAGACGCGTCAGGTGATGCCGCATCTCATCATTTTGGATATCATGCTGCCGGACATTGATGGATACGAGGTGTGCCGCCGGCTGCGGATGAACACCCGCACCAGCCACATCCCGGTCATCTTTCTGACCCAAAAGGATGAGCGCAGCGACAAACTGCAGGGTCTGGAATTGGGCGCGGATAATTACATCACCAAGCCGTTTGATATCGAAGAACTCAAGCTGTATGTGCAGAACGCCATCGCCCGCTCCGAACGCGAGAGCCTCACCGATCCGCAATCGGGGCTGCCGTCGGGGCGGCTGATCGAGGATCAGTTGCGCAAGATGATCCGCCAGAAGGGCTGGGCGTTCATGGATATTCGCATCAATCACTTTGATTCGTTCAAGGATGTGTATGGGTTCATCGCTGCCAATGATGTGCTGCGCTTTGCCGCCATGCTGCTGGGGGAAGTGGTGGATGAATCGGGGACTGCTAATGATTTCATCGGGCATGCCGGCGGCGACAATTTTGTGATCATCACCCAGGAGGAAAAAGCCGGCGAGATTCGCCAGCAGGTCAAGGCGCGATTCACGGAAGAAGTGCAGACTCATTACAATTTCATGGACCGCCAGCAGGGCTACGTCCTGGCGCCTGGCGAGGGCGGGCAGATGGTAAAAACCCCGCTGATGACCCTGGCGGCGGGAATTGTCACCCCCACGACGCACATGTTCTCGGATATCCGCGAAATTACTGAACTGGCAGCCGAGGAGCGCCGACAGGACAGCAACCCTGCTGCCGGTTAGGGCCTAAACCTGAATGGTTTCCATGGGCGAATTCAGCCTGTTCATTTTACTGGTAGCATCCGGGCTGATCATCTGGCTGGTGGTCTGGTTGCTGATGCGCCTTGTCCCGCGCTTGCGAGGCATTCAACGCAAAACCCGAAGCGCGCAGACCGGGCAGAGCAGCCTGGTGCAAAGCCACACCGACGCTGCGTTGGTTGTGCAAAGCGGCGGGCGGATCGTGGATATGAATTCACCAGCGCGCGAATTGTTCAATCTGCAACCTGAAGAGCTGCCCAATCTGGAACGCCTTGCACGCCGTTTGCGACCTGTGGAGGGGTTTTTAAGCCTTTGTTCTACGGAGGGAACCGCCAGGTTTGTGCTGGATGGCAGGCTGGTGGAGGGCACATCCTATCTGGTGCGCGCCCAACCGACCGCGTTGATGCTGCTGGTATTTCGCCTCGGCGGTCTCACCTCGGGTGATTTTCAATCCGAAGATGGCATATCCACGCAAACCCTGCACACCATCACCCAACTGACCCAGGCGATGGCTGCCAGTCTGGATCTGGAGAACACCATCCAGGCCATTTTTGAGAATGTGGACCGGCTTCTGCCGGCTGATTTTATGGAGGTGACCATCTGGGATGCTGAGCGGGAGTGGCTGGTGCCTTACCGTGTGGTGGGCTTACCTGGCAGCGACCGCCAGTTTGAAACACCGCTCGACCGCTACACGATTGGACAGGGTTACTCGGGCGTCCTTGCCAGGGACCGCGAGCCTCTGTTGATCCCGGATGTAGATGAGCGCCAGGATATCCGCCAGGCAGCAGACCGCACACAGATTCCATTGCATTCCTACCTGGGGGTTCCGTTGATTGTGGGGAGAGAGCTGATCGGCACTTTGGAACTGGGTTCGCTGGCACAAAACACCTTCGAGCAGAAAGACCTGGAATTGATTGCCCTGCTATCCGGGCAGGCAGCCATCGCCATTCACAATGCTTTGTTGTATCGGGATGAACAGATGCGCGCGGCGGAACTGTCGGGATTGGCCAGTCTTGCCCAGGCTTTCAGCTCCGCCAGGGATCCGAAAGGGCTGTACGGCGTGCTGGTGCAGAGTATTGTGCCATTGATCCAGGTTGAGATCGTTGGCTTCTTGATTTATGAGGAAAACCTGCGCCGCCTCGCAGGGCAGGTGCCTTTTTATGGGCTGCCGCCGCAATTTATTGAAATATATCAAGCACCCATGCTGCCTGGCAGCCCGCTAGAACAGGCGCTGCTGGACCAGGACTTGATCATCAGCGAAGATGCGATGAATGATCCCCAGTGGAGTCAGTTAGGATTGGATTCGCTGGCTTCCTCCGCCTCGCTGCACGACACGATCCTGGTGCCGCTGGTATCCGGCGGTCATATGCTGGGTTATCTGCAAGTGTCCAATCATGTCAATGGCAGCCGCACATACACAAAGGATGAAATCCGCTTGTTGATGATTGTGGCCAACCAGGCTGCGCCCATCATTGAAAATGCGACCCTGGTGCAGCAAACCCGGCAGCGCGCCCAGCGAGCCGAAGCCTTGCGGCGCATCACCAGCCTGGCAAGCTCTTCGGCAACCACCGAAGAAATCAACCGCTATTCGCTGCGCGAGCTGGCCCAACTGGTGCGAGCGGATGTGGGGGCGATATTGCTGGTGGATCCGATCGCCAACACCCTGCGCCTGGATATGAGCTCGCTGCACGGCGTTGAAGTCGAGATCCCTGAGCGTGATGCAATCATCTCAACCGATGATCCACAGTACCCTTTCACTGTGACCGGCAAGCAGCACTCGCGGAGCATCGCGGATATCCATCTGGAAAAGGCGATCATTCCTTTCTATCAAAAAATACTAGCCGCCTGGGAACTCAAATCCATGATCGCGGTGCCGCTGGTAACCCGCGACCAAAGTGTAGGAGAGATGTGGTTGGGCAGCCGGGAAACAGGCTTCTTTGACCAGGCCGATATACAGGTGATGATCACAGCCGGCGGGCAACTGGCTGCAGTGATAGAACAATCACACCTGACCACGCAGACGGATGAAAGTTTACGGCGGCGCGTCGACCAGTTGAGCGCACTGATGCGCATCAGCCGTGAGCTGTCCACCGTTCTGGATCTGCCCTACCTGCTGCGCCTGGTGCACAGCGAAGCGCTGCGCATCACCGGTGCAGACTGCGGGACGATTGTCCTGTTTGACATGGACCAGCGGGATGGGTACGATGAGGGTTTATATTCAACCCGCTTCGCCGTGGGCGATCCCGCTGAAGAATTGAGCGCGGTGGAGGCGAAAGCACTGGAAACCGGGCAGGTGAGCAATATCGCGGACACCCGCTGGGAGGAAGGTTACACCCCTGCGCATGAAGGCGTTCTATCAACGTTGATCGCCCCCATTTTCTACCTGGGCAAACCGGCCGGAATCATTTCGCTGCATGCAACCTCAGCGAATCGGTTCGATGATGCCGCCGTGGAGGTTGTGCAGTCTCTGGCCAATCAGGCTTCGGTGGCGTTTGGCAACGCCATCCAGTTTGATGAGCAGGTGCGCAAGGAAGAGCTGCTCAGGCGCCGGCTGGAAACACAGGAGACGTTGTTCCAGTTATCCCAATCCTTCAAACCGGGGCAGCCATTCAATGAAAAATTGAGCGCCATCGGCACGGCCATCCAGACTGCCACGCCGTTCAAGGTGGTGGTGATCAGCGAGTGTGATGAACAGGGGGTGTTGCACCGCGTGTATGGCTCGGGTTTGGATGAGAGCATCTGGGCGGAATTGCGCGCGCACACTCAGCCCTGGCATGCCATTCAGGGGCAATTATTAAAACCTGAGTATCAGTTCGGGCAGTCTTATTTCATCCCTGCCGATAAGTTGCCGGTGGTGCCGGAAGAAATGCACATGGTCACCATCCTGCCGTTGAGCGACCACCGCGAAGTGGATTCGTGGGACGCGGACGATATGCTGGTGGTGCCTTTATTTGACTCAGAGGGAAAGCCAAGTGGTCTGATCAGTCTGGATGCCCCCCTGGACGGTCGCCGCCCAGACCGGCCCACCCTGGACGCATTGAATGTGTTTGCCGCGCAGGCTGAGCAGATTTTTGAGAATGACCGCCGTGTCAACCGATTGCAGGAACAAGTGGAGGAGCTGCAAGCGCAGCGAGACCGGTTCGAGCAGGAATCCAACGATGCCCGCGCCACCGTGCCTATGTTGTTGAATCAGAGCCTGGAACGGACATTGGCCATCCGTATGCTCAACAATCAGCTCGACCGGTTGCGCGCCAGCCTGGAAATGGCTGAGGTGGTTGGGCGGCAGACCGATTTACACGCCATGTTACACAGCATCGGGCGAGAGCTGATCAGCCGCTTCGGCTTTCAGGTGGCGTTGATTGCTGAACGGGTAGAGACCGATCCGCGCCTGGTGGAAGTGATCGGCACGCTCCCCGAGGGGGTCAATCCGGAGGCGCTGTTTGGACAGAAAAATCCGCTGCGTCAAATGCTGGCAGATCAACGGGTGGTTCTGATTTCCAATCTGGATGCCGAATCTGATTGGCAGAGCAATCCATTACTGGTCGCATTTGACACGCGCAGCATGATCGGGCTTCCGCTTTCCATGGGCGAAGAATGGTCGGCGAGCATCCTGGCGTTGGGCACCCGCCCGGTGTTTCCCTTCCAGGAGCAGGACTGGCAGGCGTTCAACCAGTTGCTGCGCCAGATCAATATCAGCATTCAAAATCTTCAATTGTTGAATGATACACGGCGGCGCTTGACAGAAGTTGACCTCCTGCTTTCGTTCAGCCAGAAGCTTGGTTCGTTGAATCCAACCAGCATCCTCAACACTTTGATGGAGAACACGCTGCAAGTGCTTTCTTCAGCAAATGCCGGTTGGGTGGCCTTGTGGGACGAAAAAGAAAAAGCCCTTTTCCCTCAGGCTGCAATGGGTTATCTCAATGCTTCCAGAATTTTGGACATCCGCTTTGGCTCGCTCGCGGGGTCATCTGCGGAACAATTGCTGCCGGTGCGCTGTTTTCAATCGGGAAAAAGAATGCGTGTCAGCGACGTGCGCTTCGCGCAGGATTACAGCCTGCCTTCTGAGGATTTGATGCGCTATCAACAGGCGACCGGGGGACGGCTGCCGGTTTCCAGTCTGTTGGTCCCCCTTCAACTGGGTGAGAAGACGCTGGGCGTTTTGGTGATAGATAACTTTGATCAGTCGGCGGCTTTTTCAGCCGGAGATGAGAGCCTGGCGGCTTCGTTGGCACAGCAAACGGCGCTGGCATTGGAGAACGCACGCCTGTTTATGGCCGCCGAGGAACGCGCTGCCCAATTGCAAGCATTGACCCAGGTGGCGGGAATGATCACCTCCAGCCTGCAAAGCCGGGATTTGATCGCCTCCATGCTTGAGCAGCTTAAATCGGTGCTGGCTTACGACACGGCCACACTTTGGCTGCGCGAGGCCGATCAGTTGAGTGTTTATGCAGCCAGTGGGTTTGATGATAATGAAAGCCGCGTGGGATTATCCGTGCACACTTCGGACAGTCTGCTTTTCCAGGAGATGATCAACACAGGCCAACCCATTTCGGTGCCCGATGTGCGCCAGGATGCCAGGTTTCCCTCGCTGTTGGAGCCAGACCGCCTTTCCTGGCTGGGACTTCCATTGGTGGCCAAAGGGATGTTGGTCGGCGCGCTGGCGCTTGAAAAGACCGAGATTGGTTATTACACCGCTGAACACATTCAAGCTGCCACTACCTTTGCCAGCCAGGCGGCTGTGGCGCTGGAAAACGCGCGGCTATTTGAAGACAGCCTGCGCCGGGCGGCTGAACTAGACGAACGCTCGCAGCGACTGGCTTTGCTTAACACCCTCTCCAGCGAATTGGCCACCTCGCTGGACAGCGAATTCATCTTGAAGCTGGCAGCCCAGCAGTTGTTAAGCGCGCTGAATGGCACACGTGTGGGGGCGGTCATGTTGAATGAGCTGGGCCGGTATTCATTGGAAGTGGAGGTGCCATCTTCTCTGACCAGCCTCCCCCAAATGCTGCCGCCCATTCCATTGTTGGAACATCTCAAAGAATCGCTGGGTATTTTCACCACGGTTAGCGTGCAGGGCGAAAAGGATATGGGCTCGCTATATCTAGCCTACCTGGCGCCGCAGCAGATACAATCTTTATTGATCGTGCCTTTATTAACTGGCTCTGAATTGCACGGCTGGTTGTGGTTGCAGGATACCCAATCCAGGCGCTTTTCGCCATCGGAAATCGAACTGGCGCGCACCATCTGCAATCAGGCGGCCATTGCCGTTCAAAATGCGCGGCTGTACGCTGAAACCAGGCAGCTCAAAGATGACCTCGAATTGCGTGTGGAAGAACGGACGGTGGAACTGCGCCGCGAGCATCAAAACACACAGACCCTGCTGCGTATCATTACCGAGCTTTCAACCAGTATGGAAATGAATCTGGTTCTCAATCGCACGCTGACCGTGCTCAATGAGTCCACCGGGGCAGAGCAAAGCGCGATTGTGTTGGCGCAAAGTGGGCAGATCACCTATCAGGCTGGCGAGCAGTTGGTAAAAATTGTTGATGGCGCCAACGGTGAACAGACTTGGCCTGAACTGGAAATATGCAAATGGGTGATCCGCCGCAGATTGTCGGCGTTGGTGGATGATATCTATTCGGACGGTCGGTGGACCTTCACGCCAGGGTTGCAGGTGGATTTTCGCAGCGTAATTGCGGTGCCGATGATCCTGGGGGAAGAAGTGCTGGGTTCGTTGATACTCTTACAGCGCCAACCGGCTCACTTTATGCTGGAGCAGGTCAGTCTGGTGGAAGCCACTGCCCGGCAGATAGCCATCGCCTTGAATAATGCCGAATTGTTCAACCTGATCCGGGATCAGGCAGAACGTTTGGGCGGGATGCTGCGCGAACAGCAGATTGAAGCCAGCCGTTCACGTGCCATCCTTGAGTCAGTGGCGGATGGGGTGCTGGTGACTGATGCGATCAATAAAATCACCCTGTTCAATTCATCTGCTGAACAAATCCTCGAATTGCAGGTCTCCGAAGTTATTCAGAAACACCTTGGGCAATTCAGCGGTATATTTGGCAAGGTGGCGCGCAATTGGTTCCAAACCATCCAGAAATGGTCGGATAATCCGCGTTCTTTCCAGTCCGGGGAGACTTTTTCGGAGCAAGTGGAACTGGAGAACGGTAAAGTGCTCTCCGTGCATCTGGCACCGGTCATGTGGCGATCCACTTTCCTGGGGACCGTGTCCATCTTCCGCGACATCACCCGCGAGGTGCAGGTGGACCGCATGAAATCCGAATTCATTGCCAATGTCAGTCACGAATTGCGCACGCCGATGACCTCCATTAAAGGGTATGCGGAGATCATGTTGATGGGTGCTTCGGGAGAGTTGAGCCCTCAACAGACTCATTTTCTTGAGATCATCAAATCCAACGCAGAGCGGCTGAATGTGCTGGTCAACGACCTGCTGGATATCTCGCGGGTTGAATCGGGTCGTGTGTCCCTGTCATATTCCACGCTCAACTTTACCGAAATCGCCGAGGACATGGTCAGTGATATTCGCCGCCGCTCACGCGAGGAGAACAAACCGATGCAGTTCGAGCTGAGGGTTGAGCCTGATGTGCCTCTAATTTCAGGCGATGTCGAGCGGATGAGGCAGGTGCTCGCCAACCTGGTCAGCAACGCATACAATTACACCCCTGAGAATGGATGGGTCCAAATCCATATTCACTGCACGGATGCAAAAGAAGTTCAGGTGGATGTTCAAGATAACGGAATAGGAATACAGCCTAAAGACCAGATGCGCGTCTTTGAGCGTTTCTACCGGGGAAATGACCCCTTGGTGCTGGCTACGGCAGGCACCGGGCTGGGGTTGGCAATGGCGCGAACGCTGATTGAGATGCACGGCGGCAACATCTGGTTCCAAAGCAGTGGGGTGCCTGGAGAGGGAAGCCTGTTTTCATTCACAATACCGGCGGAGAAACCGGAGGATAACCCATGACAAAGATATTAGTTGCTGAGGATGAGCGCGATATCCGCGACCTGATCGCTTTTACGCTGCGCTTTGCAGGATATGAGGTGATCACGGTTGAGAATGGCGAAGAGGCTGTGAACACGGCCTATGTCGAGATGCCAGACTTGATCCTGATGGATGTGCGCATGCCGCGTATGACGGGTTATGAAGCCTGTCAGAAAATGAAGGCGGACGCACAGTTAAAAGACATCCCGGTCGTATTCCTCTCCGCCAAAGGCCAGGAAGCGGAAATCCGCACCGGGCTTGAAGCAGGCGCGATGGAGTATTTATTAAAGCCCTTCGCGCCGATGGAATTGACGGAACGAGTGAAGGAATTGTTGGCCCAAATCGGGAAATAAGCTGGACGAAGATGAGCGCGATATTGCTGGGCAAAGATATCATTCATTATGAGGTGCTGGGCAGGGGCAGACCGGTCATCTTTCTGCACAGTTGGGTGGGCTCATGGCGCTACTGGATTCCGGTCATGCAGGCGGCCACCATGGCTTACCGCGCCTACGCAATCGACCTGTGGGGATTTGGAGATTCGGCCAAGAATCCCGAGCGGTACACCATCCACCAGCAGATGAATCTTTTGGACGGCTTTCTGGAGCAAATGGGCATTGCCCGCATGGCACTCGTCGGTCACGGACTGGGGGCGCTTGTTGCGCTGTATTACACGCTGACTCATCCTGAATATGTCGATCGGGTGATGTTGGTGGGATTGCCCATTGAGGAGGGGATGATCCATCCACGCCTTCCAGGGGCGACGGTGGCTGAGCTGGTGGATTGGTTGTTGGTGCGCGATCCGGCGGCTGAAGCCGCGCGAACCGATGCGCCCAAAGCCGATCTGCAGGCCATCCGCACCTCGTTAAGTGGGTTGACCGGCATCAAGAGCTCATTGATGCAATTGACCACCTCCTGTATATTGGTCAATGGTCAAAATGATCCGGCGGTTGAAGCGCCGCGGGTGGAACAAATCCCTGAACTTCCGCAGCAAATGCATGCTGTCCTGTTTGAACAATCCGGGCATTTTCCTATGTTGGATGAGAGTAATAAATTCAACCGCTTGATGGCTGATTTTCTGGCGTTGGCCTCCGGCGAAAGCCCCCGGCAGTTACAGCTTAAAGAAGAGTGGAAACGCCGCATTCGTTAATTTCCGATGACCAGATTGGGGCAATGGATGGTAAAATAACGGTCAGATAATCGAAGGCATCCAAAAGCAAATTTGGAGTTCTTGTTTTCATGAAAATCAAGGCAATTTCCATCATTGTATTGATCGTTTTTGGGGCGGTATTGCTTGCTTCGTGTGGCAGCCCCGCCACCGTGGTGGTTGAAATCACCAGCACGCCAGCGGTGCCAACTGCCACAATGGATTTATGCGCGCCTGAAAACATTAAGGACAGCGCATTGGCCGTCCATCGCTTGATGCGCGCGTTTGATGACACCGCTCAAATTGCCACCAACACCACCCGCGAGCAGCTGAGCGGTCCGGTGTCTGCCTTACAGAGTGTCCGGCGCCAGGTGGAGGATGTTAGTGTGCCGGAATGCCTGGTGAACCTGAAAAACTTGGGGTTGGCTCACATGAACGCCGTGATCACCACCCTGATTTCATTTATGGGCGGGGCCGATACCGACACAATCAACACCGGCATTTCGCTGGCGCGCGCTCAGCGTCAGGCTTACGACGACGAATTGACCCGCTTAATCGGGGCGACCTTCACCCCTGCGCCAACCCTGCCGCTGCTGCCGACATCTCCGCCTCCCACGGCCACACCTGCACCTTAAGATCGATAAAGTTCCTTGGGGAGTCCGGTGTTGCCGGGCTGAGAGGAGAGCCCTAAGCTCTCGACCCTTTTCACCTGATCCGGATCATGCCGGCGGAGGGATGTTAAGTACCGATTTTTCACCTACCCTCCCCGGCGGAGGGTAGGTTTTTGCGACGAGCCATACTTTTTATCAACGGAAAATTACGCAGCCTGCGGGCTGCGCGTGCGGTGTTGGGTGAGGATGATTATCTGGTCGCCGTGGACGGCGGTCTCCGCTACATTCACGGACTGGGATTAACGCCTCATGTATTGATCGGCGATCTGGATTCGGTCGAGGCTGACCTGGCTGAGAACATAGCGCAGAGAGGGTGTCAGGTTATTCGTTATCCCGAAGATAAGGACGAAACTGATCTGGAGCTGGCACTGGGGCATGTCGGTGAGAAGGGGTTCCGGAGAATTTGCATCGTCGCCGCGTTGGGCGGCAGGCTGGATCAAACCCTGGCCAATATTTTTTTACTCACCCAAAAAACATTGCATGGCATCGACATCCGCCTGGATGATGGGATCGAAGAAGTGTTTGTCGTCCATCACTCGACAATTGTAGAAGGTCAGGCTGGCGATCTGATCTCATTAATCCCGCTCAGCGAAACGGTGACGAAAGTTCGCACATCAGGTCTGCAATATCCGCTGCGAGATGAAACGCTGATCCGCGAAAAAACCCGCGGGATCAGCAATAAGATGCTGACCGATCGTGCTCAGTTGGAAATCGGTGACGGCGTTTTGTTATGCGTGCATATGCGAACGCAGCGGCACCGCTTGAGGTAAAAAATGATGGAGGTTTGCATGATGAGAAATAAATTCCTTTTGCTTCTGGTCATTGTTGTGCTGGTGTCTTTGCCTGCCTGTCAGCCAGCCAGTCCGCAGCCAACTGAGGCGCAGGACAGGCAGATTTTGACCGTGCTCACCCATGACTCTTTTTCGGTTAGTGACGCGGTTGTTAAGCAGTTCGAGCAAGAAAATCGAGCCAGAGTGTCTTTTTTGAAGAGCGGGGATGCAGGAGCGGTTGTGAACCGCGCTATCCTGACCAAAGAAAGCCCTCTGGCGGACGTTTTGTACGGTGTGGACAACACGTTTCTGTCTCGCGCGCTGGACGCGGATATCTTCGAGGCCTATGCGTCACCGGCGATTGCGCTAATCCCCGCAGCCTATCAGTTGGATAGCCAGCAGCGCGCCTTGCCGGTGGACCTGGCGGACGTGTGTATCAATTATGATACTTCTTATTTCTACAGAAATGACCTGGCAGTTCCGCAAACCCTTGATGACCTGCTGAAACCTGAATACAAAGGTCTGTTGGTGGTCGAAAATCCGGCCACTTCCTCGCCTGGTCTGGCGTTTCTGTTAGCCACCATCGTGCAATATGGTGATCCGGGTTACCTGGAATATTGGCAAGCCTTGCGGGATAACCAAGTCGCCGTGGTTAACGGCTGGGAAACAGCCTACTATACCAATTTCAGCGGCTCATCCGGGCGGGGACCGCAGCCGATGGTGGTCTCATATGCCACCAGTCCGGCGGCTGAGGTGTTTTTTGCCTCTGAGCCTTTGGAGGCCGCTCCCACCGCATCTATCCTGGGCGAAAATACCTGTTTTCGACAGATTGAATTTGCAGGCATTCTCAAAGGCACGAAACAGCGCTCTCTGGCAGAAAAATTCATCGATTTCATGTTAAGCCTGCCATTTCAAGAGGACCTGCCGCTGCAAATGTTCGTTTATCCTGTACACCCTGAGGCAAAGCTGCCTGAAGTCTTCATGAAATATGCACAAATTCCCCCAACGGTGGCCATGTTGGATGTAGATGTCATCGCGAAAAACCGTGAAGCCTGGATAGAAGCTTGGACAGCAGTCGTAATCAGATGAGCGAACCGATAGAAACAGCTCAAGCCATCGCACCTTCGCCATCATTGCACCATCTGGCCCGCTATCTGCTGTGGTTGTTGCCGGTTGCATTTCTGATACTTTTCTTTTTCCATCCCCTGGGGGGTGTCTTTCAAAAGGCTGTCCTTTTCTCATCGGGAGGGATTCCTCATGGTATTTGGGCAAGGGTGTGGGGTCCTTTATCATTTACCGTCTGGCAGGCAACCCTTTCCACCATATTGACTCTGGCGGTTGGTTTACCGGCAGCCTACCTGTTTGCGCGGTTCACTTTTCCCGGGAAGGAAGTCCTGCGAATATTAACCAGCCTGCCCTTCATTCTACCCACAGTGGTGGTGGCAGCAGCCTTCAACACCCTGATCGGTCCACGCGGTTGGGTTAATGTCTTGATCATGAACGTTTTCAACCTGACTGACCCACCGCTCAACTTGTTGAACACATTGAGTGCCATCCTGCTCGCGCATGTTTTTTACAACACCACAATTGTCATTCGTTTGGTTGGCGGGGCTTGGGCTCAACTGGACCCGCGCCTGGAACAGGCGGGACGAATTCTGGGGGCAGGCTGGCTGCGCAATGGATGGGAGGTGACCTTTCCGTTGCTGCGCCCTTCTATTCTGGCAGCAGTATTGCTGGTGTTTTTGTTTGATTTCACAAGTTATGGTGTGATCTTGCTGCTGGGCGGGCCGCGTTTTGCCACATTGGAGGTGGAAATTTATATCCAGACGCTGCAAATGCTCAACCTGCCGCTGGCCGGGGTTCTGTCCGCGATCCAACTGGCCTGTACGTTTCTGGTTAGCCTGCTCTACTCGCGTCTTGGGGTGGGGCAAAGTTTTGCCTTATCCCCTCGCCTGAAAGGGGAAGGTGTACGACCAGCGAGGACCTGGCGTGAGAAGACATTTGTGTTTGTCGCGGCAGTGTTCTTGCTTGTCTATTTTGTCACCCCGCTTTTTTCGCTCGGCTTGCGTTCACTTGTCCGTTTGGATGCCGAGCGGGCCGAAAGCGGCAGTGTGCGCTATGGCCTGACGCTGGCGTATTACCGCCAATTATTCATCAATCCCCAGTCTTCAATTTTTTATGTTCCACCGGTCGCGGCAGCCAGGAATTCCATGCAATATGCATTGGTGACAGTGGGGATTTCGCTGTTCCTGGGCTATCAGTTGGTGTATGCCATGCGCAGGCAAAACCGGATAGACCGCTGGCTCAATTCGGTATTAATGCTCCCGCTGGGTACATCTGCGGTCACACTGGGTTTGGGTTACCTGCTGGTGTTCAGCCGCCCGCCGTTGGATGTGCGTTCCATGCCGATGTTGGTTTCGGTGGCCCACAGCCTTGTGGCCTTGCCATTTGTGATTCGCACGCTTCAGCCGGTGCTGGCATCCATCCCGGAAAATTTACGGCAGGCGGCAGCCGTCTTAGGCGCGTCGCCGTGGCAGGTGTGGCGGTTGATCGACCTGCCAATCCTGGCGCGAGCCACGCTGACCAGCGCCGTGTTCGCTTTTACCATATCGTTGGGCGAGTTTGGGGCGACCAGTTTTCTGGCGCGCCCTGAATTCCCAACTTTACCAGTGGCCATCTTCCGTTTGTTATCTCAACCGGGCGCGATGAATTATGGACAGGCACTGGCTATGGCTACTCTTCTGGTGTTGGTCTGCGCAGTTAATTTACTAATCATCGAGAAGATAAATCCTTGATACTAAAGTGTTTATTTCGGGATACCGCATGCTCATCCTAAAAGAGATAAAAAAGACTTACGAACACCAGCCGTTATTAAATAGCATTTCTTTTTCCGTAGGGTCTGAGGTGGTGTGCCTGCTGGGCGCGTCGGGCAGCGGGAAATCTACGCTGCTGCGCATCATTGCCGGGCTTGAAGCGCCTGATTCAGGTCGTGTTTTCTTGAATGATCAGGAAATTACTCATGTGCCGGTGCACCGCCGGAATTTTGGATTGATGTTTCAAGAATATGCGCTCTTTCCGCATCAGAGCGTGGCGGATAATGTCGGCTTTGGACTGCGGATGCAAAGAATCTCGAAACCAGACATCGCCCAGCGGGTGACTGACGCGCTGGCGCAGGTGAATATGCAGTCGTTTGCCAATCGCCGGGTGACGGATCTGTCAGGGGGCGAACAGCAGCGGGTGGCGCTGGCGCGCGCTCTGGCCCCGCGACCGCGCTTATTGATGCTGGATGAGCCGTTGGGCGCATTGGACCGCAGCTTACGCCAGCAATTAATTCAGGAGCTGCATCAACTGCTGCACCAATCGGGCTTGCCGACAATTTATGTCACCCATGACCAGGAAGAAGCTTTTGGTCTGGCTGACCGGTTGATCCTGCTCCATCACGGCCAGGTTGAACAGGAAGGAGCGCCGGAAGAAGTTTTTGCCTGCCCTCGGACGGAATGGGTCGCCCGCTTCCTGGGATTGACCAACCTGATCCGCGGCAAGGTGGTCTCGTTTCAGCCCTTCCTTGTGGAATCTGTGCTGGGCATCTGGCAGACCGCGCCGCCCTGCACAGACTTGCCGGGATTGGGATCGCAGGTTGCGCTGCTCATTCGCCCAACGGCAGTGATCGAGGGCCGGGTCGAAGGTCATACCCATCAGGTGATGGGCGAAGTCATGGATACAATATTCAGCGGATTGTTTTACCAGGCTGTAATCAAGACCCATGAGGAGATGCTGCTGCAATTTGTGCTGAGCCGTGCACTTACACCTGGTGAACAGGTTGTCTTGAATCTGGCAGCAGACCAGGTGGTTTGTTTGAGTCAGACAAAATTCACACAGGAGACTGGACCGACATGACGGACTGGGTGGTGATAAAACGCAACATTCTAGGTGAGGAGGTCTGGCGTTGGAAGGCAAAACTGCTCAAAGCTGAGCCGGACATGGTGGTGATCGAGGCACGGTTTAACCGGCCCGACCTGCCTTTCCATGGGATGCTGCTGGCGCAAGGGGATAAATTCATCGAGGCGTATTTTCCAGGGCGTTGGTATAACGTTTTTGAGGTTCGTGATGGGAGGGACGATAGTTTAAAGGGATGGTATTGTGCAATATCACCACGCCGCCGCAAATCGGTGATGGGCTGATAGCCTACGTCGATCTGGCCCTGGATCTGCTGGTCTACCCGGATGGGCGCATGCTGGTGCTGGACGAGGACGAATTTACAGCATTGGAATTGGCCGAATGGCAGCAGAAACGAGCGATTGCCGCTCTGGATGAGCTCAAGAGTTATTTCCACCCCCTGCCGTTAGCTGGACTTTTAAACACATAGAAGGCATCCGGTAGCATCGGATGCCTCTATGCTGTGGTATGTGATGATTTTTTTAGATCAATAACGGCAGGATGCTGCCGAATTGGTTGAAGAAATCCGGATTGGTAATCAATGTAATGACTGCGGCAGACACCGGGACACAGCAGCAGCACAGCACCACCACCACAACGGCGACGATGATCCAGACTTTCTTATTGTCCTTCTTGGGAGCTACTTCGAGGGGTACTTCCACGGGCACTGGTTCGGGGGTGAAATTTTCTGCCATCTTCTATCTCCTTAAGGGTTGAATTGATTGGAAATTAAAACCTTGAATTCTCTAAAAACGGAATGGTTAAAATACCGGCCGCTGAAAGGCCGATGACCAGGCAAGTGCCGACGCATACCAGGGCGACATTCAGCCAGCCCAACACCAGTCCAGCGTTGGCGAGACCGTTACCACCGACTCGCCCGCCGCTGGAATTGATCTGGCTTTTGGCGATGTAGCCGCTGATGATGGCTGCGAGGCCGCCCAGCCCAAACACACCCAGCCAGGCGAGGATGCCAGCGATCAGGCTGAAAATTGCCCACCCGCTGGTGCTGGTCGGGGGAGGCGCATAGGGGGGA
>CAZCBJ010000054.1:0-20004 GCA_964496705.1 uncultured Anaerolineaceae bacterium | reverse complement strand
ATAATCCCAAACATCCCTACACTTCGCGTTTATTGACCTCCATTCCACATATTGGCAGCCGTTCCAAAGAACGCCTTAAACCCATTCGCGGTGTGGTTCCTGATCCTTATGCGACAATCAAAGGTTGTCCATTCCATCCTCGCTGCGATGCCTTCATGCCTGGAAAATGTGATGCCAATATGCCGGCCATCCATGAGGTGAGTCCCGGTCACAATGTCCGTTGCTTCCTGTATTCTGACAAGGTGGAGGAGATCCATGTCATCTGAAATGTTGAAAGACGACTTGCTCCTGGATGTAAAGAATCTGAAAAAACACTTTCCAGTGCGCTCAGGCTTGCTAAGGCGAAAGAGCGGCATGGTGAAAGCTGTGGATGGTGTAAATCTCTTCGTCCGCAAGGGTGAAACCCTCGGCCTGGTTGGCGAATCGGGTTGCGGTAAGACTACGGCGGGACGGACGATTATCCGCCTGCTTGAACCGACAGATGGTGAGATTCACTTCAATGATCCAAACCTTGGCTGGGTGAACCTCGCCACGCTGGATAGAAAAGGGCTAAAACCCTACCGCCAGAATATGCAAATCATCTTCCAGGATCCTTTCTCCTCCCTGGATCCACGCATGACTGTCGAACGCATCGTAGCCGAACCATTGGTCATCAACCAGGTTGCCAGCGGTCAAGCCTTGAAGGACCGGGTAGCCGAATTGCTCCGCATCGTCGGTATGCGACCTGAATACATGAGTCGCTATCCGCATGCCTTCAGCGGAGGTCAACGCCAAAGGATAGGCATCGCGCGCGCTCTGGCGTTGAATCCCCGCCTGATCATCTGTGATGAACCGGTTTCAGCCTTGGATGTATCCATTCAGGCCCAGGTGCTTAACCTGCTGGAAGATCTTCAAAACGACTTCAATCTCACTTACATTTTTGTGGCGCATGATCTGAGTGTGGTGGAACACATTTCAGATCGGGTAGCTGTGATGTATGTGGGTAGACTGGTTGAAGTCGCCTCCACCGAAGCCTTGTATTACACCCCAAAACACCCCTATACCGAAGCCCTCATGGCCGCCGTCCCCAAACCGGATCCGCGCAAACGTGATCGACCGATTAAATTGCCTGGTGAGGTTGCCAGCCCCGCCAATCCACCCGCTGGGTGCTATTTTCATCCGCGCTGCCGTTATGCCAAAGAGATTTGCTCCCAGGACACCCCGGCGCTTCAAGAGGTGGACCCCGATCATTTCGCTGCCTGCCACTTTGCCGGCGAATTGAAATTGAGAGGTGTGATCGTCTAGATCAACGCGCCATGGAAACCAAAGAAAAATCCCACGTATTTCAGACCCTTTTGTACGCCATAGCCTGGTTCATCTCATCCTTGCTGGCAGTGGTGGATTTGCTCAATCTGCGGGAAACAGTATTGGATGTTCTCACATCAATTCAATTTGGTATCCAGCAGAATGACTTGCAAAATGCGCAAGAATTTGGAAAAACCATCCAGGCAATTGATCAGGGATTGCTTTTTCTCGGTGGAACGGTCGCGGTAGCCCTGGCTGTCTTTTTTGAATACTATTTCCGAAAAGGTGAAGAGAAGGGCAAATTGGTGAAGAGGATCGTTTGGGTGATTTCTATTGAGGTTGCAATTTACCTGGTTTTACTGTTAATTCAAGTGATCGTCTGACCCTCTTCAAAATAAACCCGCCAAAGCTCAAATACTTTGGCGGCTTTTTAGCTGCTTATAATTTGGGTGGTTCAACAAAACCAATCTGTCGTTCTATCGCCTTTAACTTTGCTCGCAACTCGATTATTTTCTTGGATAATTGGTTTTTCCTAAAGAATCGATACCAGTGAATGGGGTTTATGGCGCGCAGAACTGAGTTTGAATTGTCCAGCTTTCTCGAAAGGCTATCAATCTCCTCTCGAGCAGTTTTTTCTACCATGACAAGATGCCAGTAACCAGCCTCCAAAGGCGAAATGATGTTTATACTCTGAAAAAGCGCAGTAATGGAAGCCATCATTTCAATCGCTAATTGCCGTTGACTGGCAGCCAGCCGCCCACGAAAAGCGCAGGTCAATGAAGAATGGGCTTGCATGTAAAGACGCGTGGCCTCTTTACCCTGCTCGCCAAATAGATGACGCCACTTTCTTCGTGGAGAAAATGACATTAAAAGGTCTTGCCCGTCTGAAAACGCCTCGAGTCCTCGGCTATACGCAAACTGCGCATCGAGATCCACCTCGCGCTGGCATTTCGGGCAGACGCACAACTTAACTGTTAAGGGGTCTGATAATTCGATTTCTGCTTCGCAGTTGTAGCACAAAGTGGGAGTAAGCGCTTTTGCCATCTACGCAAGTTCAAAAGTCATCATCGTGTTAAAAAACATCGGGAGCCAATAATCAAAATCCTCAACCGTCTCTCCCTGTGCAATAAATAGCAATTGCCCATTCCCCCAATATAGATTACGTACCCAGCGCTTTCTGCGTTGGCCATTTTCCAGGAAAGTGAATTTCGCTTCCAGAATGACAACATCTTTTCGTCCTTCTGACTTAACTTCCTCCACATCCACACCATCTAATGCCATGATCCCCTCTTGAAAAGCATCTGCTAAAAGTGAAACGTCTGCTTCAGTGACGCTAAACTTCAATCGAAATCTTTCAGCCATGAAACAGGTATCATAACGATCTGTATATGGCGAATAGATCACCCCCCAGTGATCTTCAGTCATATCAAAACGAGTCCAATCTGAAGGAACCCAAATGGCGTAACCCGCCTCTTTTTCCAAATGCTTTTTTAATCCCGTATAAATCGGAGGTTTTCTGTTTTCAACCATAATCCTCTTGTCCTTTATAGAAGTCCGCCAATTATAACCTATCTAATTATAGACTGCGGCCACCTCAGAGTAGTTCCCCCACTCTCCAACATTTGTTGGAACCTCGCCAACATGGTTTGAGAATCTCTTACCGAGCGTGGCGAACAATT
Organism: uncultured Anaerolineaceae bacterium; assembly: GCA_964496705.1. GTDB lineage: Bacteria > Chloroflexota > Anaerolineae > Anaerolineales > Anaerolineaceae > CAZCBJ01. The sequence continues at coordinate 17,041 of CAZCBJ010000054.1, read as the reverse complement.
TTCATGCGTGCAATAGGCTGCCAGACTGCCCGCAGCAGAGCCGATTGCCCACTCTATGTGATGCAGCCTATATGCCCCGTTGGTTATATGTGTAGTGCTGATATTTTTCCCTGAAGCGATCAAATTATCACAATGCTTGCTAATCAAAGCACCCATCGGAATTTGGAATGGAATGGTCGGCAAGAATAATGTTCCACGATATCCCACGCATGGATGCAAGTCGATGGAATACCAGCCAACCCCCACGGTGTCAAAAAATTGCGCCTGCCGTCCAACTTGCGCATGGTCTGCGAGAATATCTTGTTCAATAATCCGGTATTCCCCTTTGATTCTCCTGGCTTCGCGGACATACGGCCGCTTGGCCAGTCCATCCCGGGTACCAACCGCACCTTTGAGCAATCTTAGTTCAGGATAACCAAAACCTTTAGCGTCATCGCGCTTGACTTCAGTCTGCAGCCAATAAAGGAAACCCAGTGATAACAATTTTGCCAATAATAAATTATTGCGAATTATTCTATTTGGAAGGTCTACAATACCCCCACCCCGAAAATCATTGGAGTCCCAGTTGATTAATGCCACATCTCCCTTATTTCCGGTATTCCATAGAGCAGAATCAAACAATCGCCGATAGGTCCAAAAAGGCAAATGTACTTGTTCCGATCCGACCATGAATTGATAAGGCACGGGTTTACCATCATGGGTGAACAGAGTCAAGCTGTATGGCTGGTTATCCCTTAACAGGTCATACCCTTCGGGCTTTGGAATGATATGCTTTTCGCCTTCGCGGTATTCGACCACAAAACAGTATGTGAAGCTTTGCACGCGCTCTGGGTGCGGTCCATCTATACTTGCATGCGGCTCACCCGTTTCCTCTTTCGCTTCAGCCCCAATTGCGTAAGGAATTCCTGCCAACGGCAGCAGATCGCCCAATTCTGTCGCGTCCAGGAAAAAACTCGCCCGAATCTCAAAAACTTCACCCAGCCGGTTTTTCATCTTTACCGACTGGAGTTGGTTCGCTTTAACATAACAGCCAATGGGCTTGCATTGCAGAAGGATAAATAAATTTCCTGAAGAGATATAAGGTGCCAGCATTTCTCGAATGACTTCCAGTCCAACCCGCGGCTCAAAACAAAGCCGGCTAACCCAGCCATTACCAGGATTTAGATTCGCCAAAGATGTTAAAACCGCTGGCTGCCCATATACCTGCAAGTATTTCTCTCGCACTCTGCGTCTGAAATCAGCATACGATTCGGTCCCTGGTACGCTTTCAATGTACTGGTGCTCATCAAGAGCAGATACTGCCTGGCTGGTTACCTGTCCACCCAACCAATCACTCTCTTCGCAAAGAATAGCCCTTGCGCCCCCTTGTGAAGCCGCCAATCCAGCCGCAATGCCGCCAAGCCCACCGCCGATGATCGCCACATCACATTCGATAATTGGGTGCATAATCAAGCTCCAAGGCGTTTATTTAATAATTTTTAATAGGACACCACAATGAAAATTTTTGTTAAAATCCATCTTAATTCTAACAACGAAAATTAGAGACTGACATGATGAAAATTATCAGAGTTGCGCCAAAACTCCTAATAGGTGGTGCATTTTTAATCTTGTTCTTTTTTTTAGCCAAAGCTTTCTGGTTATTTTTGGATTATAACTGGCAGGTTGCGCTTTTTCCTTACCCAGTGGATTATGGCGAAGGGCCAATACTGGATCAAGTGATTCGACTCTCTAAATTTGGCAACATTTATCCCGCAGCATTCGATTCGCCACCTTTTCGGGTGACCAATTATCCCCCGCTTTACCATCTGGCTCAGCTTCCTTTTGCTGCGGTTTTTGGCCCGGCATACTGGTACGGTCGTTTCATTTCTTTTTTTAGTGCGCTTGCATGTGGGATATTGATTGGTTTGACCCTCTATAACTTAACCAAAAACCGGTGGGCCTCTCTCACCGGTGGCTTGGTTCTCTTCACATTGCCGTATATCCTTCATTGGTCGCCATTCTGCAGAGTCGATTCTTTTGCTTTAATGCTGAGTTGGGCAGGATTATTCTTTATAACATTGTGGCCTGACCAACGAAGGGGGATTTTTTTGGCAGGGACATTCCTAGCTGCTGCCATTTTTACCCGTCAATCTTACGGTTTGGCAGCACCCCTGGCGGCGTTCATCTGGTTATTGGCCCATAAACCTAGAAGACGAGCCTTTGGGCTTGCTCTATATGTCGCCTTATTATCCATAATTATCTTCACGATCATCACCTTTTTATCAAACGGTGGGATTTTTAAAAATATCGTAACCGCGAATGTCAACAAATTCTATTGGGAAACTGTTGAAAACTACCTGGATCAAATCTGGGAACATTTACCCTACTGGATTATTGGATGTGGTATTTTCGTTGCAGGGGCAATATGGTTCCGTGTGAAATCATGGTGGTTGGTTGCTCCATATCTGGTTGGAGCGTGCGCATCTGCAATTACGATTGGCAAAGCGGGCTCAAATGTGAATTATCTGTTTGAATTTAGCGCTGCCCTCAGCCTGACATCAGGTGCATTGCTGGCATCCGTAAAACGTGCTTGGTGGTTGAATTTGGTCATACTGATCGCGTTGATTCATCAGGTCAGCTCAATATACGAGTGGACAAAGGATGATTATTACGAATGGATCATCAACCGGGTTAAATCCGAGAGAGAAGGTATTGCCGAGCTCTTGCAATATGTAGATGATTCAAAAGGCCCCGTTCTTGCAGATGAATTCATGGGCTTGATTGTCTTGAATGGACGCGAATTGGTTTACCAGCCTTTTGAATTTAAACAACTACACCTGGCAGGTTTATGGGATCAATCTACTTTCTTGGATCAAATAAAAAACCAGGAATTTGGGATTATTCTGCTTTACGATCCCCCTTCTTGGGATTCAAAAGGTGAAAGATGGACACCCGAACAACTTCAAGTGATTGAAGACAATTACATCGTAATTGGAAATTTCGCAAATACACAAATTTATTGGCGGTATTAGTTTATAATTGAATTACTCAGAACCAAATCCCACTTGGAGGACAATATGCCAACGGACATAAAAGAAACGAAACGCTTCTTAGCGCGCGTACCTCTCTTTCGAGGTTTAACGGATGGCCAAAAAGAACGGCTGGCAAAACGGTTTGTCGAGCGCGAATACGAAGCCGGCGTAGCCATTGTCTCACAGGGGTTGGGTGGCGAAGGTTTCTTTATCATCGTTGAAGGTGAAGCCGAAGCCTATCGGACGAAATCCGACGGTGCTAAAGTTGAAGTGAACAACTTTTTTGCAACCGACTTTTTCGGAGAGCTTGCTTTGCTGGATGATGGCTTACGCACTGCATCTGTAGTGACCACCAAGCCCACAAAATGCCTCGTTCTCACACGCTGGGAATTCTTAAGCCTCCTCAAAGAAGATGCCGACATGGCGGTGACCATTCTGATTGAGGTTGCGCGCCGCTTTCGGACCGTTCTCGACACCATGTAGAAGAGGCTCTGGTGGTTTTTTTCAGGCGCTCCTCGAATGAGGCAGCGCCTTTTATGGTAATAGAGATGAATTATGATCTGCGGTAAATGCGGATTTGAAAATCCAGACCACCACTTGTTCTGTGGGATGTGTGGGGTTAAATTTGGCATAACTTGCCAATCTTGCGGTCATATCAATCCAAAAGATTATCGTTTCTGCGGTAATTGTGGTGTGGCGCTTGAGAAAAGCACCGAACCTTCCAGAACTGGAATTGAGGTTGAGCCGTCTGTCCACGCCATTCAGCCGTTGCAACAAGAGGGTAGGGATGTAATTTCAGGGGAAAAAAGAATCGCGACCATTTTAATTGTCGATGTGGTTGGATCTACTCAAATTCTTGAAATAATTGGCACCGAAAAGTGGGTCGCTCTCATGCATCAGGTGCTCCACATCATAGAAGAGGAAATATTTCGCTTTGGCGGCGAGGTTTATCAATTCAGGGGGGATGGCCTCATTTCATTTTTCGGTAGAAGACACGCGCACGAGGACGACACCGAGAGAGCCATTCACGCAGCCCTTTCGAGTCAAAAATCTCTCCATGAATTTTCAAACAAGGCCACTATGGAAACCGGTGGACAAGCTATCTCCATACGCGCAGGAGTCAGCACGGGCGAGATAATCATTACACGCCTTGGCGGCAACCAAACTGCACACGATGACACCCTCGGCAGCGGTGTATCACAGGCGGCTTTGATGGAAAACTCAGCTCGACCCGGCACGGTCTGGGTGAGCGAACAGGCTTATGCATTGGTTCAGAACCGGTTTATTTGGCAAGAACAGGTTGAGGTTCAAAATCCGGGCGGAACACTTCGCATAAAAGCCTACCAGGCCGATCAACCAACGCATGAAATTGGCCCCCAACCCGATAGATATAGTTCAACATCCATAATTGGGCGCGAGCAAGAATATCAAATTTTGGTTGATGAGCTGGACCAAATTTTTGAAGGAAAGGGTTATATCGTCAGTCTTATCGCCGAAAAGGGGATGGGAAAATCCACCCTGATCGAGCAGGCACGAAACCACTTCAACCGTCAGGCATTTTTGATGGAGAGAACTCAACATGATCGTCAAGCACAAGACCCAGTATGGTTTCAATCTCGATGTCGGTCATACAACCAAATCGTACCTTATTCTCTATGGACAGACATACTCGAACAGTGGTTGGATACATCTCCTGAGGCTACTGAGGAATTTCGATATCATCATTTAGAAGAATTGTGCGAATCGATATGGGCAGAAGAGTCAATTGAATATTTCCCTTACCTGGCGAAATTTCTCTCTCTTCCCCTAAAACAAGAGTTATTCAAAAAAATCGAATTTCTGGATCCTGACGGTTTGAAAAGACAAATTTTTATCTCTATCCAGAATTGGTTAAAAGCAATTGCTCGCATTCACCCTCTTGTCCTTTCCTTGATTGATCTTCAATGGGTCGATTCATCTTCTTTCGAGTTACTAATGCATTGTATCGATGTGTGCCAATCGGAAAAAATATCCTGGTTGCTATCTTATCGCCCGGATAAAAATCCTCAAATCACAGGATTGGACAAATATTTACGCGATCAACACAACCAAAACTATATTCCGATTTTTTTATCTCCCCTTCCAAAGGACAAAATTATTCTGGTTGTCCAATCTATATTAGGGGGGTATCCTATACCAAATGACATTTTAAACCTCATCGCGGACAACGCCGAAGGCAATCCTTATTATGCGCGTGAACTGATCAACTCATTACTTTCCAAAGGATTACTCGTACAGGACGATATTGCAAAAAATTGGATGCTGACACAAAATATAAAAAACATCTCTCTACCTGTCAGTCTCCAGGCGTTATTCTTGTCCCGATTGGACCAAATGTCGCCTGAACATAAAGCTGTACTGCAAATGGCGGCTGTCATTGGAATGGATTTTTGGTCAAATGTGTTGATTGCGCTAACCACTGTAAAGGTTGCTGCAATCCCTCAAATTCTAGAAGAACTAGAAAAAGAAAAAATTATCATCGAACAGGAAATAGTGCCTGATTTGGGAACTCATTACATTTTTTCGTCCAACTTAATGCGTGACACCGCTTATGACAACTTACTGGGTCAACAAAAGAAGGAATTCCATCGAAAAATTGCTGAATTTTTAGAGAACACCCTGAATATTGAGTTCTTTTCTCAGCATTTTGGTTTGATTGCCTACCACTATTCGCAGGCCGGCATTTCCAATAAAGAACTGTTTTATATTCTTCAATTTGCCGAGCAAGTACAGAAGTTGCATGCCAACCGCGAGGCACTGAGTCTATACAACCGTGCATTAGAATTAATTTCTAATCTGCTACATGATGAGCCAACTCACGAAAATCTTCGTTCATTGAAAGAAACCCAATTTGAAATTTATCGTGAACGAATAAAGACTAGCGCCATCATCGGTGTGAATGATTTTCGAAATCAGGATGCCGCAGAATTACTACGCCTGGCAGATGAAATGAGTGATTCACCCGCCTGGACCATTGACGCAATTCTTAACCAACCGGGAGTGATGTATTGGCAAGATCGTGAAGAATGCCTGGCTGGAAAAGAACTTACACTTAGAGCTTTGGAACTCTCCAGAGCGGTAGAAGACCACCACCGCGAAATAGCTTGCCTGGAATCATTAACTCGCCAATTTATCTATCTGGGCGATCTCGAATGGCAAGAAACGGGTTCCCAGGCTCTGAGATTAGCCCGCATGATTGGCGATCAAGAGGTCGAAGCGCGCCTTTTACTCCTGCTTGGAAGCAATTATTCCTGGAGTAACCAGCCTGAAATAGGATTGAATTACCTGCGAGATGCAGAGCCGTTAGCTGAAGCGTTGAATAATCGCATCCTGCAGGTTGAGTTGCTGCGCACGATGGGCTTTTTTGTAGAAAGAAGTGGAAATTATCACCAAGCTCTCTTGGAGTATTGGGAAAGAGGCCTCAGAATTAGTCGCGAAATTGGATACCGCAAGGGTGAAGTCTCTGCGATGATCCGCTGCGGGCAAACCCAGGCAATTAATTTGGGTGATTTTGAGGGCGGGATAACCTGGCTTGAAGCAGCCCGGATGATGGCAGCTGAAAATCAAGAATTTTTCATCATTGATTTACGTCTTCTTCAAATATTAATGATGGAAGGGAATTTGGCTGAAGCCCATAAGGTTATGGGCTCTCTCCGACATTACGATGAACGAAATCTCACTTATAACAATCGAGCTAGTTTTTTACTACTCCAAGCTCAATTTATTAATCTAAGTGGTTGTGAACCGATCACATTTCATCAATCCATTGATTTTACATTGAGGATTGGAGAAATGCTGGCCGTAAATCCATTGATGAGCAGGCAATACGCAATCGCTGCACTAAGCTTGGAAGCAAACACTTACCTACAGTTAGCTACTTGCTCTCAATCAATTCAAGAACAGAAAGAGCTTCATCAGAAGGCTTTGCTTTCATCACGTCAATCACTGCAAATGCTGGAAAATACTGGTTTTATCCAAATAATGGAATGGACCAGTGAACACATTTACTTTGTACATGCAAGAACGCTGGAAGAATGTGGATTGATCGATGATGCTAACCGATATTATGAAATTGCTCATGCTGAAATGATGCGAAAGCACCAATTGATACCTGAAGGCAACATGTTTCGTGACACTTTCATGGAAATTTGGATTCACCAGCAAATCCGCGAAAAATTTTCTTCTATTTAGTTGATATGAAACTTGTTAGGAGCTATTTCGTATATAGTTTAACCAAAACCCGTAGGAGCTTGTAAAATGAAGAAAATTATTTTGCCGATTTTGATTGGATTGCTTGTGCTGACAGCTTGTACATTTCGCATCGTTCAGGGTTCAGGAAACCTGATAAAAGAAAGCCGCGATGTAAAAGGATTCGATCGCATCTACCTGAGCGGGATCGGCGAATTACAAATCATTCAAAGCGATGGCGAAAGCCTGGTAATCGAAGCTGAAGATAATGTTCTGCCAAAAATCGAATCTTATGTTGAAGATGGAACTCTCCACCTCAAAATGAATACCTCCTGGGAAAATAACATCATTCCCACCAAGCCGATTAAGTATGTGGTCACTCTTCGTAACATCAATCAAGTCAACCTATCAGGAGCAGGCAGCATTTCTGCTGGAACGGTAAAAACCGATCAATTAAAAATAATCTCTAGTGGAGCTGGTTCAATCAAAATAAGGAACCTTGAAGCTGAATTATTGGATGTCAACATAAGCGGAGTCGGGAATTGCGATATTAATGGTAAAGTGACCGATCAAAAAATTGATATTAGTGGAACAGGCACATATAATGGTGAAGATCTGGAAAGCAACTCTGCTAACATCACCATGAGCGGCGCCGGAAACGCCACCATCTGGGCGAAAAATACTTTGGATGTGATTATTAGTGGTGCGGGGAATGTCTCTTATTACGACAACCCACGCATATCAAAAACCATCAGCGGCGTTGGAAACCTCAAAGAACTCGGACCGCAATAATTCCAGCGAAAGCAGACCGACCCGATAATTTATACTTCAGTTACAACAGCTGGTTCTACACCCACTGTTGCATCGTCTTTAACCTGAGTCCTAAACACCCCAGTGACACTCAGCAACACAATCAAAGCCCCAACCAAGGTCAAAATGCTTATCCTTTCATCAAGGATGATCCAACCCAGGAACACAGCAATGATGGGATTTACATAACTGTAGGTTGCCACCAATTTGATGGGCAACAACCGCAAAGCTTGGACGTATGAAGTAAAAGCCACAATCGAACCAAAAACCACCAGATACCCCCAGGCAAACCACGCCTCCAGAATTGGGCTGGGGATCGGTTCGCGAAGCAATAATGCCAAAATCACAAATCCCACCCCGCCAAAGATGGATTGAAAACCTGAACTCACTGCTGGCGCAAGGTTCAATCGCCCGCGAGCCTGCCACACAGAACCTCCTGCCCAACTGACAGTGGCCAGCATCAACTCCACAATCGACATGATTTCCGCGCCCGAACCAGTGAGCAAGGTGCGTACACTTAAGACAACAATTCCAATGATCCCCAGCAACAGAAAGGCAATGATTTTCAAAGAGGGGAGCTTGCGGTCAATCAGCCCTTCCAGTACCGCCACCCATATTGGCGTGCAGGCGATGATGATCGCCGCCATTGCCGAATCCGCCCTCCGTTCTGCCAGCATAACCAAACCATTCCCGCCCGTCCACAATAGAATGCCCGAACCTGCCAATGTGACCATTTCGTGGATATTAATACGCAGCCGTTGCCGACTCAATAACCCAATCAACAATAAAACAGCTCCAGCCACAAGCACCCGCATCGCCCCCATCATAAATGGGGTAAAGCCAGAGCCTTCACGGACTGCAACCCGAATAGCCAGATAGGTGCTGCCCCAGACCACATAAACGATCAACAGGTGCAGGAAACCAATTTTCCAATCTTTTGAATCGAATTTCATCTTTTTTCCAGTAAAATAAGACGTATGCGTACAAAGGTGCAATTGTAACGCATTCCCCTACAATCGCATGGAAATTACCCCTCACAATTTAATCACCTGTGAAGTGGAAAATTTAAATTTCAAAGGAGATTTCATGACTGACTGCCCAATTCCGCACCAATCCGGGATTGATTCGATTCAGCCTTATCAACCAGGCCGCCCGATTGAAGAAATCCAGCGGCTTTATGGCATACATGATGTAATCAAACTGGCATCTAATGAAAACCCGCTGGGCGCCTCACCCAAAGCGGTCGAAGCGATGAACCGCGCTCTCAAGCAGATTAATCGCTACCCAGACGGCGATTGTTATGCGCTGCGTCAAGCCCTAGCTCAACATCACCACCTCCCGATGGAACAAATACGGGTGTCCAATGGCGCCGATGGGTTGATCCGCGAAACGTGTATGGCTTATCTGGATGAAAACTGTGATGTGATTGTCAGCCGCTCTTCTTTTCCTATATACGATAAATATGTATTGGCTATGCGGGCCAGGCTGATCAAAACGCCCCTAAAAAACTTTGGCCTCGATTTATTCGCCATGTCGAATTCCATCAATAATCGGACTCGGATCATTTTTGTGTGCAACCCAAACAACCCCACCGGTACAATCATCCATCGCAATGAACTGGATGCCTTCCTGACCGATGTGCCTCAGCACATCTTGGTTGTTTTGGATGAAGCCTATTATGAGTTTGTGGACTCGCAATATTTTCCGAACTCCATCCGTTACGTACTCAGCGGCTCACCCAACATTATAATTCTGCGCACCTTCTCAAAAATTTATGGCATTGCCGGTATCCGATTGGGTTACGGGATGGGACATCAGGCAATTTTTCATTCCATAGACAGGGTGCGCGAAGCGTTTGGTGTCAATTTATTGGCCCAGGCAGCGGGTATCGCGGCCCTGGAAGATGAGGAATTCGTCAAAGCATCCGTGGAAGACAACAAAAACGGCAGGAAATACCTGTATCAAGAATTCGACCGATTGGATATCGCCTACATCCCCAGCCACACGAACTTTATCCTGGCTGAATTGGGCCCCAAGGCTCAAGTGATCATCGAAAAAATGACCCAAAAAGGCATTATCCTGCGCCCTTGCGCGCAATATGACCTTCCGACTTATTCACGAATTACGATTGGCTCACAAAGCGAAAATCAACGCTTGATACGAGCACTGGAAGAAGTGATTCAAACAATCAGAGGTGCTTGACCACAGAACATTTGTGCTATAAAATGAAATCATGGACCTCTGGACATGGTTGCGAGATTTTCTTGAAATTGACACAACCCCGGAAAACCGACCGTTCAGCAATCAGGACTTGATTGCCAATATCGAAGAGTTGGCTGAACGCGAAAACTGCTCGCCGGAAGAAATCGCAACCCGGCTGTTGAGTGAAGCGCTGCAAGCGCGCTCAGCCCGCGATGAAATTCTTCTATGTTGGCAAACGCTCTCGTTTCGCGAGCAAGAAATCACCGCCCTCACCTGTCTCAACCTCACCAACCGCCAGATTGCTGCACGCCTCAACATATCTCCGGAGACAGTAAAGACGCACCTGCGAAATATACTGTACAAATTTGGGATCACCACCAAGCAAGAATTGCGGCGTTTACTGTCAGAATGGGATTTCAGCAACTGGCTGACTAGCCCCTGAATATGGCAGGCCGTCCATTAACGCCGCCATATCTGGCTAACCTGGCGGGTTAACCGCTTTTCTAACATCCCGCTCACCCCCACAGGGGATTGCGCTGGCGTTCCTGCAAGATTATTGTAGTAAGCATGAACGCATTGACCATTCATAAAAACAAACAAATCGCTTTGCTGATCGCACCCAACGCGGCGCAAACGCTGATGCTCGAACTGGTTGGCAAACTGGCCATCGAAGGACCAGTTCACGTGCTGGATGGCGGCAATCAGTTGAATGTATACCGCGTCGCCCGCACCATCCGTCTATACACCGAACACCTCAGCCACGCGCTGAAAAATATCAGCATTGTTCGCGCCTTTACCTGTTACCAGATGGCTGCTGCGCTGAATCAAACCCGGATGCCGCCGGGGCCAATATTGGTGTTGGATATGCTGTCCACTTTTTATGACGAAAATGTCCATCTGATCGAAAGCAAACGGCTGCTGAATGCTTGCCTGAAGGATATGCACAGGATCAGCGCCAGCACCTCAATCGCCGTCAGCGCCAGGCCCCCTCTGGCCGCGCAGCGGGACAGATTAGCGCTCCTGGAAATACTGCGGCAGAGCGCAAACCAGTTCTGGGAAGTTCAGGAATCATCTGCAAATTACAGGGAGAAACGTCATGGGAAGAACATTACCGTCAATCACCCAGGCCTTCCAGGAGGAACAGGCGATATTTAACCGCTTCCGTCGCGCTCTGCGCCGCGGCGATCAATTGATCCTGGATGATCTATTTGCCGGCGCCCGGCAACATTTAGCTGCCGCCGCCTATGCGGGCCATGCGCTGCCCTTTGAAGTGTTTTTATTGGCAATGCTCTTGGAACAACACAAAAAAATCGTCAGCTTGAACACCCAAATCGAGCGGATGCAAGGAAACCGCGATGTCGGACTGTTTTGATGGGTGGCTGCTGGAAGTCTATGAGGACAAATTGTTCGGAGCCACGCTCTGGTTCCTGGACAAAAATGGAGAACGACGCAGCGTACACCAGCGCTTCCCAGTCACATTTTACGCTGCAGGGTCAGACCAAAAACTGGCAGCGCTGGGCAAATACCTGAAACACAACTGCGAGGACACAACGCTCCGTCGTGAAGACAGGCCTGAGCTGTGCAGCGCAGAACCCACTCCAGTTCTTTCGGTGCAAACCCCGACTGCTTTTCGTCAACAACTCGTCTTTCGCCGGGCGTCAAAACGCTTCCCTGAGTTGGATTTTTTTGATGCCGATATTCCACTGGCTCTCAGGCATTCTGCTGCATATGGCACTTTCCCCCTCGCGCACTGTCAGGTTTACACGAATGACCGCAGCGAAATTCTGGAAATAAACATCTGCGACACCCCCTGGGACATTGACCCAATCTTGCCCGCCCTGAAAATTCTATTTGTGCAGCCAGAAATCGCCAACGGGCATGCGCTGTCCGGCAACTTGATCATTCGGCATGATACGGCCAGCTATCGCATCCCCGTACGCCCCGGCAAACCATTATTGCTGCGCTTCGCCGCAATTCTACAAGATTATGACCCTGACTTGCTGCTCAGCGACGGTGGCGACACCTGGCTGTTGGACTGGCTCATCGCCAGAGCCAGCCGAGCAGGTCTGTCACTGCCATTGAACCGCGACCCGCATCGCAAAATCATTCGCAAGAAAGCCAAATCGTATTTTTCATACGGGCAGATCGTTTACCGCGGACAACAAGTCTTGTTATCGGGGCGATGGCACATTGACGTGCGCAACGCAACACTCTGGGATGACTATGGCCTCCCCGGAACGCTTGAATTCGCCCGTGTAACCCATCTTCCCCTGCAAACCGCCGCCCGCTCTTCGCCTGGCACAGGAATATCATCCATGCAGATATTGACTGCCCTGCGCAATGGAATCATGGTCCCCTGGCACAAGCAACAGACAGAAATTCCCAAATCCGCCCTGGAGATGATTCACGATGACAAGGGCGGCCTGGTCTATCAGCCCGTGGTCGGTTTGCACCAAAACGTGGGTGAAATCGACTTTATCTCGATGTATCCCAGTTTGATGGTGCGCGATAATATTTCCCCCGAAACGATTCAAGCTCACGCCTCCGGACAGCCAGACCAATTGCCACCGGGATTGATCCCGCAAACCCTTGCGCCGCTGCTGAATAAACGTGTTGCACTGAAAAAACGTCTGGCATCCGCACCCACGACACATGCCAGACATCACCCCGACAAACCGCGCTCTTCTGCCCATAAATGGCTTTTGGTGACCTGTTTTGGATATCTGGGCTATAAAAACGCCCGCTTTGGACGCATTGAAGCCCATGAAGCGGTCACTGCAGGCAGCCGTGAAGCGTTGCTTTTGGCCAAAGAAGCCGCTGAACAACTCGGCTTCACCGTCTTGCACATGTATGTAGACGCGCTGTGGGTGCAAAAAAACGATCGCATCACGGTCAAAGATTACGAACAACTGCTTTACCTGATCACAAGATACACAGGATTGGATATTGCCCTGGATGGCATTTATCGCTGGGTTGTATTTCTGCCATCTAGAAACGATGAAAAAATCCCGGTTGCCAACCGCTATTTTGGTGTTTTTCAAGATGGATCCATCAAAGTGCGCGGAATTGAAGCGCGCCGCCATGACACAGCGCCATTCATCGCGCGCACCCAATTGGAAATACTGGAACACCTCGCTCTGGCGCCAAGCGCGTCAGCCATACCGGAACAAGTTCCTGGCATCCATAGTATTTTGCGCAAGCGGCTGGCTGAGCTGCGCAGCGCACGAATTCCGATGGATCAGTTGTTGGTCAGCCTGAAATTGAGCCGGGAATTATCCAACGGCAACTACAATTCGCCGGCGGCACGCGCAGCACGACAGCTCGAGCAAATCGGTAAAAATTTACGGCCTGGGCAGCGCGTGCGTTTTCTCTATCTGCGCTGTGCCCCGGGCGTGCATGCCTGGGATTTGCCATATCCTCCCGAACAGCATACAATTGATATCGATCGATATACAACACTGTTACTGCGCGCTGCCAGCACGGTATTGCACCCGCTGGGCATTCGTGAGGAGCATCTGCCCTCCTGGCTGCTGGAGCGCACATCCACTACTGCCCCTTTGCTCTTTCCAGTTGCTGCCACACCGTTTTATGCCGTCTCATCTTTTCCACAAATTCCTTAAGATATTCTTTCAGCTGCTCTATCACCCATTGGCCTGCTGCTATGACTTAGTTGCTGCGCTGGTATCTCTTGGGCGCTGGACCTCTTGGGTGAAATGCGTTGAAGAGTATGTTGAAGGTCGAGCTGTGCTGGAAATTGGACATGGGCCAGGACACTTGCTCGTTGCTTTATCCCAAAATGGTTTTTGCGCGATTGGTCTAGATGAAAGCAAACAAATGGGTAGAATTGCACATCAAAGATTGGGCAAACTTCAAAGAAACAGCACAGTTTCTGCGCCTCGGTTGGTTAGAGGATTGTCTCAGGTTATGCCGTTTTCCGCTGAAGCATTTGAGACGGTGGTCGCAACCTTTCCAAGTGAATATATTTTTGACCCCCGAACCCTGGATGAAATCAACCGTATCCTGGCGCTGGATGGCAAGCTGGTAATTTTGTTGGCCGCCTGGTTCACAGGTCAAAATATATGCGAGCGAGCAGCTGCCTGGTTGTTTCAAATCACCGGTCAATCGTCGCCAAAAGATATTCAGGTTGAAAAGTGCCTTTCAGTATTTACAACCGTTGGCTTTTCACCGCAGATCGTCTATAAAAATGTTAATGGCAGTCAACTGTTGTTCATCTTGGCCTCAAAAAGCCTTGGGCATTAAAAAATCATCTATTTTGATGTAAAATGGTGGGCATGGAAATCCATATTGCTGTGGCTAAAACGAACAAATATGCGGTCGCCGAAAGTGGTGACACACTTGAGATTGTAGAAAGGCCGAATGGCGGTGTTTCAATTGTCCTTTCAGATGGGCAAACGTCTGGAAAGGGTGCAAAGGCGATCTCAACCATGGTCGTGCGCAAGGTGATTAGCCTGCTTGCCGAAGGGGTGCGTGATGGCGCGGCTGCCCGGGCGGCGTCAGATCACCTTTACACTGAGCGCAATGGAAAAGTCAGCGCCTGCCTGAATATCCTGTCGGTTGACTTCCAGACGGGAACTCTTGTGATCACCCGAAACAACCCTGCACCGGTATTCGTAGCTCGTTCCGAAAGAATCGAAACCCTGGGAGGTGAAAGCAAACCTATTGGCACCTCCAGAAATATCCGCCCCGTCATCACCGAGATGCCTTTGGAAATTGGATTCTGCGTCGTTATGTTCACAGATGGAATCAGCCATGCTGGAGATCGCGCTGGCCAGCGCCTGGATGTGCCAATGTTGCTTGCAGCCCTGCTGGATGACAGAAAACCCAATGCGCAGTTGATTGCCGACACGATATTGCTGGAAGCGTTGCGACTGGACCAAGATAGAGCCAATGACGATATGAGCGTTGTGGTGATGCAGGTATCACCCATTGAGCCTGCACAACCAATACGCCGAATGACGGTCAGTCTGCCTGTCCCGCCTTTATCCGTATATCCGCCAGGATTATGAATCTGTCTGTTCGACACGCCAAAATCCGGACTTTCAAAGCCAGTTGGCGTGATACAGTGCTGCTGTTGAGAGAATTTCGTCGACCTTTATTTTTGTTTATATTAGCGATGATCTCGACTGGCGCAGCTTTTTCCTGGCTATCCGCCCTCGGAACTGGCGGATCTTCCAGCCTGGTGAAATCAATTTATATCGTTCTGGGCCTGACTTTTCTTCAGCCTATCATTGATTTTCCAGCGCAGTGGTATTTGCAGATATTCTTTTTCATGATGCCGATCATTGGGATAGGTATCTTGGCACAAGGACTGGCCGATTTTGGGGTGATGTTGTTTAACCGGCGAGCCCGAAGCAAGGAGTGGGAAATGGCGGTAGCATCGACTTTCAATAACCATGTCCTCCTGGTGGGAATGGGTCATTTGGGGTTCAGAGTTGTAAAAAAATTGCACGAGATGGAACGAGAGGTAGTGGTCATTACACTGGACCCTGGCAAGGATTTAAGTGAGAAGGTTCGAGCTATGGGTATCCCTGTAATCATCGATGATGCCACCCGCGAGTCAGTTCTGGAAGCAGCCGGCATTCGCCGCGCGCAAACCATCATTCTCTGCACCCAAAATGATGTCCTGAATTTACAGATAGCAGTAAAAGCCCGCAGTCTGAAACAAGAGATTCACGTTGTCATTCGAATATTTGAGGATGAATTTGCTCAAGCCTTGCAGCAACAATTCGGTTTCCAAGCCTTCAGCGCCACGAGCATGGCCGCCCCAATATTTGCAGCTGCTGCGCTAGATATCGACATGACGCCCCCCATCTACATTGCCGGACAACCCAACAGCCTGGCAAAGTTAAGCATACCTCCACTTTCAAAATTGGTGAGCGTCTCCGTTGAAACGGTTGAGAAAAAATATACCCTGAGCATCGTGGCCCTCGAACGCGATCAACAACAGCGATATCATCCCAGCGGCGACATTTTGCTAGAGCCAGAAGATACCATAGTCATCCTGGGGCGGTCTGAGCATATCAGCGCATTGGGTTATGACATCCGCAATTGACTCACTCAAGATCGCAATTGTCGGTCCATGCGGTGCTGGAAAAACCACTCTTCGTAATAATTTACAAGAACTCGGAATCCCCAGCCGAGCGCTGGTCCAGGAACATTCTTATGTTCTGGATATGTGGAAACGGCTGACCAATCCAGACGTCTTGATTTTCCTGGATGTCACTTACGAAGAGACAATTCGCAGAAAAAAACTGTCCTGGCTTCCTGGCGAATATGAAACACAAGTTAAACGGCTCGCCCATGCCCGCCAAAACTGCGACCTTTATATCCCCACAGATCCCTACACACCGGTAGAAATTGTTCACATGGTGATTGATTTTCTAAGACAAAAAGGGCTTTTGATCTAACTTTTAAGACCTACTCATGTTCGGGTAATAAGGTTATAATCAACGTTTGCGCCAGCCAGAGGCTGGCATTCGTTTGAATGGAGGCGACTAGCGCATGAATAGACGCTATATCAACCTGATTATCATTCTCATATTGGCCGCTGTGGCGATTTGGGTTGACTTGCCGCATAGCCAACCGCTAAAGATCGGCAATTTTACACGCACCATGCAACCAGTCCTTGGATTGGACTTGCGGGGGGGAATGCGCGTGCTGTTGGAGGCTAAACCCGAATCGATGCCGAATGTCAATCCCACCAATATGGAAACGACCCGTCAAATCCTTGAAAATAGATCCAATGGACTGGGCGTCACAGAGGTGCTGTT
>CAZCBJ010000053.1:0-20021 GCA_964496705.1 uncultured Anaerolineaceae bacterium | reverse complement strand
GTGGGTGTGCCGGTCGTCCACGGATTACCGCCCTCGCCCTGACCGTAACCGCTGCCGGGGGTGGGTGTGCCGGTCGTCCAGGGATTGCCGCCTTGATCTTTGCCGTAGCCGCTGCCCGGGATGACATCTTCAGTCTGGGTCTCGCCGGATGTTTCGTTTTCGTCGCTGGTCGCGGTCGGTTCAATCCTCTGGCGCACGCGCTCGCGGTTGCGGAATTGCTGCGGGTCAGCCAGGCCGTCGGCGCAGGTCTGCAATTGCTCGCGAATGCGGCTTTGCAATTGCTCCTTCAACGGGGTCATGTCCGGCGGCGCGCCCGCGCCGGCCTGGTTCATCACCTGTTCCTGGGCTTTCAACTGGAGCAGGATCGCGCCAAGCTGGTTTTTGAGCTGCTCATCGCTGCCCTGAGCGGCCAGTTGCAATGCGGTTTGCACATGCCGCTCCCAGCGGGATTGCACCGGCAGCAGGTCTCCCTGACCGGTCTGCAGCATCCCGGCCATTTCATCCACGCGCCGGTTGGCGTATTGCATGTTCAACGCCAAGCGGGTCTGGACGTTGTTGGCCAGCGCCAGCCGCCAGTCCTCACTGGTGATTTTGACGCTGTACAGCGGTTCGTCCGGCGCGCTGCCCTGGGCAGCGGCGACGGTGGCGCCCGTGCCCCCGAACATCAGCGCCAATATGATCATGATGGTTGCGATTACGGTCATTTTACGTGGTTCCTTTCTGAATAGAAATAATGGGTTCCACTTCTTATGACGCGCTTCATTCTGCACGGATACGGCCGGAGCCAGCGATTGGGCCTGAGCCAGAAAGGCAGCCCGTCGGCTGGCCGCTGCCGCGGGGTTGCGATCGGGGGCAGGCCGCAGCTTTTCCAGCAGTCCGCTCACCCGCGAATCGTCAATTTCGTTTTCTTGGCTTTTCATTCCTCTTTCTCCTCAGGCAGCAGCATGCGCTTCAGGGCATTCAACGCGCGGTGCTGCAGAGCTTTGACCGCCGACAGCGGTTTGTTCATCATCCCGGCCACCGCATCGTTCTCCCAGCCTTCGACGAACTTGAGCACCACCACCTGACGCTGTTCGGGGGTCAGACGGAAGAGGGCCGCGCGCAGTCGCGCCTGCTCAAGCACATCGCCCGGTTGACCAGCCTCAGCGGGGATATGCTCATCCAACTCGAGCGGCGGCGGAGGTTGGCGCCGGTAATGGTCGGTGATCCAGTTGTGGGCGATGCGGTATAGGTAAGCCTGTAAATGATCCTGCGGACCTCCGCCGTTTTTCAATGCGGTCAGGAAACGGCTGAAGCTGTCCGCGACGCAATCCTCGGCCAGCAGCGGATCGCCAAGCAGGCGCAGCGCATACCGGTAGACTCCCGGGCTGAACTGGTCATAAATGTCCGCCAGCGCCTGAAGATCAAACCTGCGCGCCCGTTCCAGCAACTCATCTTTTTCAGCCGCCATTGCATCTACTCACTATGACGCACAGCTTCCGATTTGGATACCATTGACTCAATATTTTTCATCCACTGATTGTACCCAATCTTTCGCTGGATGCAGCCAAATCGGGATGTATACACATAAGGGCTGTGTAACCCAAAGAACTGGTAATATTACAGGGGTATGAAGCACAGCCCGCTGCTCGAGGTCATTGCGCTTTTTCTGCGCCTGGGCGCCACCGCCTTCGGCGGACCGGCAGCCAGCATCGGCCTGATGCATGATGAGGTCGTGCAGCGGCGCAAGTGGCTGGACGATCAGACATTTATGGACCTGCTGGGCGCCACCAACCTGATCCCGGGCCTCAATGCGGCAGAGATGTCTGCACACATCTGTCACCGGCGGGCAGGCTGGGCGGGGCTGGTGCTGGGCGGGATCAGCTTTATTCTGCCCACCACCCTGCTGACACTGCTGCTGGCCTGGGTGTACAGCCGCTACGGCTCGGCGCTGCGCGCTGATTGGTTCCTGTACGGGATCAAACCGGTGGTGATTGCGGTGATTGTCAGGGCGCTGTGGGAGTTGGGGCGCAAGACCATGAAGAATCGGCTGGCTATCCTCCTGGCAGGCGCCGCCCTGGCATTACACCTGCTGGGCGTGCATGAGCTGGCGCTGCTGGTAGGGGGTGGATTGCTCGGCACGGTCTGGCAAATACGCAAACGGCTGTTTCAGAAGAAGCTGCCGCTCTTGCTGCCGCTGCTTGGCGCGCCCGGCGCTGCCTGGCTGGCTGCCAGCCCGGTTTTCAACCTGGCAGGCATGTTCCTGATCTTCCTGAAGATCGGCGCGGTGTTGTACGGCAGCGGATACGTGCTGCTGGCCTTCTTGCGCGCCGATTTTGTCACCCGTCTGGGCTGGCTGACCGACCAGCAGCTGCTGGATGCGGTGGCTGTCGGACAGATGACCCCCGGACCGCTGGCTTCTTCAGCCACTTTTATCGGTTATCAACTGGGCGGCGTGCACGGTGCGCTGCTGGCCACAGTTGGCATATTCCTGCCGTCTTTCGTCATGGTCGCGCTGAGCATCCCATGGATAGCAAAAATTAGCTCGGCAGCCTGGGCGCGCGCGCTGCTCGACGGCGTCAATGCTGCGGTGCTGGGGCTGATGATAGCGGTTGCGGTTCAGTTGGGACGCGCTTCCCTGGTTGATCTGCTGACCGTTCTGCTGGCACTGGCGGCGGGTTTGGCGCTGTTCCGCACGCGCATTCACCCCATGTGGCTCATGGCAGCCGGCGCGTTGTTCGGTTGGCTGAACTCACTCTAGCAGCCTGGTCGAGGGCTCAGGGCTGGCGTTCCAGCGCGAGGCGAATGTGGTCGGCGGCCTGTTGATCCTTGCCGCGCGCAGCGCGGATAACCTCCGCCATCTGACAGCGCACGGCAGGGTCGGCAAAGAATCGGTAGGCGTCCGGGTTGCCGTTGCCACCCGCCAGCTCCCACAACCTCCACATCAGGTCATGCTCAGCGGTGTAACAGGCAGCGGCGTGCAGCAGGTCCTCAGCGATGTGATAATGCAGCAGCTCCATGGACTGGATCAGGAACAGCGCGCCGTACCAGCGCGCCTCGGCCACCTGGCCCACCGCATTGTTATGCACATCGTGGCGTTGGCGCAGCAGGACTTCGTCCTCTGCGGGCAGTTCCTCATCGCGCAGAATCTGCTCCGCCCAGGCATCGTAGGCGGCCAGACCATTGGCACGCTCGCGCCAGGCTTCGGGCGCATCCGCCGCCGGGCGCACAATGGGGGTGAGGGTCGCCTCCAGCAAATACTCCAGCCCGGCGCGGCAGCTTTCCTCCAGCGACTGACCGGGAGCCGGGTCGCCGACCAGCAGCAGCCGCTCAGTGGACTCGAACCAGCCTTGCTTGCTGAAGGTGCCGCCCACATCGTAGCGAACGCCCTGGTTGAATTCAGGAAAGGATTGGAAGAAGCTCCAGCCAATCAGCGTTGCGCCGTCATCGTCATAGCCGCAGATCAGGGCCGGTTCGGGCGGGCCGATCACCCCCCAGGCTACCGCTGGGCGCTTCTTCTGGATGCTCTTGATGATCTTTTGGCGGAACAGGGCCTCACTGTCGCGGTCATCCTGCTTATACAGCAGCTCATATTCGTAACCGGCGGCTCGAAAGGCGCGGCGTTCCACCTCGCCGGGTTGGGCGCTCAAGTAGCGCAGGTCGAGGTTGTCGGTGTGCCAGCCGCGCTTCCAGGACAGGTAAGCCGCCGCCCCGGTCGCGCCGGTGAAAAAGGCGTAACTGCAGAGCAGCTTGCAACCGGGTTGGACTCCACAGCCGGCGCGGCAGCCGAAACGCTCCTCCTGAAAATATTCCATCAAGGCGCGCATCACCGAGGGGAAGCAGATATCCTCCGGGCAGCGCGGGCCGCCTGCATAGAATGTGATCCGCGGCACGTTTTCAAGAACCAAGCGGGAAGGGGCAGGGGACATGGGACCTCCGCAAACAGGGGATTTGATCTTATTGTAGCACAAATATTCTAAAAACACCCCAGCAATCGGACGCTGCTGTGGGTCGCCACGGGAGCTTTGCCCGCCCCGCACAGGAAACACACAGGCATCCCGCATTTCTGTTCATGGATGATAAAACCCCGCCGGTTCTCGTTCTATCCGGCGGGGTTTTCTTTACCTAATAATTTGCAATTTTAGTAATCTACGCCCTGAACGTAGGTGCGGGTGGCGTTGGGATTAGGCACCACCTCATCCGGGCGCATCATCTCGTTGTCCTCATGATCCACGATGTGGCAGTGCCAGACGTAACCATGACCGCCGTTGGGATCGAAGGGGAAGAATGCGCTGGCAGGGGGCGTGTTGGCGGGAAGATCAGTGGGCGCCCAGCGCACCGCGATGCGCGTCACCTGGCCAGGATACATCACCACCGTGTCCTTCCAACCAGCTTCCTGCGGCAGAGGTTTGATCGGCGAGCCTTTCAGGTACAGGAATGCTCCCCTGGCGTTCTTGGCGGCAACATCCGGATTGCCCCCCAGGGCGCGCGGGGTGCCGGTGTTGTAATTCAGCGGCGGACCAAAACCGGGAATATATACCTTTGCCGGGTATGGGGCGCCGGTCATGGGGTCATAACTTCCACCCGGGAAAGCAGCGTTGTAAGCCGCCGTATACTTGGTCAGGTCAAAATTCTGGCGGTTCATCAACTGGAACTGCACCAGGTGGAGGTGGATCGGGTGAGCATCTGCGGTCAGGTTGACGATCTCCCAGGTTTCCGTTTCGCCTTCGTTGGGCAGCTCAGAGAGCCAGTTGTGTCCGGTGCCGTCCATGGTGAAATCCGCTCGCGATTCAAACGTGAACATGCCCATCGGATCCACACCGTTGATGCGCTCGCCGCCCCATTTGGTGTTATTGACCAGGATCTCCATCGGACCGCCGGGATAAGCCGTCACGGCGCCGGTCACCGGGTTGACCGTATTCTGGGGCATGCCCATCACCTCATTGAGGGTCAACTGGCGGGTTTTATGAGCGGTGACGCCGGCAGCCAGCGCGCCGGTGGCTGGATTGACCAGACGCACCATGGGCGTGGCACGCACAACCGCGCCAGCCGCCGCCGGATTAAAGCTGGTATCCGGCGCTGCGAGGGGCAGCGTAACGCGGAATTGCATGATCTGGCCCACTGTGTTGGCCCGGGGGGCAGCTCCGTTGGGGAAGGGCGCCTTGGCAGTATTTTTTAGCAGCCAGGTGCCCGAATAACTTCTGCCGTTGGGACCCAGCTTGCCGGCCTGGAAGCCGGCAAAATCCACAACCGCCCAGTAGCGCTCACCCGACATCATGGTGAGCTTATTATTTTTTCCAGCAGTTGGGCCCACCTTCACCGGCTTATCCAGGAAGCCGCCATCCGATCCGATGATCCAGAAATCGGGGCCCGGGTTGCCGGAGACCGGATCCGTCAGGAACATCTCATAGGTGCGCGCGTTGGAGCCGTTCAAAAACAGGAAAGTATAGCGTTTCGGCTCGACCTCCAGGAAAGGCCAGGCTTTGCCGTTGACCACAATCGTATCCCCGATGAATTCCGGCACCCAGTAGGGATGCTCTGGATTGGGCGCCCACTGGAAGCCGCCTGCGCTGTCGGAGGGGAAGAATAGCTGACCATTGGTGTCAAACATGCGGTCTTGTATGACCAGCGGGACGAGGGAGGGCAGATTCTGAGGATCGTTGACCGGGTCGAGGAGCAGATAGCCCCCAGCCAGCCCGGCATAAACGTTCAGGCGGGTGGCGCCGAGGGTGTGATCGTGGAACCAAATCAACGCGCCTTCCTGGGAGTTGGGATAACGGTAGATGCTGTAATTGCCCGCAACCCCATCCCGGTTGTAAAAAGCATGCCCCTGAAAAGCTCCATCGCTGGTGAACCACGAGTCCGGCCCGCCATCCAACTGCGGAGGCACCTCGCCGCCGTGCAAATGCACCACCGCCGGGATCGGCCCCTGGTAGTTCAGGGCGCCCTCGCTGCCGGGCTCGGGCGGCATCGCCATGTGATTCCACATATTGGCTCCGCCGTTGAGCGGATCGGCCCAGTGCAGGGTCTGATCGGTGCCAAATTGGTAAGCCAGGACTTGGGTGGCGTCCGCGAAGCCCAGGTTGTTGACAAATTTCATTTCAGTGGGTTGTCCGCGGGTAGCCACGATCACCGGCCCGATATAGGAAGGTGGGTTGGGTTGCCCTGGCTCCAGATAGCCCCATACCCAGGTTGGCGGCAAGCCAGCGGGCAGCACCTGGGATTGGAACTCGGTCATCTCCAGCTCAATCTGCCCGCCGTTGTCCACGATGGTGTGGAGAAGCGGCAAGGGGTCAACGAACTTGGGGACGGCCGTACCGGGCAGGATCACCTGTGGGGAAACCGCCTTGCGGGCAGCCGCCTGTACCGAGAGGAACCTGCCCCAGTTGGGCGGCATTGCGGCTGCCAGTCCGGCAGCCAGACCCAGTTGAAGAAATCGACGCCTTGAAATCTTCATACCAGACTCCTTTCAAAATAGACGAATGGATGATCGTTGGTTTAAATAAAACCAACACCCTGAAAAATTCATTGGGGCGGGTTCGCCATTTGCTCCCCGGCAGCGACGTCAGTTGACGCCAGCGACCACAGCGGCTTACCGGATTATCGCTTCCCAAACCTGTAAATTTGGCAATGTAATGCTTACCGGTATGAATGATTGCCTTTTATATCATAGCAAATTCAAGCCTCGGTGTCAATAGGGTAAACAAGGTGATTTTTATCATATTTTGAAAACCACCTCTTTCAGGGTGATTCCGCCACGAAAATGACAAGGAATTACCCCGGGATGACTTCCCCACCAGGGCTGGACACACTCCTCCACCCTTGTATTCCCGTTATTTTGCAGTTGCGCTGTCGCCCGCCAACGCCGGATCACATTCCAAAATACGCTGCCGGATGGCCTCAATGACATAGGGCGAGTTGCCCCATGCGCCCATGTTGACCAGTTTGACCTGCGGCGGGGCGCCCGCGTGAGCAACTTCTCTGGGCACCTGGATATCGCTGTGGATCGCGTCGGCGCTGATCGAGGCTGAAAAATACATGATCATTTCAATTTCCTGCGCCAACAACTGCTTGACCCCCTCGACGACATTCGGGTGTTTGAATTCCATCCACGCCAGGATGATTTGATCGGCTTCATAGCCAGCCTGGATCAGGCGCTCGCGCACCTGCTGGCGGAAGAGGTTTTCCTGCTCGGTCTGGGTGGGGTAGATCGCATCCCAATCATCCGGCTGACCATGCCCCACCAGCAAGATGCCAACTTTCGATTTGTCCGCGCCGTTGAGGTGGGCATTGGCACGGACGACAAACATTTGCTGCAAGGGTTGCGTGTCCCACAACGGTCTGGCAAAACATACTTCGACGCCGTACTTTTCGGCTTCAATCGACTCGACCTGCGCTCGCCCGCCGATGGTATGACTGGAGTCCGTCAGAAACACCGGCATCACAATCAGTTTGCTGGCGCCTTCGTTGATCGCCTGGATAGTTGCCTCATCCGGGCGCGGCGAGCTGTCCAGGAAAGCCTGGTAAAAGCGCACGCCCTGGCTGAGGGCTTCAGGCATGGCCTGGATCAGGCTGTGCAGCATAATCTGGTGGACTTTATTGTGCGCGCTTCCGCCGGACTCCAGATAAAACTGGCGCACCCTGGACAGAAAATAAGGACGGAAGGGCCAGGGGATGAAGGAGGCCTTATCCGCATCCAGCTCGTGGAAGGTTTCGATCCACGGCCAGGGGCTGTAGGCGGGCGGCTCGCCGTGTGTGTAATACAAGATTGCAGTGTGCCCTTTCCCCGCATCCTGCTGAGAGCGAGTGATCTCGGGCAGATCGCCGGGTTCAGAACGGGAAAGGTAAACCCGGGTCGAGATCAGGTATCCTGCCAGGAACATGGCGACCAGCAGACCACCCGCGCCCAAAAAGTTTTTCGGGGGGATAAAATTCCAGGCAACCAATCCCCACATCAGGATGGTTACCACCAACAGGGTCAGGTAAAGGCTCATGCGAGTGGGCAGAGCCACCAGGTAAGCCATGAGGAAGATGCCGCCCAGGAAGGCTAACAATGCTAAAACCAACCAAAAAATGATCATGATGGACATCCAAATACCCATAAACCCGGGATTGTTCGTTCCAAGTGAACCATTTCCTTGTTCCCCCCAATCAGATGATCACGGCAGAAGGGGTTTGTAAGATTATAAGCTTTTTCGCCAACGCGAGCAATTCTTCAGCGATCGATCCCACCCAACCGTTTGTTTGAGGCAGGCTTTTTCACATCATTCTTGATCAACTGAAATATACGCTCCCCGGCAGCGGCGCGGGCTGAGCGATGCCTGCCCAGCCAGGAACGCCTGGATATCAACCCAATCTAAATTATCATGGAACAGCAGACCGTGATCTTGACTTGGATCGTGGCGCAGACTTACTTATCTCCCCACACCAACCGACCGAATCCCTATGCCGCTCGGCTGCCTTGCTACAATCGCTGTCGATGCGAAAGCTGGTGAGAAAAATCGTAAAAAAAATTGGTGCTTTTCTTTTGATTTAATTGTTTGTATAATGAACTTGTGCCAAAAATGGCCAACTAAACATTATTACAAAATCCAGGGGAAGAGATTTTTATTCGTAGAACATTCTCGGCTTTGGATATCTGAGCAATAAACGGCTGGTTCATCTTTCTCTCAAGAGAGGAGGTGATTGTCCATTCTCCATAAAACAGAAACTCCTGTTCATTCTTCCAGAAAATTTCTACGACAAAAAGTGGAGGGATTATGTACAAGAAGTTGTTGTTCACCATATTCGTGATCACCATGTTGCTGACTGCTAACCTTTCTCCAGCCTTTGCGGAGGACATTGGTCCAATTGAGCCGCTCAACCCGCCTCCATCCGCAGAAAACGGCGAGATGGTCGACGAAACACCCCAATTTTGGTTTGTCGAGTTGGTCAGCCCGCCCACAGCCGATGGCACAAGTCTGGCAACGGTGAAAGCCGAAAAGACGGCGTTTCGTGCCAATGCCAAGCGAGCCAATCTCGCATACAGCGAACGATACGCCTTCAACACATTGTTTAATGGCCTTTCTATCTCCATCGAAGCCAATCAATTGGCCAAACTCAGCCGCATTCCAGGCGTCAAGAATATATATCCGGTAGAGGTCATCCCCTTACCGCAGACCACCGAGGCGGATCCTGAGCTGTTCACCGCGTTGAACATGACCGGCGCGGACGTGGTTCAATCCGAACTGGGCTATACTGGCGTCGGCATCAAGGTGGCGGTGATGGATACCGGCATCGATGTGGACCATCCCGCCTTCGGGGGCGATGGCACCGCACGCAAGGACAGCTCGCTCTTCCCAAGCGAACGTGTCAAATTTGGCTACGATTTTGTAGGAGACGCCTTCAATGCCGATTCTACTTCGCCATCGTACAGCCCGGTGCCCATTCCCGACCCGAATCCTGACGACTGCGGCGGGCACGGCACCCATGTAGCCGGAATTGTGGGCGCCAATGACGCTACCAGCGGTCTGAAAGGGGTGGCGCCGGGGGTGACCTTTGGCGCATACCGGGTGTTTGGCTGCGCCGGTTCCACCTTTTCTGACATCATGATTGCGGCAATGGAACGCGCCCTGGCTGACGGCATGCAGGTGCTGAACATGAGCATTGGTTCGGCTTATCAGTGGCCTCAGTATCCCACCGCCATGGCAGCCACGCGCCTGGTGAACAAGGGCATGGTCGTGGTTGCTTCCATCGGCAACAGTGGCGCCAACGGCCTGTATTCAGCCGGTTCTCCCGGATTGGGTGATAAGGTGATCGGGGTAGCCTCCTTCGACAACACCTTTGTGTATCTGCCCTATTTCACCGTAAACGGCAGAAATATTGGCTACATCACCATGACCTTCTCACCCGCTCCGCCGACCGCTGGAACAGGCGAAATTGTTAATATCGGGCTGGCATGCGGAGCACTTCCTGCTGGCTCATTGACCGGCAAGGTGGCCCTGGCAGCTCGCGGCACTTGCGCTTTCGGCGTGAAAGCCGCGAACGCCATCAATGCCGGCGCGGTGGCTGTATTGATCTCCAACAACGTGGCGGGCGTGTTCAGCGGAACGCTTGGCGCCCCGCTGGATGGTGGCACGCCGGTGGTGGGCATCTCACTGGCTGACGGCAACTTCATCCGCGCCCAAGCCGCTCCGGTCATGATGACATGGACCGATCAGGAGGACTCCTTCCCCAGTCCAACAGGGGGCTTGATCTCATCCTTCAGCTCCTATGGCCTCTCTCCCGACCTGGCCCTCAAGCCGGATATTGGTGCTCCGGGTGGCAACATCTATTCCAGTTACCCGCTGGAGCTGGGCGGTTATACAACCATGAGCGGCACATCCATGTCTTCACCGCATGTAGCCGGTGCGGTGGCGCTGCTGCTGCAAGCCAAACCCAAAACCCCCTCTCAGGTTGTCCGCGACATCCTGCAAAACAGCGCGTTGCCGAAAAACTGGTGGGGAAACCCGGGCCTGGGTTTTCTGGACAATGTCAACCGCCAGGGCGCGGGCATGCTGCAGATTGACAAGGCCATCCTCGCCACCACCAAGATCACCCCTGCCAAGATATCGGCCGGCGAAAGCCAGGCAGGGCCCTTCGTCCAAAGATTGACCATTGAGAACAACGCTGCGACTGCGGTCACCTACAATCTGTCCTATACGAATGCGCTTTCAGTTGCCAACACATTTACGCCTGCATTTTCCACATCCAACGCCACGGTGACCTTCAGCGCGTCCAGCGTAACCGTTCCGGCCAAGAGCAGCGCGATGGTAACCGCCACCATTAACCCTGCCACGGGTCCAAGCAAAGGACAGTATGGTGGATATATCATTTTCACCCCGCAGGGCATGGGGCAGACCCACCGCGTGCCGTTTGCCGGCTTTGTTGGCGATTATCAAAGCATTCAGGTGCTGGCGCCAACTGCCTACGGCTTACCCTGGCTGAGCGTTCTTTACGAGGGTGCATACAACAGGCTGACCGATCCAGCCGATTGGACCTTCACCATGCAGGGCAACGACATCCCGTTCTTCCTGGTCCATCTTGATCATCAATCGCGCACCTTCCGGATGGATATCTTCTCGGCCAGCGGCAAAGCCTGGCACCGCGCCTACAACGAATCCTATCTGCCGCGCAATTCAACCAGCACAGGCTTCTTCGCTTTCCCGTTTGATGGTTATACCTTCGCCGGGAATAAAATCTTCATGGTGCCTGACGGAGAGTACTACGCGGTCATTACGGTGCTGAAAGCCAACGGGGTGGCCAGCAACCCCACCGACTGGGAGACCTGGACCTCGCCAAACTTCGTCATTGACCGTCCATAACAGGTTACACGTCTAACTCACAAATGAGGTGAGCAGCCTCTCGATCAACAAAGTGGTATGAGAGCACTGCTCACCTCAGAATATTCGATATAGAACAAAAACCTTTCAGCGGCGAGCTGGCCTTGTTATCCTGCCACTTGCCAGAGCGTGCTTATTTTTCCCTTTTCCCCAGCGACGCCACATAGCACACCCACAGCTCTTGCCCTTCCAATTGCAAAGCGGCGTTCAGCGCGTCATCATCGAATGCGGCAATGGCGCACACCCCACAGCCGAGCTGCTCGGCCAGCAGGTACAGGTTCTGGCAAACGTGCCCGGCGTCCAGATGCAGATAGCGGTAACCGCGCTGACCGTAACGCCAGGTCATACGGCTGGTCACCGCCACCCACAGGAAGGTGACCGCGCTGGTGCGCACCTGATTCTGTCCCAGGCAGGCAGCCGTGATCTGTTCGGTAATATCGGCGGCGAAATTCAGGTTCACCAGAGCGTGTTTCAACGCTGAGTAGCGGTACGCTCCGGGCGCCAGCCCCTCCACGCGGTTGACCAGCAGATAGGTTTCGAAAGCGTGGCGCGCGCCGGCCGAGGGCACGTTGCGGATGGTCACCGGGCGCTTGCTAACCCGCTTGACGCCCTGGGTGCCCCACAGCAGGTAAGCCAGCTCATCCAGGCTGAGCGGCTGGGCGGCGTAATTGCGCACCGAGCTGCGCTGCTCGACCGCTGCGCGCAGGTAGATGGGCGGTATGTCCAATTTAGCCGGGCCGGGCAGTGCGATCAACTGCGCCTCCGCCGGAAGGGGCAGCTCCAGAGGCGGCTGGGGAACAGTGCCCAGGCTCTCATCCGAGGGATCAAGATGATGATACTTGGTTTTCTCCATAAATTCAGGGCCGATCAGGTTGGTCATAAAATCCTCCGTGGTAAAACTGATTATACCGCCTTCAACATACGGTAATAGCCGGGCGTGCCCGGCCAATCGCGCAGGTGCGGGGTGCGCACAGTCTGGATGATCCGGTAGCCGTGGCTGAGGTACAGGGCAACCGCCGGCTCATTCTCGATCTCAACACACAGAGATACCCGGTTAAACCCGGCGCAGCGGGCCAGTTGGTCGGCCAGTCCCAGCAATGCCCGCCCGGCGCCACAGCGGCGGAAATCCGGGTGGGTGGCCAGGTGGGAAACATAGAATTCATCCTTTTCGGCCTCTCTCTTGCCGGTGGCGGCGCGCGGCGCGCGCCAGGCCATGCGCAGCAGGTTGCGCAACCCGTAGGCGCGCCAGGCGGGAACGGCCATGCGCATTTCCAGCTTGAACAGATCGCGCCCGGGAAATGCCACCAGCAGCCCGGCCACCTGACCGTCAATCTCGGCCAGGTGGGTGAACTGCCAGCTCATGCGCGTGCCGGGGTGCAGATAAAAGGCGCAGATGGCGCGCAGCGCCAGGGTGTGGTCACCCAGCCCGATCAATTCATCTCCAAATGGCTGGGTGGTGGCAAAAATCAGCTCCGCGGCGATTTCAACGTCCACCGGGCGCGCCGGGCGCAGGGTGATGCCGGCAGCAGACAGGTCAGACATGGCAAAGCTCCTATTTTCTTGGCGCCAGTTTGCGGCGGGCGTAAGCCCAGGCCTGCGCCAGCTCATCCGTGCGCAGCAAAGCCAACAGGGCAAAGTAAACCGCGCCGCCCAATGCCGCGCCGCCCAACGCGACCACCCCGCAATACCAGCCAGCGCTCAATGCCAGCCAGCCAACCAGCGCCAGGCTCATGCCCAGCACCGCCAGCAGCGCTTTCCCCAGCCCGTTGAGGATGCGCCTGCCCTCCAGCCCGCCCAGGCGGCGGCGCATGAGGATGGACAGACCGGCCGCCTCCAGCGCGGTGGCCAGCGAATTGGCCAGCGCCAGCCCGCCGTGCGGCGCCCAGCCCAGGCGGGCAAATCCCGCCGAGAACAGCAGGCTGAAGGCAATGTTCAGCGCGATGGCGATCACCAGCATCATCACCGGGGTTTTGGTGTCGTGCAGCGCGTAGAAAGCGCGGCTGAAGATCTCCACCAGTGAATGGCCCACCAGCCCGGCGGCGTACCACAGCAGCGCCCAGGCCACCAGCGCCGTTTCCGCGCTGGTGAATGCGCCGCGCTCGTAGAAAAAAGCCGCCAGCGGCTGGCGCAGCAAGATCAGCCCCAGCGAGGCGGGGACGGCCAGCAGCAGCACCCCGCGCAGGCTGGCGGCCAGCGACGAGCGCATGGCGTTGTGCTCGCCGCGCGCCACCTGAGCCGAGAAGGTGGGCAGCGCAGCGGTGGCCACCGATTGGGCGATGGCGGCCAGCGGCATGTACATGATCGGGAAAGCCAGCGAAATGCCCGCCAGGCTGCCCACCGGCTGGAGCGAGGCCAGGTTGGTGTTGACCAGGAAGTTGGCCTGCACCGCCGCCACCCCCAGCAGACGCGGCGCCATCAGGCGGAAGACCTCGCCCACCGCGGGGATGCCGCGGCCCAGGGTCAGGCCGTACAACCGCTCGGGCAGGCGCAGCAGGTCGGGCAACTGCACCAGCAAGTGCAGCCCGGCGCCGATCACCACCCCCCAGGCCAGGCCGAAGATGCCCAGGCGCGGACCGAGGACCAGGATGCCGAAGATCTGACCCAGCGCGTACAGGCTGGGGGCGAGGGCCGGGAAGATAAAACGCTGGTGGGTGTTGAGGATGCCCATCATCAGACCGCTGAGGGCGAAGATGATCACCGAGGGCAGTTGGACGCGCAGCAGCGCCACGGTCAGCGCCAGCGCAGCCGGGTCGTTGGCGAAGCCGGGCGCCAGGATGTAGCGAACCACCTGCGGCGCCAGCAGCAGCGCCAGCAGGCTGACCAGGAGGGTGACCAATGCCAAAATGTTGGCAATAGCCGAAGCCAGCCGCCAGGCGGCGGCGCGGGTTTGCTGCTCCAGCGCGGTGGTGAAGGTGGGGATGAAGGCGGAGGCCAGTGCGCCGCCCGCCAGCAGGTTGAAGAGTATCTCCGAGAAGCGGTTGGCAGCCATGAAGGCATCCACCTCGGCGACCGGGAAGGCGCGCGCGAGCAGGCTCTTGGCGAGCAGGCTGGTGATCTGCGACAGCACGATTGCGCCCATCACCGTGGCGGCTCCGCGCGCGATCTGCCGGCTGGCGAAGGAGGAAGTCATGGGTGAATTATACGACCTGTTGCGGGTTCGCAACGATTCTGCACCCCGGCGATTCAGGGATTGCCTCGCGCCAGCGAGCGAAGCAATCTCCCCCAAACAAACCAAGAGGCGGATCTGCGCCGTAGATCACCTGACCCCCAACGACCCAGATCCGCCCCTTGAACTTCAACCTGTCTTCAAATCACCGCCCGGTTTTAGCACCAACCGATACAGCCGTTTGAACAGGCTGATGATGGTCAGCACCAGCACGACGATCAACACGATGTTGACCGAGAGCTGAATGCCCTCGACCACCACCTGATCCGCCGGGGCAGGCAGGTTCATCTGCGCCGGGTCGAGTGAGATCAGGCTGGGACCGCTCAGCATGGCGATCACCAGGATCAGGGTGACGACCTCAATGGCTGTCGAGAACCAGTGCGCAGTCACCGTCCACTTCATCTGACGCAGGACGAGGATGTCGCGGGCGACGGTCAGGCCCCACACCGCGATCATCATCGGCAGGTAGCTAAAGAAAGCCTGCGAGAGGATCGGGATGAACTGCCATGCCTCTCCGAACGTGCGCACGTAGTAGATGCCGACCCGGTCAGAGTAGAAGGTGAACAGGACGAAGACCAGCAGGGTGAAGGCGATCTCCCAGATCATGCCGGGCAGGCTGACGCGCTCGGCGGGCGGCTGGCGCAGCAAACCGCGCGGGTCCCAGTCGGTCTTGGGCTTGCCGGGCAGGTCAGGTGAGGCCATCGGCAGCGCGTACTGGATGACGGCGAAGATCAACACGATCACGCCCAGCGCCTGCATGGCGCCGTTCCACAGACCGGCCAGGGT
Organism: uncultured Anaerolineaceae bacterium; assembly: GCA_964496705.1. Lineage (GTDB taxonomy): Bacteria > Chloroflexota > Anaerolineae > Anaerolineales > Anaerolineaceae > CAZCBJ01. The sequence continues at coordinate 4,730 of CAZCBJ010000053.1, read as the reverse complement.
TTCGAGGATCACCTGTCCAAAGGCAGCCGGGGTCAGGTCAGCCTGGGCAAGGCGCAATGCAAAGCCGATGGCCGTCGCCACGGCAACGATGACCAGCACAATGCGCAGGGTCAACATGAAATTGGGATACCAGCGCGGGCCGATCAGGTAGCGTGGCGGCAGGTAGGAGGCAGCCATTTTCTCCGGCGGGCCGTATTGGCGCAGCAGCTCCACGGCCATGTCTTCGTCCGCGGGGCGGCCTGCGGCCTGGCTGCGGTCTTCCAGCGCGTCTTCGAGCAGCGAGCGGATTTCCTTTTCCAGGTCAGCGCGCTGCTTGCCGGGCAGGTGTTGCCCGACTTCGGTCACGTAGCGATCGATAAGTTCCATTTTTGTTTTCCTTTCTTCTTACAGCATTTTCCCAACCACGCCGGACAGCCGGTTCCATTCGTCTTTCAGGCGGGCGAGAACTTCTTTTCCTTGAACATTGAGCGCGTAATAACGCCGCGGGCGGGTTTCCTCCAGCCGCCAGGAGGATTCCAGCAGGCCTTGCGCTTCGAGGCGGCGCAGCAGTGGGTAAAGCGTGCCCTGGTCAATCTCCAGCCCCTGGTCGGAGAGCAGTTTCATCAGCGAGTAGCCGTACTGCTCGCTCTCCAACTGGCTGAGCACCGCCAGCGCCAGCACCCCGCGCCGCAATTCCAACAGGATATTGTCAATGGTTTGTTCATTTTCCATATTTCACCTCATATGATATATTATACTATGTACTACACAATATTACAATATATTTAATATCACATATTCTTTATTAGTAATTTACTATTGATATTAGGCAAAAAGGAGATGATAAGGTTTGGATGAAGAGCGTAGGCATTCAACCCAATTAAAAAGACCTTTCCCAAAGTGACAGACACCAGAGAGAGCGGATGGACGGGCAAGGTGGGATGCATTATAATTAGTTTGTCTAACTAATTAAAAGGATAAGATATGGACAAGCTGTTGATTGAATTCATCGACACGCTGGACGGCTCCCTCAAGCGCGCATTACAGGAGGCAGGCAGCCAATCCGGCTTTGCGCGTCTGACCATCCACCAGTTCCAGTATCTGGGCGCAATCCATGAGCTGGGCGAACCCACCTGCTCGGAGGTTGCCGCCCGCCTGGGAGTGACCCGCGCCTCGGCCACCGCGGCGATCAACAAGCTGATCCGCATGGGGTATGTGAGCAAGTCTCAGTCCAGCCGCGATAAGCGCGTGTTTCACGTGCGCCTGTCGGAGTCCGGCGAGCAACTGGCTGCGTCCAAAACCCGGGCGCTGAAGCAATACGGCGAATTCATCCGGGCTGCGCTCAGCCCAACAGAGGCCGACCAGCTTCAGGCCATCCTCGCCAAATTGGTGACACACTTTCAAAACACATGACCGATTTTCATCATCATCCAGGGAGAACAACGATGCTGATCACCATCCTCACCGCAGGTTCCAGGGGAGACACCCAGCCCTATATCGCGCTGGGCAAAGCGCTGCAGCAAGCGGGCAGCCGCGTGCGGCTGGCCACCCACGAAAACTTTAGCCCATTCGTGCAAAGCCACGGCCTGGAATTCTTTCCCATCCGCGGCGATGTGTCGGCGGTGGCAGCCAGTGATGAAGTGCGCAGCGCCAGGCAGGCGGACAATCCACTCAAATTCCTGCTGAGTTTTCAGCAGCTCAAAAAGTTGGTCTACGACCTGCAGCAGGATTTCTACGCTGCGTGCGGCGGCTCGGATGCGATCATCTACCACCCGGCTGCTGCCATCGGTTATTTCGCCGCCCACCAACTGGGCATTCCCTCCATCCTGGCCAGCCCCTTTCCGATGACCCCCACCAACGAGTACCCCGCATTGCTCTTCTACAACCTGCCGCGCCTTGGCAAAGCCTGGAACCGGCTCACCCACCGCTTGTTTGAACAGATCATGTGGTCTTCCGGTTCGCCGGTTCGCCGGTTTTGGAAGCAGCAATTCGGTTCCAATCCGCCGGACTTCGGCTGCCCCTACCCCCGCCAGGTCACCCGCCGGCAGCCGACTGTGATCTCGTGCAGCCAGCATGTCTTCCCCCGGCCCAAGGACTGGCCAGAGCATGTCCACAGCCCCGGTTACTGGTTCCTGGACGAAGAGGAGGGCTGGCAGCCCTCCCCAGAACTGCTCAGTTTCCTCGAGCGCGGCAGGCCGCCGGTGTACGTGGGTTTTGGCAGCATCGGCGAACCAACCCAGGCAGCCCAGACCACCGCGCTGGTGATGGAGGCTTTGAAGCTCGCCGGGCAGCGTGGCATTCTGGCGATTGGCTGGCAGGGTATGGCGCGCCCGGACAATCTGCCCGAGGACATGTTTGTCCTGGAGAGCGCGCCCCACGCCTGGCTGTTCCCGCGCATGGCGGCTGTGGTGCACCACGGCGGCGCAGGCACCACCGCAGCCGGACTGCGCGCCGGGGTGCCGGGGGTGGTGGTGCCGTTCAGCAACGACAACTTCGCCTGGGGTCGGCGGCTGTTCGAGTTGGGGGTGGCTGCCCGGCCAGTCCCGCGCAAAACACTCAATTCCGACCAACTGGCCGGCGCCATCACCCGGGCGCTGAGCGCTGAGATCACGGCTGCCGCCCGGCTGATGGGCGAGAAAATCCGCGCCGAAAACGGCGCCGCGCGCGCTGCGCAGATTATTTTGGACGCAATTGCCGTATAATTGACTCATCCATCTTCCCCGGAGGAGTCGATATGAAAATTTGCGTGGTTGGCGGCACAGGCAACATCAGTGCCAGTTTTGTGCGCCTGCTGGTTGAGCAGGGGCATGAGGTGGTGTGTTACAACCGCGGGCAGCGCGGGACTGTGCCGACCGGCGCGCGCCTGATGCTGGGCGACCGCAGCGACCGGGCGGCTTTTGAGCGCGCCATGCAGACCGAGAAATTCGACGCGGCCTACGATATGATCTGCTTCAGCCGCGAAGACGCGCTCAGCGACATCCGCGCCTTCCGCGGGGTGAAGCAGTTCGTGATGTGCTCCACCGTTTGCACCTACGGCGTGGACTACGACTGGCTGCCGGTGACCGAGGATCATCCCCTGCGCCCGTTCACCGATTACGGGCGCAATAAAGCCGCGGCGGATGCAGCCTTTATGGAAGCATATCATCGTGAAGATTTTCCGGTAACCATCATCAAGCCCTCCACCACCTACGGACCGCAGCAGGGCATGCTGCGCCAGGTGGCCTGGGATTTCTCCTGGATCGACCGGGTGCGCAAGGGCAAGCCGATTGTCATCTGCGGCGACGGCAAGGCGCTGCACCAGCACTTGCACGTGGATGACGCGGCGCTGTGCTTCGCCAACCTGCTGCGCCACCCCACCACCATCGGCCAGACCTACAACATGGTGCGGCGCGGCTTCGTCACCTGGGAGCAGTATCACCAGTTGGCCATGCGCGTGCTGGGGCGCGAGGTGGAGCTGGTCGGGGTGCCGCTGGCCGACCTGCGCGAGATGAACATCCCCGGTTTCGACATCTGCGACGAGATATTCGCCCACAACGTGTATTACTCGTCCGAAAAATTGTTCCGCGATGTGCCCGAATTCCAGCCGCGCATCTCGCTGGAAGAGGGCATGCGCGCGGTGATCGAGGTGATGGAGCGCGAGGGGCGCATCCCCAACTCCGACGAGGTGGAGTGGGAAGAGCGCGTCATCGCCGCCCAGCGGCAGGCGCGCCGGCTGGCCCAGAAATAATAGCGCAATCACAGGAGGACAGCATGAAAGTCATCGTGATCGGTTCAGGGTTGGCCGGGCTGACCGCGGCGGCGGCGCTGGCCAACGCCGGACATGCAGTCAGCGTGTTCGAGCAAGATGACCACCTGGGCGGGGTGACCGCGCCGTTCGAGCAGGACGGGTTTCGCTGGGACCTGGGCCAGTTGTTGATCGAAGGGTTGGGCCGCGATGAGCCGCTGGGGCACATTCTGGATGAGCTGGGCGTGCTGGACAAGATCCAGGTGGCGCTGGATGACCGCGGCTACGTCTTTCCGGATTTCGAGCTGCGCAAACCGGTCGCATACGGCGGACCGCAGTGGCGTTTCGATGTGATGAAGCGCCTCTTCCCCGGAGAAGCCGCCGGGCTGGATCGTTACTGGGCGGATTACCTGCGCTTCACGCGCCTGATGACCTACGCGCGGCGCATGGAATCAGTTGGCGGGCTGGCCCGGCTGTACTGGCAGGCGCGCCTCTACCTGCAACTGCTCCATTTCCTGCCGCGCGCCAAATGGTCCGCCCAGCAGGTCATGGATGACTACTTCAAATCGGACAAACTCAAGATGGTCTTCATCTCCATCCTGGCCGATTTCTTCACCCCGCCCAGCCAGTTCCAGGGGCTGGGGGTGTTCGCCCTCAATCCTGAACCGGTTTACGAAAAGCGCCTGCCGCGAGTGCTGGCTGCCGACGCCGAAGCGCTGTATCATTACAGCATCCTGGGCGGGATCGGCACGCTGGTCAGCGCGCTGGCTGAACAAATCCGCGCCCGCGGCGGCGAACTGCACACCGCGGCGCCGGTGCGCAAGATCCAGGTTGTGGACGGCAGGGTGACCGGCGTGGTGGACGGCAAGGGAAATTTTCACCCGGCGGACGCGGTCATCGCCTCGGGCGGGGCGGAGGAGACCTTTCTGCATCTGGTGGGCGAGGCGCATCTGCCCGCCGGCTTTGCCGAGAAGGTGCGCGACATTCCGCTGATGGACTCAATCTTCATGCTGCACCTGGGCGTGGA
>CAZCBJ010000052.1:0-20678 GCA_964496705.1 uncultured Anaerolineaceae bacterium | reverse complement strand
ACTGCTTGATGTTGGTAGGATCGAAGGCCGGGGAGTTGGCGTCGTTGCCGTTGACATCCAGGGTCAGTTTCTTGGCGACCTCGACCAGTTTCATGTAAGTCCAGGCTTCGCCATCCGCATACGGAGCTTCCCACTCATGCGGCGGATAATCCACACCGGCGGCATCGAAGATGTCGGCATTGTAGTATACGGTGGTGGGATACACGCACATCGGCAGACCGAGAACGCCCTTGTCACCGTAGTTGTGAACTTCCACGGTCTTGCCAGCGAAGCGGGTCATGTCGAAGTTGTCGCGCTGAATGTAAGGGGTCAGGTCTATCCATTCATCGTAGAATTCGGCAATACCGCCCACGCCGATCGGCATGACGATATCGGGAGCCAGGTCGCCAGCCAGCATGGTGGAGAACTTGGTGATGCGCTCGGCCCACGGCACAGTCAGGAATTCAATCTGCAAGTCAGTGTGGCTCGCATTGAATTCTTCCTGAATCTGGGCGTGCACGGCCTGCTGTTCCGGCGAGGTGCCGGTGCCAAAGCCGACGAAGATGATAATCTTCACCGGTTCGCCAGCGACCGGGGGAACCGCGGTGGGTTCCTCAGCTTTTGGCTGTTCGGGAGCCTTGGTGGGTTCAGCAGCCTTGGGTTCCTCAGCCTTGGGTTGTTCTTTGGGAGCTTCGGTGGCTTTCGGTGCGCAAGCGACGAGTAGCATGCTGAGGATAATCAGTACGGTCACTAATGACCAAAACTTTTTCATTTCTCACTCCTTTTCAAAATATCAGCGAAATTTGTTTGAACAATGGGGGATTTCGAATGGGCACTCACTGGGTTTTCGGCTTCACCTCCTTTTGGGCTGAAAATCCTTCCGGAAATCGATCGGTTCCCGTCAAGGCCTGGGTTATTATACCCGCGATTGAGCGCAACCGCAGGAATTGCGGACGACGAACTGGGTCGGCAGAATGGTCAAGGGGTCCGCATGCCCTGTCTCGATCAGCGAGACCATTTGCCGGACGGCAGTGCGCCCTACATCTGAGGTGGGCGCGTGGATGGTGGTTAAAGGCGGCACAAGATAGGCAGACAGCGAAGAATCATTGAAACCTGCGATGGCCACATCCTGGGGAATGCGCAGCCCCAGTTCCGCCAGCGCCAGGACGGTTCCCAGCGCGGCTTCATCATCGCCGCAGTAAATCGCGCGCGGCAGGTGACCGCTGGCACGGTGCCAATTTAATATTGCCAGGCGGCCGGTCTGGGTGTCAAACCCACCCACATGAATCAAATCCTCATCCACGGGCAGGTTGTGATCGGCCATCGCTTTACGGTAACCGCTTTCACGCCACCTGGAATCCTCATTATTCTCCGGTCCGGTCAGAAAACCAATATCTGTGTAGCCATGAACCTCAATAAAATGGCTGACCAATTGATACGAACTGCTCTCATCCTCCACCGCGACAATCGGGATGTTGAGCATTGAGGGCGGCTTGGCATATAAAGTGACCAGCGGGAAGCCTTCCAAATGCAAGTCAATCAAAGTATCGTTAAATTCCACATTAACCGTCAACAATCCATCCGTGTTATGCGGTCCCAGGGTTGGCAGCGCCAACCGCCGCCCGCTGGTTTCGTGCTGGGTGGCAATTAATAGATCGTAACCTTTTTCAAACGCTTCTGCCTCAATCCCCGAAACCACCAACGCGTAGAAATCGGTGCCAATCACCGGCAGCAGCACGCCCAGGGTATATGTGCGCCGGCTGGCAAGATTGCGCGCGGCGGTTTCGGGCGCGTATCCCAATTGGTCGATGGCATGGTGCACGCGTTGGGCAGTGTTTTCATTCACCAGGGATGAACGATTCACCACCCGGCTGACGGTGGTAATGGACACACCCGCCAGTCGGGCAACATCGGCAATGGTACAGCGAGTTGCAGGTTTACCCGGCATGATCCTTTTTTAGCGCTTAATATTGCGGTTTATTTAAAAAATTTGTGGGAATGATGCGACGTTGATTGAAAACGCTTTCAATATTTTAACACCAATAACCCCCAATGTCAATATACGCCAATCTTAAAAACCTGTCCAGACAACATCCATCCCGGCTAGATTTCTCCAGCCGGGATGGATTCATGTAAAAAAAGAGATTTTACTGATTCGCCCAGTATTCGTCGAGGATCGTCTGCGCTTCGGCATTCAGCTCATCCAACACCACCTGTACATCCGTGTTGGTGCCGGTGGAAATTTTTTCCATGGCTTTACCAATGGCATCATAGATCTTGGTGTACCCGGGTCGCCAGGTCTCGTGGTTGGGCATATCGATATAGTTTAACGAGTCGCCAAACACCTGGAAGTCCACGTTCGGGAATTGGGTCGCCATTTCATCGAACCAGCGCTGCCCCAATTCTTCATCTGCCGGGATGCAGCCGTAGTTCTGGCTCAGCCTCCAGAACATCTCCTTTTCCAGGAACCACTTGGTCACTTCCCAGGCCTGATCAATGTGCTTGGAACCCTTGGCAATCGAAATGACATCCGCATCCACCGTGGCGCTGATGGGCAGATCGCCAACGCTGGGTTCGGCTGCCACATTCCAGTTAAATGCTTGCGACCAGGCAGGGAAGGAGGTGGACATCCAACTGTGGCATTCCCACATCGCCACCAAACCGGATCCAAACGGGTCGCCAGCCTTGTCATAGAACGCGCCGGATTGCTCGCTGGTGGCCTGAATGTGGTATTTCCAGATCACATCCCGTTGGAAGGTCACCGCGTCAATCCACGCCTGCTGCTTGTTCATCTCGGCGATCTTGTAGTCCTTGCTCATGCCAAATGGATCCTTGGCGCCAAACTTGACCACCACATCCGGCGGACCCTGGTACCAGCTCCAGCCGTCCCATGCCCACTGCCGGGTATCCTCCCAGTTGAAGGCTGGTGAATCGGCGTTGTTGCCGTTACCGTCAAAAGTCAGCTTGCGGCCAATTTCAACCAGCTTGGCATACGTCCAGGGATCACCATCGGCATACGGTGCACCCCATTCGTGCGGCGGATATTCCACCCCGGCTGCATCAAACATATCTTCGTTATAGTAAATCACCGAAGGATACACACACAGCGGCATACCCACCAACCCCTTGTCGGGCATCGCCATGATCTCGGGGGTCTTGCCAGCAAAGCGGCTCATATCGTAGTTGTCGCGCTGGATCAGCGGCGTCAAATCCAACCATTCATCCGGGAAAAGTGCGATCCCGCCCACGCCCTGCGGCAGTGAAATATCCGGCACCATGTCTCCCGCCAGCATGGTGGAGTACTTGGTGATGCGCTCTTCCCACGGCACGGTCAAAAATTCAATCTGGATATCGGTGTGGGTTTCGTTAAATTCCTTGGCCATTTGCTCATGCACGATCACCTGTTCAGGCGCGGTGCCAGTGCCAAAACCAACAAAAATCACGATCTTCACCGGCTCGGCAGCTTTGGGAGCCTGAGTCGGTTCCGGCGCCTTGGTTGCTTCTGCAGCTTTAGGTTCCTCGGCTTTCGGCCCCTCCTTGGGAGCTTCGGTTGCCTTGGGCGCGCAACTGATCAACAGCATGCTGGCAATCAGCACGATGGACAGAACAAACAAAATTTTCTTCATTTTTTCTCCTCTTTAAAATATTTGTCGAAGCTACCGCTGCGTCCAATTCGGTATTAATCTGACGAATAAGATCACCTCCTTTATTAAAATTTAAATGATAACAGGAGTTTTTTTTATACAGGAATCGACTAAGAAAAAAGCAGGAATGGGTGGAATAATCTCGCCTTGGCTCCTTGCGATATCGAGCAAGACGGTTTCACTAGAATGATTTTAGCAAAGTGACGGATTAAAAGCAACTGGTTTTAAGGTTTCCTCATTTCAGACCCATCATCTTCTCCGGTAATCTCACCGGGCAGCGTCCGCGCGGCTCGATTTCTCCCAACCAGGCGCGAACAGCCGCCTTTTGGGCGAATTCGCCAAATCCATAAGCCAGGTACAGGTTGGGCAAGTGCGGCTGCTCATACAGGATATAAGGAGAACCAAACGAGGTGAAAACGATATGATCATGATTAGCGTAAAATCCGCGCCAGTAAGCCGAAATCATCCCGCCGGTCAGCCGCATGCTGCCGAATAATGCGTGCGGGTACGTGACAATGTTAACAAACACCGCATCATACTGCACCGGTTTGACCATCAGCGCGTCCGCCGAGGGATTTTGCAGGTGATCCACCTCAAATCCGCGCCGGCGCAATTCACCATCTATCCACTCCTGCTCGCGGTCCAGGTCGCGCCGGTTATTCACATATTTGAGCGTGACCGTCAGAATATGAGCGCCCGGTTTCAACGCCGCCGGAGTCATGCGGCTCGCGCGCAGCAGGGTGATGCTTTTTTCGGCCATCTCAGTCGCTTGCGACCGGTAATGGGTTGTTTCATGAGGCGAGATGAGCTCGCCCTGTAGGCTCTGCGGCAGCCCAAGGCGCACCTTCAATTCCAACACACGCCGCACCTTTTGTTCCAGGCGCTCCAGCGAAATTCGCCCACCCCGCACCGCCTGGAGTAGAAACCCGAAGTCTTCGCGCGGATTGGCGAACAGGTATACGTCCGATCCCGCCAGGATGTTCTGCACCGCCTGTTCATCTGCGCGAACCCGCGAAGCAATTCCAATCATCGGCGCCGCATCCGAAACAATCACCCCCTCAAATCCCAGCTCGCGCCGCAGCAGGTCAACCTGCAGGCGCTGGCTGAGCGTCGCTGGCAGCGCGTCAGCCGGCCTGTCCGCCAGGCCCTCGTATTCCGGAAAGGAAATGTGCCCCACCATCACGCTCAACGTCCCCGCCTGGATGACTGCCTGCCACACCCGCCCGTAAGTCGCCCACCAACGGCTCAGTGAGCAGGTATTGACCGAGGTACAGCAATGCTGGTCTCGGTCGTCCATGCCGTCGCCGGGGAAATGTTTGGCGCTGGCAGCCATCTCACCCGATTCCTGAATACCTTCAATCCAGGCTTGTGCCAATCTGCTCACCCGCCCGGCCCGGTCGCCCAACGCGCGAATGTTGGTGACTGGATTCTGGAAATTCACGTTCAAATCAACCACCGGTGAAAAGGTCCAATGCACCCCGTTCGCCCGCCCTTCCCGGGCGGTAGCCCGGCCCATCGCGCGCACCAGTCGCACATCATCTGCAGCGCCAGCCGCCATGGCGTTGGGAAAATCAGTGCAATGCGGGATCATCGCTCCGGCGCCGTGTTCCAGGTCAGAAGCGATCAACACTGGAATGCGCGCCATTTTCTGAATGGCCTTGATGCAGCTCAACGGCCTTTCAGGGGGCGTAAAGGTGAAAAACGCGCTGCCGAAAGGCACATCCTTCTGAATCTGCAGCCATTCATCCTCGCTGTATTCGCGGTCCTCGGGGCAAAGCAGATGACCGACCTTCTCTTCCAGCGACATCCCCGCCAGGGTCTCATCAACCCATTTCCTCTGATCTGGTGAAAGTGGTTTACGCATATCGTCTCCTTTGTTACATATGGATTCTACGCAGAGGTGGTGATGGTGAAGATGCAGGCGGGTGGAATATCTACATCCAGCCCGGTAAAGGGCCAGTTGCCGCCCCGCATGGGAATGCTGCCAATGCAGTGACAATTTTCGCTCTCAGTGGTGCGGTGGTATGCGGCGCGCGCCTCCATCAATTCGGGCGGAAAGCCGCTGAGCTGAATATTGGCGCGCAAAGGCTCGCACCCGGTATTCATCCCCACCAGCGTCAACTGGCGCCGGTCGGGGCTGGCAAATGCCAAAAGGCGCAGTTCGCGCGGCTCGCAGGTCACGGCCAGCCGCACAAATCCCGGGCGCACATGGCGGAAGACCTGTTTTTGAGCATAATAACGTTTCTTGGGCGTATATGCCCTCAAGCCGGTGCGGATCAGCCCGTAGATGGTCCAGGCTTCGTCATGATCATGGTAATTGTCAAATGCATCCCAGACCAGCGCCGCGCTGAAACCGGCGGTGAGTTGATCCAGTAGGCGCGAGGTCATCGCCCAAGCCACATACCACTCGCGCTCACCGCTCTGATCCAGGTCGCCGTATTCAGTCATCCACAGCGGCACATCCGCATACGCGCTGGCTCTGACCGTGTTCACCACCTGCGCGTATCTTTCAGAGTCATAATCCGCGTAATCATGCATGCCGAAGGCGGCTATCTTCCCGCGCAGCTTGCTGCTGGCGGTCAATACCTGAAGGTATTTTTCATCGAAATGAGCCTGCTCCGGCACCACCAGTCGGATATCCCCCCATCCCCTTTCTCTAAGCTTTTCAACCAGCAGCTCGCATACTTGGACAAAACCCTGGGGAGCTAGCGTCGGTCCTTCAGGGCTGCCGATATCGGTTTCGTTGAGCGGGCCCAGCAGATTGAAATGGATGTTTTCGCGCCGCCGCGCCCAATCCACCAGCGAGACCAGCATGCTGGAAAAGGCCTCGAAATCCACCAGTGTTTTCCCATCCTGCCCCAGCATCCAGCCCGGCACGTCGCCGCTGCAGGCCAGGTAGGGCTGGATTCCTCTGCGGTTGAGATGACGCATCAGACCAAAGCCGTCTTGAAAGACATTCCCCTGATAGATGGCTGCGAGATTGACTTCAAAGAGAGAAGTGGGCCCCAGAGAGTTGTCCGGATCGATCCAGTTGGACTTTCCCCAGATATCCACTCGGAAATGCGTCACGCCCAGGTCGTCGATCAATAAATCCACCAATGGCGCCAGCCTGCCTGCCTGCCAGCATTTGGCGTTGATATTGACCCCGAACCCTTCGATGAACTGGTGGGTGCGGTCAGCATCCACCCGCACATTGGCCATCATGCCCGGGTGTCCCATGTGAACCTCCTTCTTGGTAACTGAATACAGCCGCTTATTTGCTCAGTTTTTGGACAGTGCGGCGAACTGCCTGAATCATGTGCTCAATCTGCGCCTCGGTGAGATGATCATAAATCGGCAATTGAATTTGGTGCTCAAAATACTGCCTTTCCGCCACCGGACATTCGCCAAAACGGTGCCCCAGGGCGCGGAATTCGGCCAGCAGATGCACCGGGAAATAGCGGATGTCAATTTTCACCCCTTCTTCCTGTTCCATATAGCGAATGAAATCGTCCTTGGAGGCGCCAACAACTTCCGAATGATAAAAGAAGGTGTACAGGTGGTAGATGTGATAAGCATACGGCTGCTCCACCTGCAGGGTGATCCCGCGCAGCCCGCTCAACCCCTCGTTCAGGCGGCGGCCAATCTCCCTGCGCCGCTCGTTCAACCTGTCCAGCTTCTCCAATTGCACCAGCCCGACAGCTGCCTGAAGCTCGCTCATCCGATAATTGTTGCCCACCTCGAAAGTGGCGTTGACATAGTCATTATTGAACGACTGTTTGGCATGCCAATCCTTGTAATAGGCTGGTTCGCGATAAGGACCGATGGTCTTGTCCTCGCGCTCCACCATCTCTCCGTACATGTGGATCGTCCCCAACGGCTCGGCATAACGGTACAACTCGTCGTCATTGGTCACCAGCATCCCACCCTCGCCGGTGGTCATGTTTTTCAGCGAGTGAAAAGAGAAACAACCGACATCACCGATGGTGCCCACACACCTTCCTTTGTAAAGCGCACCGGGGGCGTGAGCGCAGTCCTCCACCACGCGCAGATTGTATTTTCGCGCCACCGCCATCACCGGGTCCATATCCACCGCCTGCCCGCCGTGATGCACCACATAGATGGCTTTGGTCTTCTCCGTCACCAGCGGCTCAATTTTGGAAGGGTCGATGTTCAGACTGTTGGGCTCAATATCGGCAAAACGGATTTTACACTTCCGCACCAGCATCGGCCAGGTGGTCACCCAGAAGGTCTGCGGGGTGGTGATCACCTCGTCGCCTTCCTGCAAACCCAGAATCTGCCCGGAAAGGAACAATGCGGTGGTGCAGGACGAAGTTGCCAGCGCATGCTTAGCGCTGATGCGTGCAGCAAATTTCTCTTCGAACTGGCGCGCGGTGGGGCCTTTCGATAATACATCCTGCTGGATCACGCGCAGCAAGGCTTCAGCTTCTTCCTGGTTGAAACGGTTGGAGATACTGCTGTAAGGCACTTTCCATTCTGCCATAATTCTTCTCCTTACTTCATGGGTGAAATTGGTTTAATCTTACTACAAGAGATTGCACCAATATGAGGATTTGATAACTGACTATCAAATCCTACGAGATCAAGCAAACAGGCATAGATTTCAAACTTTCATCATTTTATGAGGAAATTGCTACAGGAAGCCTGTATAATGGCGATACATTCTGCACCACGCGACCCAAGGAAATCCGTAAAACCATCCATGATCATTCCTTTCCCAAAGAAGATCCGCCAGTTAGCCTTGTTTATACTTGTCGTGTTTGGTTTGGCCTGGAAACCTTCCCACTCAGCTGATGCTATCCCACTCCCTCAGCAGAGCCAGCCTATCATATATTTCTTTTGGGGCGACGGCTGCCCGCACTGCGCCGAAGCCAAACCATTCCTGGAAGAGCTGACCCGCAAATACCCTTCGCTTCAAGTACGCTCCTTTGAGGTCTGGTACAGTGAAGAAAACCGCGACGAGCTGAAGCGCCTGGGAAAAAATTACGGTTTTGAGCCCACCGCCGTGCCGACCACTTTCATCGGTCAGCAGTACTGGGTGGGTTGGAACGAGGTCATCGCGCAGCAAGTGGAAGAAACAGTGCAGACCTGCCTGCTCAACGGCTGCCCTGACCCCGGCAGCTATGTTGCCGGTCAAGAACCGACCCCGCTCCCTGAAACCAATCCGACGCCGCCGGTTGAGCAAAAACCGGACAAGATCATCAGCCTGCCGCTCTTCGGGAAGATTGACCTGGATCAACAATCCCTTTTTTTAAGCACGCTGTTGATTTCATTCGTGGATGGCGTCAATCCCTGCTCGATCTGGGTGCTGACCATGCTGCTGGCGCTGGTGGTGCACACCGGTTCGCGCCGCAAGATTTTGCTCATCGGCCTCATTTTCCTGACGGTGACTGCCGGGGTATACGCCGTGTTCATCGCCGGTCTGTTCACCCTGTTCAGTTATATCAACTATATCAAGTGGATTCAACTCGGCGTTTCATTGATCGCACTCGTGTTTGCAGTCATCAACATCAAAGATTATTTTTGGTACAAAGAAGGCGTGTCGCTGACCATCGCAGAAAAAGATAAGCCAGGGTTGGTTCAAAAAATGCGCAATGTCCTGGCAGCTTCCAGCGGGTCGCTGTGGGGGTTGATCACCGCCACAGTCGCGCTGGCGTTTGGTGTCTCGATGGTGGAATTTTCCTGCACGGCAGGCTTTCCGGTGCTGTGGACCAACCTGCTCACCGCCAATCAAGCCAGCCCGGCTCAATTTGGCCTGCTGCTGCTGTTGTATATGGTCATCTATCAGATCGATGAGCTGGTTATCTTCCTGGCCGCTGTCTTCACCCTGCGCGCCAGCCGGCTGGAGGAAAAACAGGGGAGAATTCTTAAGTTGGTCGGTGGTGTGCTGATGATGACCCTGGCGGTGGTGATGATCATCAACCCAGCTATAATGAACAGCCTGACCAATTCTCTGATCATCTTTTCAGCCGCCTTTGGCCTGGCCATTCTGATCCTGGTGCTGCACCGCAGAATCCTGCCTCGTTTCGGAATCTGGATCGGCAGTGAGGCCGCCCGCCACCGTAAAAACACGGTGAAGACGCGGCGGCGCAAGCACTAAACGGCTGGCTGCCGGTCGCGGACACTCACCTGGCGCATCACCGGTCGGCTGCGTTTCCACAACCAGATGGTCTGCGCCGCGCTGCTGATCGTTAGCCCGCCCAGCGCAATGTAGACGCCTGCCGACCCGCCCCAGGCCACCCCCGCCCCCAGGCACAGCGCGCTGCTTACCAGAAAGACCACCACCGCTTCGGTGATGCCGCGCGTCTTGCGTCCGTACATGATCGCTCCGGTGTACCAGGATTGCAGCGCATTCAGCGCTGGCAAAGGCAGCACCAGCCACAGTCCGTTGCGCGCCAACCCGGCCAAATCAGGCGAAAGCGCCACCACCTTCTGGAACCACAATCTGGACAGCGGCGAAGCCGCAAAAAGGAGCAGGAACGCGCTGGTGATCAGCACCAGACCCAGCGTGAAGCGCCGCAGATGAGGTGAAGAGCCTTTCTCATCCATCAAAGCCACCACCACCTCGTTGTATGCGATGCCCATGCTGCGCACCATGAAGGTGAAGCCCGTCACCACCGGATACACCGCCAACGACTCAAGCGCCATCGGCATGCGGCTGACTGCCGCGCTACCGATGGGATTGGCCAGCAATCCAATCAAAGAGGTCAAAGCCAGCGGGGTATAAAACGCGAAAAAAGAGCGCCAGTTGAGGGCCGGGTCCACCGGCGGCGCCTGGCGCAGCGGATATTTGAGGATGGGCCGCACCACCAGCCCCACATACGCCGCCTCGGAGATAACCCCGGCGATGATTGCGCTGGTTGCCACCACAATGCCCGGGATGCTGCCGATCAGGTAGCCGCTCGCCAGCACAACCAGGTTGGCGACTAACCGCACCAGGGTGCCCTTGCCCACCGCTCGCGAATAGCCAAAGCGGATCAGAACGCCCTGGTGAAAACGACGGTAGGCGATGGCCCATGTCCAGGGGATCATGATCGCCAGGCCGAGGCGCGCCGGTTCGATCACTTCTGGCGGAACGCCGATCACCCCTTTCACCAGCAGCTCATACAACGGCGTGAAGACAATCAGTATATGCAGGCCGGTCAGGCTTGCCCCGGCAAGCATCATGAACTTGCGGATGCGCTGATAAGAGTCCCAGTCCTTGCTCAAAGCAGTGGAGGCCGAAAGCAGCATCAAAATCGGTGATTCGATGATCAGCGCCAGGCTGAACACCACCCCACCAAACGCGGCCAGGTTGACCTTGGCATCCGGCAGGCGCGCCACAATCGCCGACTGCGCTGGACCTTCCAGCGCCATTATTAGCCAACTGGCAGCCAGCGGCCACCAGGTGGCGAAAATGCGCTTCATCGTGATGGGTTGGTCCAAATCCACTCCCGCAGGCGGTCGCCTGTCCCGGACAATATCCGCTCATTTTACCGCCAAAAAAGAAATAAGCGAACCCGACCTTTCCCCGCTGGCCGGGTCTGTTGTGGAGGAAACCTGATTCAAGTAAGTCGGGCGAATTGTCCGCCAAAACCTGAAGGATATCTCTTTATGAATGGAAACGCGGCAGATATTCGCGGTGGGTTTCCAGGATCACGTCCGTCATGCGCCGGGCTTCATCTTCGGTGCTGACCGTCATGCCTGCCAGCAGCGCCTGTTCAACCAGCTTGCGGTCAGCTTTCAGCGCGGCTTCCACCGTCAATTCCTGCGTGCCGATGATGCGCAGCAGGATGGCGGTGATACCGGGCGGCAGTGCGCCAAAAGCCAGCGGGTGGAAACCCAGCCCATTGATCAGCGTGGTGGCTTCCAACACCGCGCCGGCCGGCAGGTTGGTTGCCTGCCCGTAATTCGGCAGGTTCACGGTGCGCTCGATCTCCATCTCACCCATCGCGGCGTTGAGCACATCAATGAACAGGTCTTCATCGCGGAAAACCTCGGCGGCTGCCGGGTCGTCAATGCGGCGGGTGACCGGCGCCCGCCCGTAAGCCTGGTCCGCCATTTCATCATAGATACGATCAAAGCCAGCCGCATACTCTTCAAAAGCATGCCCGGCATCGATGCCAAAGGTTTTGCCGTAATAATCGCCCTTGCCCTGCCAGCCGGGGATGAATTCGCAAATGTGCCCGTCGCCCACGCAGGGGAAGGCATCAAACATGCGGAACAACTCCCAGGTGTAGCGGTTGTGCTCCAATTGTTCGGGCTTGCGCTTGAGCGCTTCGCGCACCATCGGCCAGGCGTCCTGACCTTCATACATCAACTCGGTGATCCAGGTGAAGTGATTCACGCCAATCGCCTTGGCCAGCAGTTTTTCGAATGGTACCTCGATCAAGCGCGCCAGGTAATGCTGGTACCAGCTCACCCCGTAACACAATCCGGCCACCCGCACCTTGGTCTCGCGGGCGATGGCGCTGACGTTGACGGTCAACGGGTTGGAAAAGTTAATAAACAGCGCATTGGGGCACAGGCGTTCGATATCCCTGGCCACGTCCACCAGCACCGGGATCATGCGCAGCGCGCGCGAGACGCCGCCCGCGCCGTAGGTGTCGCCGGTGGACTGATAGACATTGAACTGGCGAAAGATGGTCACGTCCTTTTCCCAGGCGCGCCGCCCGCCCACACCGATGGTCGAGGTGACCGCGTGCGCCCCCGGCAGAACCTCGCAACGATCGGTGGAGCCCATCACGGTCACATTGGCATCGTAGGCTTCGACCAACCGCTTGCCCAGGTTGACAGCGATATCCAGCGCCTGCTCATCAATATCCACCATGCGCACATCCCACTCACCGCCCTTGGTGATCAGGCTTTCCACGATCCCGCGGGTGAAGTAGGTGGATCCAACACCCAAAATCACTATTGTTTTTTTCATATTCATGCTCCTTAAGGTCTGATTGCTCCGTTGAGATGGCCTTCGGCATGGCGGATGACCGCCTGGATGGCTTTCGCTTGATCTTCGCTTAAAAAGGTCTGTTTCGGTTTGGCGATGATATCCAATGCCTTCTGGCGCGCGCGGTCAGCATCGATCCCGCCACCCGCCTCCAACCAGGGCCGCAACATCTCGCGCGACCACAATCCCGGCTGCCAGTGCTCCTTGCGCAGATAACGCACGGTATGTTCTTTATCCAGATATTGCCCGGCTGGGCCAGCCTCGAGGATGGTCTCGAAGCCGATGCTCTCATCGCTCACTTCGAACTGATGCGCGAATCGTTTCAATGCCGACAAAAATTCATCATCCAGCACCAACTGCACTGCTGAGCACACTTCATCGATGGACAGCAATCCGGCGTCCATCGAGAAGCTGCCCGTTGCCAACAGGGTGGGAATGGCGGTCAAAGCCTTCTGATAACCAGCCTCCACCGAGGGCAGTTTGGCATCGCTCAAACCGGCATGTCCGTGAAAGGCCGCCCCGTAATGGCGCGCCATCTGAGCCATCATCATGTTGGTCACCGCCATTTCCGGGCGACCGTAGGGATAGATCATCGAGCGCATGTCCATCACCGACAGCGACCCACCCAGGTGCAGATTTCTCGTCCCCCACAGCGCCCAATCGAGGATACGCAGCGCAAGCTGCTCGGCCAGGTTGAGCGTCACTGCTCCCGCCAGCGTCACCGGCGCGTTGGCGCCCAGCGCGTACATATCGCCAATCCCCACGCGAATGCCCTTCTTCCAGAACCAGGCCACCTGATACGCCTCGTGCACGCCCAGGCGCAGCGCCGGCACCAGGTACACCGTTCCACGGAAAACCTCGTTGAGCGGCTTGCCCAGCATGTCCGCGCGCAACTGGTAGAGTTCCAGCAGGTAAGGGCAAATTTCATCCAGATAGATCGAGCTGCCCTCATGTGCGCCGTATTTCCAGCAGTACAGGCGCTCGTAGAGCGGCTCCAACGCCGAGGGGCACGGCAGCCGGCAGCCCAGCATGGACGCGCCCTGGATATTTGACAGGTGGGCAGCCAACGCGAAATAATCGGACAGATGCGTTTCGTTCCAGTCAACCAGTTGATTACTGTGCGGATCGTGATACATGCCGTGGTAGACCCCGGCGCTGCCCGCCACCGAGGGGGTCATCTGCTGCCAATCAAATTTTTCAGCGTCGGCGATGAAGCGCTCCACCAGAACTGCCGGGAAGCGCGCCCGCTGCGCCGACAAATCCACGCTGCACCCCGCCTGCTTCAGGGCATTCAACAAGGACTGGTTTTGAATTTCCAGACCAATTTCCGCCAGGATGCGCAAAGCATTACGGTGGATGATCTCCACTTCAGCGGGCGACATGATTTCAAAAAGATGACCGGCAACGCGCATGGCAACTCCATAGACAGATGGGGATGCACCCATCTTATCACATACAATCTTGTCAGTCAATATGAATTATCACATATATTCACTTGACACACAGATATGCGCGTGATAAACTGATGGGGAACGTACTCATTCTACTTGATTTCCGCCCATATTTGATTAAAAAGGCCGCCCATGCAAAACTTGCTCTGGAACGATATTCAACACCAACCCGCAAATCTGAAATACGTCATCCACCATCTGTACGGCTCGGAGCGTTCCCGGCTGGAAGCCGCCGCCGCTTTCCTGCGCAACGACCGCCCCATTTTCATGCTCGGCGTAGCCAGCGCAGCCTACCTGTGCATGCCGGCCGAGATGTACCTGCTTCAGCACGGGCGCTCGGCCAGCGTTTGGTGCGCCTCAGACGCCTTTTACTCCCTGCTGCCCACCCTGCGCAACGCCAACGTGGTGATCAATTCGCGCTCCGGCGAAACTGCAGAGGTGATCAAACTGGCCCAGGCGCTGGTCGAAAACGACATCCCCTTTGTCACCGTGACCAATGAACCCGACAGCACGCTGGCGAAGTTGTCCGACCTGATTGTGTGGAGCGATACGCACAAGGATGATCTGGTGTCGATTAACGTGGTCACCGGGATGATGATCACCATGCTGGCGCTGGCAGCCGCGGTGGTTGGACGGCTGGACGACGAGCGCGATGACATGCTGCGCTGCGCCGAGCAGATGACCGAGGTGGTCGCGCGCGCCAGCCAGGCTGCGGATGAAATCCTGGGCTTGTTCCAGGGTTACCGGCCGATCTACCTGCTCTACCGCGGCAACGACAAAGGCGCCGCCTTCTGCGGACGGCTGGTGATGGAAGAGGTCTCACGCATGCCCGGCATCCCGTTGGAATGCGCCGAGTTTCGCCAGGGCCCCAACGAGGTGATCGATGAACGCTTCGCTGCCGTGCTTTTTGTCCCCTCCGGCAAACAGGGCGAGCTGAACCTTTCCCTGGCTGGCGATATTCTGCACAGCGGTGGGCGGGTCCTGCTGGTCGGCGAGACACAACCTTTTCATCAACCAGGCGCAATCACCTTCTGCATTGCTGATCAACCGGATCACCTGCGCCCGGTGTTAAATGTGGTTCCGCTGCAGGTGCTGGCCTACAAACTGGCCGAGGCGCAAGGCTACCAACCGGGCCAGGTGCGCTACATCTCCAAGATCATCCTGACTGAAGAGGGCATTCCCAACCAGGTATAATACCAGCATGGCTGAAATGACCTCGCGCGAACGGGTGCTGGCTGCGACCCGCCGACAGACACCGGACCGTGTCCCGCGTGAAATCCTGCTTGAACACCGTGTGTTCGACATGCTGGCTGCCCACTTTGGCACCCGCGACCTGGTCACCGCGCTGCGGCAGGACATCGTTTATGCCCACCAAACTCCCTCACGCCATCCGGGGGATTTCTCGGCTTACTTCACCCGCCCGGGGGCAACCTGGGATGAATGGGGCCGCGGCCGGGTGTGGGATGCCGACATGCACTACGCTGAGTACCTGTATCCGCTCGAACGCGCGGAAAGCATTGACGAAATCGTCCACTATCCCTGGCCGGATTTTGGCGCCGATTACCGCACGGTCACCTTGCGTGAGCAAGTGGATGCGCTGCACGCCCGCGGCTACGCGGTCTACGGCGAGGTGTCTGAGCTGTTTGAGATCGCCTGGCAGATACGCTCCATGCCGCGCCTCTTCGAGGATATGCTGCACAACGACGAAAAAGCCGCCGTAGTGCTGGACAAGATCACCGAGCGCAACGCCGCCCTGGCGCGCGCCTATGCGCTGGCAGGGGTGGATGTGCTCTACACCGGCGACGACGTAGCGATGCAGACGGGATTGATGATGAGCAAGAAGTTATGGCGCACCTGGTTAGGCCCGCGCCTGAAGCGCATCATCCAGGCCGCGCGCGATATTCTCCCGGACCTGCCAGTGCAATATCACAGTGACGGGAAGATCAACGATTTAATTCCCGACCTGATCGAAGCCGGCGTGACCATCCTCAACCCGGTGCAGCCGGAATGTGTGGACCACGCCTGGGTCAAGACCGCTTACGGCGACCGGCTGACCTTTCACGCCGGGCTGGGCGTCCAATCCGTGCTGCCCTTCGGCAGCCCGGAAGAGGTGCGCGCGCATGTGCGCGAGGTGATCCACAAGCTGGGCGCAGGGGGCGGTTTGATCGTTGGACCTTCGCATGTCATCGAGCGCGACACCAGCCTGGAGAACATCCTGGCAATGGTGGCAGCCATCGACGAGTTTGGCAGTTACACCTGATCCCAGCGCAACTGCCCGGCCAGTCCGCCAATTTTACTTGCCACGCTGCGTCCGCAGGCTGAACCGATCTCCAGACAGCGCTCCAGCGGCAGCCCGCGCAGCCAGCCAGAGAGAAAACCGGCGTCAAAGCTGTCGCCAGCCCCGATGCTATCGCCCCCGCTGACCGGCGAAACTCCACGCTCCAACATACCGCCGGCAAAGTAGATTCGCGCGCCCTTTGCCCCCGCCTTGATCGCAACCACCTGCACCCCCATCTGAAGGAAACTGGCCGCGGCTTCGTCCAGCGTATCTTTTCCGCTGATGTACAGCGCTTCCTGATCGTTGGGAAAAAAAACATCTGTCAACGGCAGCAGCTCATCCATCCCCGCGCGCCACTCTTCCTGCGGATCCCAGTTGGGATCCAAGGAAGTGGTCAGCCCTAGCGCTTTGGCGCGCCGGAAAATATCCACTATTCCCGGGCGCAACCCGGTGTGCAGGTACAGGCTGCCGTGGTGCAGGTGGCGCGCCGAGGCTAAAAAGTCGTCACGCACATCCGCTGGGGTCAGCACGTTGATCGTGCCCATGTAGGTCAGAATGGCGCGGTCGCCGGGCGGGCACAGCGCGATTCCCAACCCGGTCTTGAGCGTCGCATCCACCTGCATGTGATCCAAGCGCACCCCGCTCTGCTCCAGGCGATGCAGGATCAATTCGCCAAAACTGTCCTGTCCCACCTTGCCCAACACAGCCGTGCGCAGCTCGAGTTTGGCTGCCTGACAGGCGAAGATGGTGCAGGACCCACCCATTTCCAGCGAATAATCCTCGACCAGTTTTTCCACCTGCCCGAATTGAGGAGTCACGTCCTGCCCGGTCATGATCAGGTCAACACAGGTGTCACCAAAGGTGATGACATCATAAATACAAGTTGAGTCCATTTCCACTGGTCTCCGATGATAGTTTTTTACAGAATCAGAACATAAAGATAGACATTTATGACTTTATATGATTATTCATTTGACTGCGATGATTGTTTGTGATATTATGATAGCAGATTTTTGGGGATGCAGAAAATATCGACGATCGCTCATAGACTTTTCAAAATTGTACTACAAGATCGGAGGAAAATACCCCAATAACAACTTCCGTCAGTCAAACCTTACCAACTTTTTACCCAATCTGTACACTATTCAGGAGGAAAAAATGTCTGAGCAGAAGATTAGCCGGCGAGATTTCCTACGAATCGCCGCAACCGTTGGCGCGGGTAGTGTGCTGGCTGCCTGCGCACCCAAACCGGCTACCGAGACAGGCGAAAAGCCAGGCGGTGAACCGGTCGCCAAGCAAGGTGTGCTGCTGCGCTACTGGTGCGGTTGGGGTGGTGAGGGTTACACCACCGCCTGGGATAGGATCCAGGCTCTGCCAGCCTTCAAAGAGATTTTAGGCAATAACACCTTTGAAGTGAAGACCAGTGTTGGCGAGGAAGCCATGCTCACCGCCATCGCCGGCGGTGAGCCGCCTGATACCGGCGGTAACGTCAATTACCTCGGCTTCATGGCGCGTGACATCCTGCTGCCGTTGACCGATTATCTTGCCACGGGTACCACCAAGCAAGAGGATTTCATCGACGGCATCTGGCCCATCTGTTTTTATAAAGGCGTCCAATACGGTATTCCCAGCCAGGAAGGCTTTCTGCGTTATGGTCTGAACTTCAACAAAAAGCTGGTGGAAGAGGGTGGATTGGATCCCGAGAATCCACCGCAAACCTGGGACGAATTGCTCGAATGGCACATCCAATTGACCCAGAAGGACTCAGCCGGCAATGTCACCCGCATCGGTATCAATCCATTCGCTGCGATGGGCGAAGGGATGTGGGACACAGATGGCTGGATGGCCGCCACATCCTGGAACTGGCAGTGGTTCGATGAGGGCACCGGCAAATTTAACCTCAATCACCCCAACCTGGTGGAAGCCTTCGCCACATTCAAGAAATTCATCGATGTGGTTGGCCCGGATAATCTGGCAGCCTTATATAATGTAGCCGGACGCGACACCTGGGGCGGCGCTTACAATGCTGAAGCGGAATGCGGCCTCATCGAAGGCTATTGGCATCCTGGCGAGACCATGCACGACAAGCCGGATGTAGCCGCCAATAACCGCGCCACCTGGCTGCCTGTGCCTGCCAGCCGCCGAGGGGTTAAAGTGCAAGGCGCCGGCGGTCATGTGTGGACCATTTTCAAAGGCTCCAAGAACCCGGATGTCATGTTCAAGATTGGTGAATTGTTGAACACGGTTGAACCGGGCAAGATTCTCTGGGAGCTGCAGGGCTGGCTGCCTTCCGGCAAGGCTTTCCTGGATACGGTGGATCCGGCTGTTTACCCCGGGCTTGATTTCTATTTCAAGAGCTACAAGGAAGCCACCGAATGGGTGGCTCCGGCTCGCTGTGAAATCACCTCCTTCGTCAGCAATGAATACCTCAATATCAAAGACAAGGTCAATCGCAACGAGATGACCCCTGAACAGGCCGCTGAAGAATTGCAGCGCCGCTGCGAAGAGGAATACAAGAACGCAGGATTCGCTTCCTGATTTCGGCTCATCATCTGTAGGGGTGAGGTCGACTCACCCCTACAGGACATTATTTATCAACCACCTCTCCGCAACCCTGAAACTGTGAGGAAATGGATGGCATCGAGAATAATTAAAATCAGGCGGTTGGGCGTCACCGAACGCAGGCAATTGCTCATCGGGCTGCTGTTTGCCTCACCCTGGATCCTCGGTTTTCTCATCTGGACAGTCTATCCGCTGGTTTCATCCTTCTATTACAGCTTCACCCGTTATGACCTGCTGCGTCCGCCGGTCTTCATCGGCCTTCAGAATTACCGGGAGATCTTTTTCACCGACCCGCACTTTAAGGTTGTGATTCCCAATACACTCTTTTATGTGGGTTTGAGCGTACCGCTCTCGGTGCTAACCGCATTCCTGGTGGCGGTGCTGTTGAACACCAAGATCTACGGTCGCCCATTTTTCCGCACCATCTTTTTCTTCCCGGCCATCATCCCCATCACGGTGATCACCATGGTGTGGGGCTTTCTGCTCAACCCGCAGTTCGGCGCGATCAATGCCGTGCTGCGCTATTTAGAGCTGCCCATCATCCCCTTCCTGTCCAGTCCCCTGTACGCCAAGCCCAGTCTGATCATGATCAACATGTGGGCATCTGGCTATTCGATGGTGCTGTTCCTGGCTGCACTGCAGGACGTGCCGCGCGAGCTTTACGAAGCCGCCACCGTGGACGGCGCCAACAGCACGCACAAATTCTGGTACATCACCATTCCAATGGTATCACCCGTCATCCTGTTTAATTTGGTCACCGGTTTCATCGGCGGATTTCAGGATTTTTCGCTCCCCTGGTTGTTGACCGGGGGCGGTCCGAACGAATCAACCGAATTTTATGCCCTGCACCTGTTCCGAAACGCATTCCGTTTCCTGCGCATGGGCAAAGCCTCCGCCATGGCCTGGTTGCTTTTTATCCTGATCATCATATTCACATACTTGCTGTTCAAGTCATCCGCCCGTTGGGTTTATTACGGCAGCGGTGAACCCAATAAATAACAGGTGATCCATGACCGCCTCTAGCGCTCCCTCGACCATATCACCCAATATCCCCGGTCACCGAAAGCAAATCACCCCGGGCTTTATCCTCAATGAAATATTAAAATATTTCCTGCTGATTTCGTTGTCGGTCACCTTTTTCTTGCCCCTGTTTTGGATGATCGGCTCGGCTTTAAAAACCCAGGAACAAATTTTTATCATCCCGCCCGTGTGGATTCCCAATCCCGCGCGTTGGGTGAATTTTATCGAAGCATGGCAGGTGCAAAAGTTCTCCCTCTT
Organism: uncultured Anaerolineaceae bacterium; assembly: GCA_964496705.1. Classification (GTDB taxonomy): domain Bacteria; phylum Chloroflexota; class Anaerolineae; order Anaerolineales; family Anaerolineaceae; genus CAZCBJ01. The sequence goes on along the minus strand of CAZCBJ010000052.1, from coordinate 560 downwards.
CCTGTTCAACACAGTATTCCGCTATTGCCTGCCGGTGGTGGTGGGCACGGTGATCTCCAACACGCTGGTGGCGTATGCCTTTGGTCGCTTGAAATGGCCGGGGCGCGACATCCTTTTCTCCATCTGCCTGATGACCATGATGATCCCCTATCAGGTCACCATGGTGCCGATGTTCATCATCTTCAAGCACCTGGGGTGGATCAACAGCTACAAGCCTTTGGTCATCCCCGCCTTCTTCGCCAGTCCATATTACATCTTCATGCTGCGCCAGTTCCTGCGCACCATTCCGGATGAGCTCTCGGATGCCGCGCGCATTGACGGCGCAAATGAATTACAGACCCTGCGTTTCATCATCCTACCCCTGATCAAGCCCGCGCTGGCGGTGATCGCCCTGTTCACCTTCATGGGTGCCTGGAACGATTACCTGGGTCCGTTGATCTATATCAATAAATCCGATCTCTATCCAGTCAGTCTGGGCCTTGCCAACCTGGCCGCTGCCCTAAACCAGGTGGGCATCAAAGGTCTGGCCTATCCGTATATGATGTCGGTCAGCTCGCTGG
>CAZCBJ010000051.1:0-20716 GCA_964496705.1 uncultured Anaerolineaceae bacterium | reverse complement strand
GCGGTTGGACCGGCGTGCCCAACTTCATCCTGGAGAGCAAGCAAATCTCCATCGGCGACAAGCTGACCTATGCCATGCTGCTCAAATACGCCCGCGAGCTGGACAACTGCTTTCCGGGCCAGGACCGGCTTGCCAAGGACATGGGAAATGGCGTGAGGAGCGTGGTGCGGTATATCGCCGAACTGGAAGAGGTTGGTTTGATCACCATCCAACGCAGAGGCCAGGGACGCCCCAATCTGTACACCATTCACTTAAAGGCCTCTTTCTGGCGAAAGATCAGGTAAATTCACTCGAGAGCTGTAGTTTGAGAAAAGCCAATAAAAAATGTTACAATACGATTGAGTGGCAGCATGGTGATGTGTATGTTGCTACTCATTCGGAGGTCAAATGGACGACATGGTTACTTTTGAGGTTTCACAGGATATTTTAGACTCTGCCCATCTCACTGCACCCGAAGTGAAGCTGGAATTAGCGGTGTGGTTGTATGCCCAGGGAAGGCTTTCCATCGGAAAGGCGCGTGAATTAGCCGGGGTATCGCTCTGGGAATTCCGCCAAATACTTGGGTTGAGAAGGATCAACGCACACTACGAAAAGTATGATCTTCAAAATGATATGGCTGCGCTGGACAGCCTGGGTAATCCATGATTGTCGTCAGTAATACATCTCCATTGACCAACCTGGCAGCAATCAGCCAGTTTGAATTGCTGCAAAGGCTTTTTGGCGAAGTTTACATTCCAGATGCCGTTTGGGCTGAGCTCAATGCGTTTGGAAGACGATGGCCTGGCAGCCAAGAGGTTGAGAACGCTGCCTGGATCAAACGTCAAGTGGTTCATAATCAACCCCTGGTAACGGTGTTAAGGCGCGATCTGGATCACGGTGAGGCAGAATGTATAGCTTTGGCAGTAGAGCTCAAAGCAGATCTTGTGTTGTTGGACGAAAAGGAAGCCAGACACATTGCCCGTCGCCTGGATTTGAAGGTAATGGGCGTGGTGGGAATATTATTATTCGCTCATGCGCGAAAAGAAATCAATCAACTGAAACCCCATCTGGATGCTTTACGGAGAACCGCAGGTTTTTATTTAAGTGACGCGCTCTACCAGACTATCCTTGAGCAAGAGCGTGAGGGTGGATAAAAGCACGGCTGAGGATTAGGGGCGCTGATAAGCCAAACAACAGAAGTGCCAAATTGGCGTTTCTGGAAATGCCAATTCTGCAGATCTCGCGATGCCATTTTGGCACTGTAATAATAGGCAGTGAATAGAAATCAGAGAACTAAGATGCAGTTCCGTTTGCACGTTTTTTGAATGTGGATAAGTCGGACTTGTAAAAATATTGATCAGGAGTATAACGGTTATAGAAATGCAGTTTTGTGACCGAATTAGTAATAAAATAACATAAAGATAACCACGATGATGTCCCCTCGCTCACTCTCTCCTCTTGAGTCTTCGCTCATCCTGCGCCTGGAATGGGATAAGCAGCCTGTTGTCACCACCGAAGAAGTGATGAAGATTCTGAATATCTCCTACGACCACGCCCGCCAGGTTTTACACCGCCTGGCGCACCATCATTGGCTGTCGCAAAATGCTCCGGGAAAGTACGAGCTGATCCCGGCTAAGCGCGGCGAGCATGCTTTTGAGGATCCAAATCCCTTGTTTATTGGCAGTACGCTGGTTTCACCTTACTACTTCACATATGCCACAGCAGCCTTCTTTCATGGGCTGACCACCCAGGCCGCCAGGGTGGTGTACCTGGCTACGACGAGAGGAAGACCCCGAGCACTTTTTATCCGGGACAAGGAATACCGACTGGTGGTGCAGCCTGCTCGAAAATACTTTGGGTTTACCCAGGTCAATGCTTATGGCACAACCGTCAACATGGCAGAAGCTGAAAAAGCGATTCTGGACAGCCTGGACCGGCCGGGATATGGCGGGGATGTTCCGGAGGTGGCGGTCATGCTTCAGCGCGGTAAGTCAAAATTAGACTGGGACAAGCTGGTCGCTTACGCCATCCGCTTTGCATCGCATGCGCTTGCACAATGGTTGGGCTGCTTGCTGGATATCCTCAATATCGATATCGACCAAGATGTGCGCCATAAATTACTCGAAGCGGTAAATGACAAGGTGAAATGCTACCTGGGTCAGCCCAAACGCTGGCACACCGGGGGCACTTACAATTCAACGTGGCGGATTGTCGATAATATCCCCCGCCAGTAGCTATTCGCAGAGATCGAGGTGCAAAGTAGATCGAGAAACACGTGGTACAATAGTACGCTTCTGATGCAGGCTTCGAAGACCCATTTCACATCAGACGTTTTCTATTATTATCCTTGAGACTTGGAGTTAGGAATTATGAATTTTAAACAATTTAATTTGCCAATCGATGCCATTCATGTACTAGAATCAGCTCCAAAGGTTACTATTGCTGAAAGTATCGATCAATTGATTGATCTGGCCTGCGGTGGGCCAGGAAGCAACTCTTTTGAAGTCGCCTACGATATTCCAGGACGCGGTCGTGTGGTTGAGGTCACGGTCGCGCGAGTGCGAAACGGGGTTTCGGCAAATTACATGGACCCTTACATGCGCCGCCGTGACCCAGACTGTCTGATCATCGGCGATGACTCCCCTTCTGATAAACCACGTTTTCGTGATTCGTTCCAAACCGAATTTGCGGACATACGTACCCAGACGTTCGATTGGCTTTCCAAGCAAGAGTTGGCTTGTTTCTTCTTTACTGCAGGCCAGCCGGATATGGGCATCGATTCATTGGCAATTGTTCCGGCGAACGCGGGTTTCTTCGCACTTGGTCTTGCCATGCTGCAAGGGTTAACCGCTCCGCAAGATCTCCCCGCCTCCTTTGCCCCCAAAGCTGTCATATATACCGCTCCAGTTTTCCGTCTGACGCACTTCCAAGGCCGGCAGTTTGTCGTACATAACCGCACTCCCGACCTGTATGAGATGTTCTCTTACAACCTGTATCCTGGACCGAGCGCCAAGAAGGGCGTCTTCGGCATGCTGTTAGATATGGGAGCCCGCGAAGGTTGGGTGACGGCTCACTGCTCTGCAGTTCGGGTAATGACTCCTTATGATAACCAGGTGACTATTATGCATGAAGGCGCCAGCGGAGGTGGCAAGAGTGAGATGCTCGAACAAGCCCACCGCCAAGATGATGGTCGGTGGGCATTTGGACAGAACATCATCACAGGTGAAGAGCGTTTCTTGGAACTTCCCCGTAGCTGCGATCTCTACCCAATTGCAGATGACATGGCCCTGTGTCACCCCAGCCTACAAAACGACAATGGTAAGCTTAACCTGATTGACGCTGAAAAAGCATGGTTCTTACGCGTAAATCATATCAAAACCTACGGCACCGACCCCTATCTGGAACGCTTGACCGCTGTACCCGAAGCCCCAATGCTTTTCCTGAATATCGATGCCGTACCGGGCAGTCGTGCATTAATTTGGGAGCACATCGAAGATCAACCTGGTAAGCCCTGCCCTAACCCGCGCGTTGTGGTTCCGCGACGCATAGTGCCCAACATAATCAATCAGCCCGTCACGGTGGATATTCGCTCATTTGGTGTGCGCACACCGCCCTGTACTCGTGATGCACCAAGTTATGGGATTATTGGTCTGTTCCATTTGCTGCCACCCGCGTTAGCCTGGCTTTGGCGGTTGGTTTCACCGCGTGGGCATGATAACCCCAGTATCATCGATGAAAACGGTATGAGCAGCGAAGGAGTCGGTTCATATTGGCCATTTGTCAGTGGTCTGCGGGTTACCCAGGCAAACGCCCTGCTCGATCATTTTAATACCTACCGCCGTACGCGTTACATCCTGTGCCCGAATCAGTATATCGGTGCTTGGAAGGTGGGCTTTTATCCGCAGTGGATCGCCCGCGAATATCTCGCCCGGCGCGGCAGTTCTCGATTCCAACCACACCAGATCCGCCCGGCGCGCTGTTCGCTCCTGGGTTATGCCATGCACCAAATTCAGGTGGAGGGACAACAAATCGCGCGCTGGTTCTTACAAGTGGATACACAACCAGAGGTTGGCGAAGCAGCCTACGACCATGGGGCGCACACACTGGAGACTTTCTTCCGCACCTATTTGAAAGATTATCTAGAGGATGATCTCCATCCCCTAGGCCGCCAGATTATCGACTGCTGCCTTAATGGTGGAACCCTTGATGATTACGAGAAAATCATCCCCAGTTATTAAAATGACTAAAGGAAAAAGCATTTTGCATGTTAAAAGTGCTCAAAATTCATCCCAACCAACCTGAACCGGAGTACATCTGCATTGCCGCAGAAGCACTCCATCAGGGTAAGTTGGTTGCATTTCCGACCGAAACCGTTTATGGGCTTGGGGCGAATGCGCTGGATGCTCGGGCTGTGGAGCGGATTTTCCAGGCCAAGGGCCGCCCCAACTATGATCCATTAATTGTCCACATAGCCGAACCTTCCTGGCTGCCACGAGCCGCGGCTGAAATTCCACTTATTGCATGGCGTCTGGCAGAGGAATTCTGGCCAGGCCCACTCACTCTGATCTTGCCCAAACGACCAGAAGTGCCCAATCTGGTGACAGCCGGCCTGGAGACAGTCGCACTTCGTGTGCCGGCGCATCCGGTAGCGCTGGCGTTGTTGAAATCCGCCGATGTCTTAGTGGCTGCTCCATCTGCCAACCGTTTTGGTCATACCAGCCCGACTTGTGCTGAACATGTATTAGCGGATCTTGGTAATCGCATCGATATTCTGCTGGATGGAGGAAAAACCCCCATCGGAATTGAGTCAACCGTGCTAGATCTCACCGACTCCGTTCCTACTATCTTGCGTCCGGGAGGCGTCACGCAAGAGCAGCTAACCAAGTTATTAGGGGATGTGGCAGTACAATGTAGTGCAAAAGTCAATGAGATACATAAATCTCCGGGACAACTACAGCAGCATTACTCTCCACGTGCAAAATTAATTTACCTCATAGGCCCGACTTGTCAGGCAACCCTCGATCTCCTACACCAGATTTCGCAGGATGAGATTAACCGCGGAAACCAAGTGGGCTTGCTAATTTTGGACGAAGACATACCAACCTTCACTGATCTATCAGTTTTGGTCGCTACGCTTGGATCAAAAAATAATCTTTGGCAAGCAGCAAGTCGCTTATATGCTGGTATGCGTTCCCTCGATGAACAGAATGTCGATGTGATTCTCGTGCGCGATTTGGGAGAGCATGGTCCCGGTCTGGCTTTACGGGATCGGTTACAACGGGCAGCCACCAAAATCGTTATTGGAAAATAAACATGCATCCGTCTTGAATATTCAAATGAAATGATTATAGAAAATGGACTGTACCAATCATTGTCCTCCAGGTCGTGAAAAAACCACTACTTGACGGGGTCATAGTTCTCTCTCAATCTCGATCCGATCAATCTGGACTTGTGAACCGTTGTAGTCAGGGACATTACTGAACAAGGTTCCATAAAGATGCACAATCTTGCCGCTGTCGCGTAGGGTTTGGATCTGCGCTACAACCTCCGGGTCCAGTGAATCAATTCCAAAGTAAATTGATCCACCCAGATCCTGTCGCTCAAAATAATCATCATATTGTGCACCGGGTTCAGTGCTCTTGATGACACCCCACCAGTCTTCTATTGGTTCTGAGGTGCCAGGCTGCATATAACCGCCACTGGCATTGGTGGTAGGTTCTTCGGTTGGAAAAGGTGTGGAATTCTCCTTTGTTTCCATACCGCACTCCCCACGGAAATATGCCCACTCGTCACAGGAGCTGCCGTCCGGAAAAACACATACTCCGGATTGGCTGCCATCTTCCGCGTCACGAATTTCATATTCATAGCCGTTTTGCTCGCAATAGACCGCGGCAGGATTTGGTATATTCACCTGCGATTCATCAGCCGCAGCCGGCTCAGGTGTCTTGACTTGGGACACGGTGCAAGCTGTCAAAGTCAGTAAAACGATGATGGGTATAAAGATTTTTTTCATTTTTCCTTCTTTTTTGATCTCGTCCATTGAAACACTATTTTTTTCCACGCCTCTGTCCAAGTCAAGAGGATGCCGAATTAGATTGCACAGGTGAACGACGTCTCTCAATTCACGGTGCTTTCTCCCTGCCTGATGAGGCTCCAGAGAAAAGGTACCAGGCCAACGGTTACCAGCATTCCTGCGAACACGGTGCGAACAGATAGACAAGATCTTTGAATTTCTCCGTGGCTGGTCTCAAACCTGTTGCCGCGAACTTTACTTTTAGGACCGCCGATCTTTGCAGTCCACAATACATAAAGCATCATCGCCGGTGGAGTGGCGGTAGTCCGGTTGCGAATCTCGACTTGACTTTTCGTTTGAGCGTTTAGCCGAAAGCCAGACAAGTCTTACTTACTTGTGGATGACAGAAGCCCATCCCAGTTTATGGCATTGCGGACACCTGACGTACCTGCGAAAAATAATGTGGGGGCCCAGGTAGACTGACGCACTCGTCGGCTGGAACTCAGCGTGGCAATGGGAACATTTATAAGCGTAGTTTTTCCTTTGCCAAAAGAATAATCGGAAGATTATCCAGGCTAAGATGACCAGCAAAATTAAGATATACTCATTCATTTGAATTTCTCCTTGTAATTTTCAGCTTCTGAGAATTAATACCAGACTTCTACCAACCAAAAAAAGATTTAACTTACAAGGTCATTTTTCTACACCCCCGCCGACCTGCATGGTGATGACGACGTTGCCTTTTTTATGCCCTTCTTCAACGTAGCGGTGCGCCTCAGCAGCCTGGTCCATCGGGAAGCAGCGATCCACGATCCCTCTAATTTCCCCAGCTTCCATCAGTTCTTTGACAGCGCACAGGTCCTCCAGGCTTCCGGGTGCAATCGCGCAGACGACCCGCTTACCGCTGCCCGACATGGCAGTCGACAGCATTTGCGCAACCTGTTTCATCTTGAAACTGGCGAAAAGAAGTATTCCATTCGGTTTGAGTGAGTTTTTGCAGCGTGCAAAAGTGCTTTTGCCGAGGATGTCAAAGATCAGGTCATAGGTCTGACCGTTTTGCGCGAAATCTTCTGCTTGATAGTCCATGACATGGTCTGCGCCGAGGGATTGGACAAACGCCAAGCGCGCCGCGCCGCACACGCCGGTGACTTCCGCGCCGAAATGCTTGGCGATTTGCACCGCGGCTGATCCAATCGAGCCGGAAGCGCCGTTGATCAGCACTTTTTGACCGGGCTGGAGGTTAGCCTTGCGCAACAAACTCAGCGCCATGATCGCCCCATACGGAACAACCGCAGCTTCCATGCAGGTCATATGGGCCGGCTTGATGGCCATCAGACCATTTTCAGGGATGCAAAAATATTCGGCATACGCTCCCATGTTCTGACCGAGACAGCCAAAGACCGCATCGCCTGGCTTGTATTTCGTCACCGCGCTGCCCACTGCTTCAACTTCCCCGGCAAACTCATTCCCCAGGATATTCTTTTTGGGCTGGTTGAGGCCAAACGATAGTTTTCCCAAAAGCCAGAAAAGGAAAAACATGTTGAACTGGCGGGAGGAAATAGCCCGGAAATTGCGCGCCATCAGATCACCGAAATTAACCGTAGCAGCGTGATTCCTGATCAGAACTTCGTTTTTCCGCGGCTCAGGTTTTGCGATCTCTTCAAGACGAAGAACGTCTGGTGGTCCGTATTGTGTGTAAACTATGGCTTTCATTTCAATACTCCTTTGGATGGATTGTTCCTGTTGAGTGGGTTTTCTTTTTTAGGTTTCATCGATCAATTTTTTAATGGCGCCTGTGTTGAAACCCTTGATCACCAGCCACGCACCCATCACCAGTTCCTGGATCATCAACGGCATTTCAAGCACAATTCCCAGACTGAAATCAACATGGAGGAATTGCAACACTGCGTTAAGCAGATATGGAATGACACCGATCAATCCCCAGATGGTCAGCCAGTGCGGAATCAGCCGGGTGCGATAGAAGGAGGCGTACAAACACATCGACCCGATGAGAAAGGCGAAAGTCGCAAACGGGATCTTGAGGTTCAAGAACTGAAACAGAGCATTGCCCACCGATTGCAAAGCAGGTGAAGCAGCCCCGGTGGCAGTGTATTCGTTCCCCAGGGCGACCATCGCCAGAATGCCGAGGACATCAACAAAATACGCAGTACCCTCAAGTGCTCCCCGGAAAAGCAACATGCCCAATGACAACTCCTCACTATCTTTTTTGAAAATCGGGTAGAGGAAGACAGTCATCGCCATCAGCGAGACTCCCATCATGAAGGTAAATAATGCCCCGCCACTCAACCGAGATGAGTTGGCGGCAACCAGCCCAAGGAAATCCTCTCCAACGAGTGGTGTACCGGAGATTAACGAGGCGAGCACTTTACCGCCAACAACCCCGCCCAAAATCCCAAAGACTGTTCCCATGAAGTAGAGGATGCCTGCCATTACTGAATTGAGTCTGTATTTTTTCATTTTCTATTCCCTGTGGTTCTATCCAAATTCGTTTAATTGTTGATTATTCTGCTGTCGTTGGCAGTTGGCTGCGCAGCAGCACGATCCCCAGCCAGACGAACCAGATGATCTGCCCGACACCGAAGATGCCCACCAGAGCGTTCAGCACAGGCATCAATGTGAGGATGCCCACTGCGCCAATCACCAGTCCGAGGATGTTCAAGGCATTGGGCAGCCCTTTGATCCGCAGCGCTGCCAGGCTGATCAACAGCGTTAATGCGCCGCCAAGGATTTCGCCATTGGCGTTGCCCAATCCGTTGGTCACCGCTTCGATCCCTTGCCAGGTCATTGCTGCCTGAGCCGGGTCTTTCGCGTAAAGTGGAACGATCATCGCCAGCCCGGCATTCGCAACCATCCCGCTGGCCATGAGTGAACCAGCCCAGATGAGCCCAATCGCGACGGCAACCTGCGCCAATGCAGGGGCATGAGATTTCAATCGGGCATACAGCGCCAGCGACAAGACGATCAGCGCAAAGCCAAAGAATACGTACATCAGCAGGTTGGTTGCAAAGACGATCGTCTGTTTGTCCACGTTCAGAGCCACCTTCTGGGTCGGGTCGGTGATGCTGGTATAGTCCAGCACGACGAGAAAGATAACGATTCCGATCAGGTGAGCGAGCGCCATATATAGCGCTGCAAAGCCGCCAAATTTTTGCAAGTTTTTCATTTCATCAATCCCTTTCTTAGGAAAACTTTTAGACAACATCAAGCACCTTCGGTCATGATTTTGAGCAAATCATGCTTCATCTTTACGCCAATTCCACGCCTGCCAGATGATTCCCAGCATGGCCATCACCTCCAAAGCTGCAAAGACGGGATAACTGGTGCTCTTCCAATTTCCACTGCCAAGCACGTAAACTGATGTGAGCAATGCGGCGGTGATATTCAGCCAACGATTAACATCACGGCGAAACCAACGGGATACGAGGATCATAGAAATCGGGACGGCTTGAATCAAGCTGAAAACCAGGATGAGCACGGGAGTGAGTTCATAACCCACATTTCCGCCGATAATATTCTCCAATGTGCCCGGTTCAATGAAGCCGATGATGTCGGCAAATGCGATGCAGAACATCACAAATACCCACAAGGTGGATAATGCGGCTTTTCGGTCATGAATTTGAATCAGATGGTGATGCTTGTTCATTTCTTCTCCTTATTTGACTGAAATAATCATTATCATTTCACTTGATTTGAAGGATTGAAATCAGAGTCATCCCCAGATCACGAATTTTCTTGAGCATTCCATGCAATGCAGCCTGATCGATCACCGGTCCGGTCAAGAGCGTGTTTCCGTCATCATCCAACGTGATGGCAAAACCCTCAAACCGCTCACGCCATTGGGTGTCGAGTGTCCCCTTGATTTTGATCAGGTAAATGTGTACTTCTTCAGGTTCGCTGGGGTTGTGTAATTCTGTCGTCATCACCGGTCCTTCCAACGGCGGCGGTTCACATCCACCACTCGCTTGAGATACCCGGATGATAGCCCCCAGACAGTGTTATCCGACAGACACTTAAGTGTGTTTTACAGGTGTTGTTCTTGGAATGATTTTTGACAGCGAAAAACTATTTATAGAAGATTGAGTTCGTGCGCCCGCGCAATTGCCTCGGAGCGGCTCTTCACGTTCAATTTATCAAAGATTTTCCGGTTGTGCCCTTTGACCGTATCCAGGGCAAGGTAGAGACGCTGGCAGATTTGTTGATTTGACAGACCTTTGGCGAGCAAGCGCAGGATCTCCAGTTCGCGAGGGCTGAGCGGTTCGAGCAGAGACGGCGCAATTTTCTCTACAGAGATCACCGAGCCCTTCTGCAATCCCTCATCAGGTTCCGACTTGAAAGCTGCCAGCAGTTGATTGACAAATTGTGGACGGATGCCCTGAGCTTTGGCGGCAGACAGCATTTCCAACATCAGAACACCTTCATCCAGGAAGAGACGCATGACGCCCTCTGGCTCGGCCTGCGCCAGGACTTTGTCCAACAAATCCAACGCCTTTTCTCTATTTCCCAGAGCATATTGGGCGACGGATTGGAATGTCATCACATTGAGCAGCCTGCCAGCCGATCCATTTGCTTCAGCCTCCTGGCGCAGCGGCTCCAAAATTGCCAACGCTGCAGCGTGTTCTCCCTGCCGGATGAGCACGCGCGCCTGCATCAGCCGCAACCCGTATTGTTTTGCCAGTTGGGCGGCTGCATCGAGGTTTCCTTGTTGAAGATAAATCCATGCCCGGAAATAGGCAATGTTCGGCAAACGCATGGTGTAATTTTTTTGTCGTGAAATGTGTTCTGCCTGCGCCACTCTTTGTGCCGCGCTGGCAAACTCTCTTCGGGCGATATCAATGATGGTGAGATGCAATTGACTCATGATGATTCGATCGATGACCTGGTCATACTGATGTGCCAGTTGCATGCCCTGTTCTGCATACCGTTGCGCAGTATCCAAGTTATTCTGCAGATAGAATATCTCCGTCAGCCCCAAATAGGCTACAACCGCGTTTGGATCCGAATAACCGTCAAGCAATTGCAGCGCAGATTGTAAAGTCTCAATCGCCAGGTGAATCTGGTTTTGATCTTTTTGAAGCTGACCCAGACGGATCGATGCCAACATGGAATTGGGAATATCCCCGGCCGCCCGGGCAAGAGACAAAGCTTCGGTATAGGCACGATTGGCTTCGCTCCAGTTATTTTGCCAATAATAATAATATCCCAAAGCACAGGTTGCCAAAGACCGGTGAGAAAGACTGTTGGGATGCAGATACTCCAAAGCCCGGCGCGCTTGAACCAGGATGGTTTCCATCTGGATTCGCGTTTGCCCCAGATTTGCTCTCGTCGCGGCAATTCTGCCGATCAGGTCGCGTGTCGCATCATCCGGTTCAACGCCGGGCACGGCTGCAGCATCCAGGGCTGCCTCAGCCATCCGCAGGTTCTCTTCCACGCCTGCTGTTTGACCAATGGTCAGCATCAGCGCCGCCTGTTTCCACCATAACAAAGGCCGGTCATTGCGAATATTCACTGGCAGTTTTTCGAGCCAATCCAGAATTGTGGTCGCCGTGCCGCGAAGGTGCAGGGGCATCTTCTGGCTTTCCATCAGGCGCATGGCACGCTCGATGTCGTTCGCCTGTGTAGCATGCCGGAAAGCCTCCAGCACCCTATCATTGTCTTCGTACCATTGACTGGCAAAGATGTGCAGCCTGGCAATCTCTTCGGGTGTTAAGTTGTGCCCAAGTCGTTCGCGGAGGAGGCTAATAAATAAATGGTGATACCGGTACCAGCGCCTCTCGTTGTCCTGGGGGATGATGAAGAGATTGGCTCGTTCCAGGGTTTCCAGGGTGGATTGGCTGGAAACAGTAGCATTTTGAAGAATGGCATCACAAAGTGGTGCGCACATGCGCTCCAGGATGGATGTTTTTTGGAGAAAGGTTTGGATAGTCGCAGGCTGCCGGCGAAGCACTTCTTCAAGCAAATAGTCCATCACGAAGCGATGGCTCCCGGTGAAGGATTGGATAAAACGCTCTGCGTCCTGCAGACCCTGTAGAGAAATGGCTGCCATTAGCAAACCTGCGATCCAACCTTCCGTACGGGCTTCGAGAGCTTGGATATCTTGCCCGGATAGGTTTAACTTCATGACTCGATTTAGAAATTCTGCTGTTTCGCTGGCAGAGAAACGCAAGTCGGCAGCGCGCAATTCGATGCAATGCCCGCGTGCGCGGAGGCGCGCCAGGGGCAGGTCGGGGTCTTCGCGGGTGGTGATGACCAGATGCAACTTGGGAGGTTGGTGTTCAATCAAGAACTCTACCAATTTGTCGACCTGTGGCGAATCGATTACATGGTAATCATCCAGGACGATTAGAAACTTTTCCTCAATGGTTGAAATCTCATTGATCAGTAGGGTAAGGATGTTTTCGATCTGGAGAGGTTGCGGCGATTGGAGAATTGACTGCAGACTCAAACCAATTCTTTGTTTAACCTTTTGTAATGCCGCGATGAAATAGATGAGGAAGCGTGCCGGATCTTTATCCCTTTCATCCAGGGTTAACCATGCGATGGGAATTTGGATGGAGCCAAGCCAATCACAGACCAAGGTGGTCTTACCAAATCCGGCGGGGGCAGAGATGAGAATAAGTTTGCAGTCTGAAATCAGGCTGTGGTTCAGCCGCTTAATTAAACAATGACGCGGAACGAGGTCTGCCCGGGGTGAGGGCATGAATAACTTGGTCAGAAGAATTTGCTCAGACATTCTAAATTGATTATATATCGCGTTTGAGAATTAGCAGAGTGTGCTAAATCCGCAATTCTCACCCGTGCTCAGGATACCCTGGCGAACCCGTATCCCGAGGGGGAAAGGAGACAAAACTCCCTCTTCCGCCGGGAGAGGGCAGGGATGAGGGTTCTCTCGGCGGCTTTACGAATGTCCTGGGATACCAATAGCTCATTTTCTTTGACTGCTAAGCAGCATGTATGCTAAACTTGTATCATCCAGTTACGCACAATTCTGGCCATAAATTTAGATACTAGCCTATGTCAAGTCTTTTTAGGATTCTGCTAGCATTGTGTTTCCTGGCCGTGAACGGCCAAGACAGTGTTCCGATGCAGGGCCAACTTGTTTGTAATTGGCAGTTGGTCAGCGAGAAGGAGTCGCTGGCAGGCGGCGGGAGGGAAGGCGTCTCGGTTGCCAGGAACTGGAACACGATCGAGACATCTTATCGGCATGGCGGGAACATGGGGTGCAGTGATCCGACCTTCCACACCATGCATACCTGGACGACTCCCCCAGGCGTTCTCTCTCCTGGCGAGACCCTGTCTTTTGATGTCAGCGCCGCCTGGAGCCTGGAAGGCAGCCCGGCGTGCACGTCCCTGACTGCCGGGGTGAACACCTCCATCGTGGCGGGAATCACTCGCATCCTGGCTGAGCAGAAGAAAATCATCGTTTCCAAAGAGCCGGATGGCTCGGTGTCCAAATCAGGCAATTGGGTGGTTCCTGCCGGGCAGAACGTTGGTGAAACACTCACCATCACCGCACATGGCGATGGCGGCGGAGTAGGCGGGAGCGTTTTTTATAACTACCAGTGGGTTTGTGAAGCCCCAGCCGCTTCCGAAACACCAGAACAGCAGGCCACCCCCACAGTCACCCCGACCCCGGCTGCCTGTGCTTCTCTGTCTGCCGAAGCGAAACTGAACCTGATATTAGGCCGCTATTCTACGCAAATTCCGAAGGGACTGACCGATTCTGGCAACAAAAACAACCTGCTCTCGGTGTGGTACAAGGAATATGAAGAGTATGTTTGTGGCAGTTACCAAGCTAAGGTGCTGCAATTGCTCACCGAGATCAAGTATGATCCTGACCCCTGCATTAGCGCCTGGCTGGATGATTGGGACTATGGTCCGATTGAATCGTTGTGGGGAGGTCACCAGGCAGTGGTTATTTATCCCACAGGCACGACCTGGACCGAAACCGGGCTGGTGCTGGACCCGTGGATCACCCAAACCCCTGAAATGTACACCATTCAGGATTGGTCTTTGCAGTTCAGTGCTGGGTCGCAGCATGGCATCCGCGGCAGCAGCGATTACGAGAAACAGGCTCAATACCCAACGGTTGGCGGCGCTTATGCTCCTCCGGGTGAATTAAAACTGACCGCCACAGAAAATGACTTTATCCGCACCCTGCCCGCTGACAAGCAAGACTGGCTCAAGAAAATGGCGCCGGTGACACGCAAGGCCTGGGTAGTGCAGACGATGCGCAAGCTCAAGCAAAACGTCACGGTCAGCGTCAACAGCCCGCTGGAGGTCTATATGACCGATGACGCCGGTCATTCTTTCGGGGTCAAAGAAGGCGTTTGGGTGGACGAACTGCCCGATATCTCTTTTCGGCGGTTTTTGCAGGTGGATGGGCATTACTGGACCGAAGTAGAGTATCCATCCAATAGCAACTACCGGCTGGTGATGTATGGCACAGACGCAGGCCAGGCGCGGGTATTCGTCTCATTGTTCGACCCGGAGAACACCGGCCCGGTATACCAGTACGATTTTGCCGTCGGCGCGGGAAATTTTTATCAAACAAGAACCGCGGAAATTGGCGCAGCATTGGCTTCTACCGGAACGAATGCGGCAGAGATTGCCCCGACGATTGCCACAACAGCAGACCAGGCCTGGATAGAAGCGCAGCCTGCTCTTGGAGAAGGCGAACAGGCGAACAACAAGGCCCCTTTTCCCCTGCCTGTTTGGTTGATTGTCAGCCTGGCGGGCTTGTGTGGACTGTTGGTGACGGGCAGCCTGACCGCTGTCCTGGTCTTTTGGCTGCGAAAGCCGCGCAATTCGCCCAGCGCACACCTCCCGCAGTCTGCTCCGGCTCCCAATCAGCCGCCTGCCAGCCTGCAGCCCTGGCAGTTGACTGCGCTGAGCGGGCCGGATGCCGGCAAAAGATTCCTTCCGGGAATGTTCGCTCGTCTGGGAAGCGCTCCCCAAAACGAGATTCAACTCAACGACCCATGGGTTGCCCCGTTTCACTCCCAAATCCAACAGACATCCCAGGGTTGTATCGTGACCGACCTGGGCAGCCCCGGCGGGACTTTTGTGAATGAAATGCACATCCAGCGCTCAGCCTGGCTTAATCCAGGCGACCGGCTGAGGATTGGCAACACAACCCTGCAAATGGATATTGTACCAGGCCAGGGTATCCACCGAACCCGTCTTGGGTAGGCTGGCAGGTCAAGGCACGGAATATTGGACCTGTTTACTGCGTTTTGTGCGATCACCTGCGTCCCATGCAACTATTGTTTGGCATTAGCCGCCCAATCCGCCCCGCATCCCCGCCCCTATGACACGGTCTGTTGAGGGATATCCCATCGTTTCTTCTTCATCGTTTCCTGCTGTATTTACATATTCCATCGCAGGCCGATGGCTTTATTTTCGGTTGTGCGCTGAAATCCAGTTGTAGATCGTTTCGAGAAAACCGGGCGTAAATTCCTTCTTGAGCGCAGAATATTCATCCGTTTTCCCGGTGACAGCGCTCTGAAAAAGGTGATTGGCCTGGGGAATAATCCGGATGGTGTAATCTGGATTATGGCCCGCTTCCAATGCGCTGCGCGCTGCGGCGCTGTTCGATTCGGGCAAAACCTGTCTATCCAATTCGCCATACAAGGCCAGGACGGGCACCTTCACCTGTTGAAGGGTAGGAGCCGGGTTGTAACGGATAATGTAACGCATGGCCGGATCGTTGGCAAAGGTTGCCACCTGGCTTTCGACCGAATCCCGCACATACCTGTCGACATCCCCCCAGGCCGCCTGTTCATCCTCAGGCAGGGCCAGGATGATATCCCGATAAACCCCTTCCATGTCTTTCTTGGCAGCCTCCAGGTCTTGACCGTTGGCAATGGCTTCGAATACCTTACGCCAGGCCTGTTTGGCCGGCTCAATATTTTCCACGCTTTGGGTGTTGTCCTCGATCATGATGCGCATCTGGTCCATGAGCGTCTCGGCGCCCGGTACGACCGGCCCGGCGAGCATCACAATGAAAGCCACATCCGTCGTGCGGGCCGCCACCATGGGTGCAATGATTCCGCCTTCGCTGTGTCCGATCAATCCAATTTTCTTCGGATCAATTTCCGGGCGGGTTTTCAAGTATTGCACGGCGGCGAAAGCGTCTCCGGCGAAAGTCTCAGTGGTATCGTTGGGTGAACCGCCGCCAGACATGCCCGAGCCGCGGTCATCGTACCGCAGCACGGCGATGCCGCGATGGGCAAGGTAATCGGCCAGAACGCGCAGTCCGTGCATCAGCGGCTCACCATCCCGCGTCTGTCTGCCGCTGCCGGAGATCAGGATCACGGCGGGGTGGGAGCCGGCGGCTTCAGGCAGGCTCAGCGTGCCGGCGAGGCGAATATCGCTGCTGGGAAATTCGATCTGCTCATCCCGGAAGGGTGTGTCAGCGGGCGGAATTGGGGTTGCCTGAGCTGAAGGTGAAGCCTGGCAAGCGGTGAGGATGAAGGAGATCAGCAAGAAGATGCAGAAGACACCGCATTTCCAGGACATCTATGCTCCGATCAACAGGACAATTTCGTGTTTTTGTAGGCTGGTGCTTTATTTTACTCTTTTTGTCGCCTATACGGTGTTTGTTATTCGAGGTCAACTTGTTATCCGCGCGGAGTATGCAGCATCCGCAGGTGTGATCTGGCCTCAACATATATCTGGAATTGGGATTGGATAATTTTGCCGCGAGCCTGGAAGATCAGGGGCTGGAGGTGGTGCGGGTGGACTGGAAACCGCCCGCCAATGGCGACCGACAGATGATCGATCTTCTCGATCAGTTGCTGTGAGGCCGGGGAAGGCGCGGCTTTTCGGGGGGAAGGAAGCTGCTTCTATTCGGCCAGAGGTTTTCCCCATGCAGCCTGTTCGCAGTCCGCGCCAGGGCGGGGTATAATTCGACCTTATATGCCCCCTCACCCTTCATCCCCCTCACGCACCGCTGTGGCACTGCTCACCGCGGCGGCTTTCTTTGCTTTCTTCGTCTTCGGTTTCAGCGACAACCTCAAAGGCCCGGTGCTGCCTGAGCTGCTGCGCGACCTGCGGCTCAACTATTCGCTGGGCGGGACGATGCTCTTCGCCATCTACCTCGGCTTCATGGCCGCCACGCTGACCACCGGCATTCTCGCCGACGCCCTTGGCCACCGCGCAGTGCTGTTGCTGGCCGGGGTCAGCCTGGGGCTGGGCGTGGCCGGGTTCACCAGTTTCGGCGCGCTGGGGCTGCTGATTGTCTCCGCCGCGCTGATCGGCTTCGGTCTCGGCTCGATCGAGCTGGGCTGCAACGCCCTGATCGTCCGCCTGCACGCCGCGCGCAAGGGGCGCTATCTCAACCTGATGGCGGTGCTGCACGGCCTGGGCTCGATGGTCGCTCCGCTGTTTGCCGGCTGGCTGCTCGCCGCAGGTGTCGCCTGGCGCAGCGTGTACCGCTGGGATTTGGCGCTGGTGGGGGTGATGATCCTCGGTTTCGCCCTGGCGCGCTTTCCCGCCCGCGACGCCGCCGCCAGTGAGAAGATCGATTTCAAGCGCATCGGCCGCAGCGCCTTCACCGGCGAGATGCTCTGGTATTACGCCGCCATCGCGCTCTACGTGGCTGTCGAGCTGGGCATCGCCTCCTGGATGGTGGAATTCCTTCAAAAGGTGCGCGCCGAAAATGTGGCGCGCAGCACCGGGGCGCTCGCGCTCTTTTTTGGGCTGATCATGGCCGGGCGCTTCGTGGGCAGCTTCTTCATTGAACGCCTCGGTTATCTCAAGGCCATCCTGCTGGCAGCGTTGGGCGCCGGGTTGTGCATTGCGCTGGGCATCTTCGGCCCGCCCGCCCTGGCCGTCCTGCTCCCGCTGAGCGGCTTCTTCCTCTCGATCATCTTCCCCACCCTCACCGCCTCGGTGTCCGACACCCACCAGCAAAATCTCAACACCATCCTCGGCCTGCTGTTCACCTTCGCCGGGCTGGGCGGCATCCTCGGCCCCTGGCTGGTGGGCATTTTCAGCGATCTGCTCGGCATCCGCCTGGGCTTCGGCCTCAACCTGGTCTTCGCGCTGCTCACCGCCGGCGCGGCACTGGTGCTGCTGCGCTTGCGGCGGCGCTGACATATTTGGCCGCCGCTGAGGATTGTGTCAACTATGTTCTGCCAAAAATAAGTCCGCAGTCCCTTCAGTCGCCGCAGGGCGGCTCCTTCAGGGACTCACGCGGGGTGATTCCCTGAGCGGATTTGACCAGAAATTCTCTTGCGCAGCGCCTCAAAGCGATCGCGAAGCATTTTTGCGGGAAGAGACTGCCGGGCGGGGGCGAGACCCTTCGCTGCGCTCAGGGATTCACGCGGGGTGATTCACTGAAGGAGCGCAGCGACTGATGGGACTCCGGGCTTTTTTTGGGCAGAACTTTGTTGACACAATACTGTGCGCGAACTGTTTTTACCAGCGTTCCCAGTGCAGCACTGATTCGAGCGGCTTTTTCTCTTTTGCAGGCCATCTGACCGGTACGCCGACCGGGACGATGGTCAGCAGTCGCAGCTCCTTAGGCACATCCAGGATGCGCTTGAGGGTGGCTTCACGCGTCTGTGTAAACCCTTCCAGCCAGCAGGTGCCGTAGCCCAGACCGGTGGCGGCGAGGAGCATATTTTCGACCGCTGCAGCGCCGTCTTCAATCCAAAACTCAGATGAAGTGTCGAGCACCACGGCAATCACCGCGCCCGCTTGTTCAATCCACTCCACGCCCTCTTTGAGCTGGGCGATCACTGAGCGGTCGGTGACGACGATAAAATTCCATGGCTGGTCGTTGTATCCGCTGGGCGCCAGGCGCCCGGCATCAATGATGCTGACGAGATGTTCGCGCGGGATGGAATCACCAGTGAATTCTCGCACGCTGCGTCGTTTTTGGATGGCTTCCAGGATGTCCATGAATCCTCCACTACAGGAATGAGTATTGGTTCAAGATTTGGCTTGAATCTCCTCGCGCCGTTCCAGCAGCAGGTTGTGTAAGTTGGCGCGGTCGCGGGGGTAGGTGCGGAAAATGGGAATCCACAGCAGGGTGCTGAGCAGCTTGGGCAGGGGGATGAGCAGCATCAGCATGGCGGCGATGTCGCCGCCCAGAGCCTTCACCACCAGGCCGGAGAAGGCCATGGCCAGCGAGCCGACTGCGCCGGTGGCCATATCCAGGGCGGCCCGTCCGGTGGCGCGCAGCTCGGGGCGCAGCACGGCCTGGGCGATTGGCCAGCGCGCGCCGGTGTCCACGCTGCTCAACCCCAGTCCGCTGAGCAAGCCGAAAACCATCAGCGGCAGGATGCCCCTGTTCCCGAAATAGATAAAACCAGCCAACGCCGGCAGGGAGAGAGCCAACCCCACCTGGGCCATGGCCGCCCGTCCGCGCCGGGGGTAACGCCGCTCAAGTGCATCACCCAACCAGCCGAAGAACAGATGACCGGACAGGGTGCCAAGGGTGAGCAGCCCGACGACCATCGCAGCCGAATCGCCCAGTCCGAGTGTGTCCAGCCAGGTGAATGACCAGCCGTACAGCACTGCGATGGCGATGTTGTCCACCGAAATCTGAAATAGCAGCACCCACCAGGTGGAAATGCGCGCGATGGCGGGCAGGTCGGCGATGCGAAAGGCATAGCGGGCAGCCGTTTCAGAGTCGAGCACATCGGTGATTTCCGGCTCAGCCGAGCCGCGTGGAGGGTCGCTGATGAACAGGAAAACCACGCCGGTCAGCGCGCTGATTCCGCCCAGCAGAATGAAACCCAGGCGCCAGCCCTCAGGGCTTGTGGCGGCCAGGGCGGGCAGGACGAAGAAGGAGGCCAGCGTGCCGGTGAAGCTGACGGCGGTCATGATACCCGCGGCGCGCCCGCGCTCGCGGCTGCTGAACAGATCGCTCATCAGCGAGAAGGCCGCTGGCCAGAGCACACCCAGCCCCAGCGCGGCAATCACGCGCACCAGAAAGAGCTGATTCAGGTCCTGGACGAAGGCTACCAGCGCGGTGGTCAGCCCCCAGAATCCGGTGATCCAGACCAGCAGCGTCTTGCGTGAAAAGCGGTCAGCGGCCCAGCCCCACAAAGGGAGGGTGAGTGTGCGGATCAGGTCGGCAATGCCCAGCACTGGTCCGAGGCGGCTGACATCCAATCCCAGCGCGGGATACATTTTCGGCCACAGGATGGCCAGCGTTTGGTTTTCACCGCTGTCCACGAAGGCGGCCAGCGATAGGGCAAAGACGGTGTACCAGCGGCGTTTGGACGGTTTGGGGAGATCAGCGGGGGACATGTGCTTCATACACTCCGATGATTAGCAGAGAGAGATTGGTTGAGAGGATCAGCAGGCGTATGGGTTGATTCATGGCTGCCAAATGTGATGAAAAAAAAGAGAGAGGTGGGTGTAAAATAATTATATCCACTTCTTGATTTTGATTAGACATATTTTGGGAGGCAGATATGGGCAGCAAACACATCATCGTCATTGGCGGCGGGATTGCCGGGCTGACGGCGGCTTACCGCCTGCACCGCGCCGGGCACACGGTGAACCTTTTGGAAGCGGACAGCTCGGTGGGAGGGCGGATGATCACTATTCATTGGCAGGGGTATGCCATTGATCCGGGCGCCGAGTTTGTGACCGGGGCCGACCGTTACCTGATCGAGATGGTCAAGACGCTGGGTATTGAAGACAGGCTGATCGATTACTCCGAGGAGCAGGTGGGGTTCACGGTGA
>CAZCBJ010000050.1:0-20831 GCA_964496705.1 uncultured Anaerolineaceae bacterium | reverse complement strand
GCAGGGATGCTTCGCGATCGCTTCGGGGTGCTGCGCATGAGAAGCTCTGATCAAATCCGCTCAGGGAATCACCCCCGTGAATCCCTGAAGGAGCCGCTCCGCGGCGACTGAAGGGACTGCGGGCTTGTGGTGGCAGAACTTCATTGGCAAAGTGACTGAGAACCAAGGGCAAAGCGCCTTCCCAGTCCCCGCAATCCCCGGGATATAATCCAGACATGCGCATCTTGCAACTGATCGCCGGGCTGGACATCGGCGGCGCACACGGCGGCGCGGAACGCTTCGGGCTGGAGCTGGCCTGCGCGCTGGCGCAGCGCGGCCATGCCGTCCGGGTCTGCGCCTTCTGGCAGCGCGGCACGCCCGCTGAGCTGCACTGGCGGGATGAGCTGAGCGGCGCGGGGATCGAGGTTTTTTTCGCTGTCCGCCGCAGCAGCGCCTGGGATCTGAGCGCCTATCTGCGCGGCGCGCGCGCGGTTCTGCGCCGATATGCGCGGGGCGACCTGGAGGTTGTCCACAGCCATTTTCAATGGGGCAGTCTGCTGGCGCTTGGATTGCGCGCGGCAGGCCGCACCCGATGCGCGGTGCGCACCGCCCACGTGACCTGCGAATGGGGACCGGGAGCGCTGCGGGCGGGATTGCGCGGACTGTTCAACGGCTGGCTGTTCCCATTGCTGCTGGACGGCGAGGCTGGCGTCTCGCAGGCGGTGGTCGCAAACCTGAGCGCCCATCCGGGCAGCCGATTGGCGCGGCGCGACCCGCGGTTGATCCCGAATGCCATTCGCCTGCCGGATGATGCGCCGCCGCGGGTTTATCGCCAGGAAGGGCCTTTCCTGATCCTTTCCGCCGGTCGCCTGACCGCCCAGAAGGATTTCAGCAGCCTGCTGGCCGCCTTTGCCCTGCTGGCGGATGATCTGCCGGGGGCGCGCCTGGCGCTGGCCGGCGAAGGCCGGCTGGGCGAAGCCCTGCGCGACCAGGCGCGGCGGTTGGGGATAGAGCAGCGGGTGGATTTTCTCGGCACGCGCAGCGACCTCGAGCAATGGATGGCGCGGGCGGACCTGTTCGTGCTGCCCTCGCGTTACGAGGGGCTGCCGACTGTGCTGCTGGAGTGCATGGCGCGCGGCTTGCCGGTGGTCGCCAGCGATATTCCCGGGACGCGCGAGCTGGTCACCCACGGCGTCAACGGTTGGCTGGCGCAGCCCGGCTCTCCCGCCGGCCTGGCTGCAGCCATTGGTCATGCGCTGCTGCACCCCGGGCTGCGCCAGCCAGCGGCGAGCGCAGGGTTACAAATCGCTGCGGGTCATTCCATCCAGTCTGCCGCGCAGGAATATGAGCGCTTCTACCGGTCTATTTTGCCAGACTGACCGGGCCCAGCTCCACCCACCCGCCTTCCTCCACCTGCACCACCAGGATGTGTTCGCGCGGGTTGAGCAGCGGGCGGCTGTTTTCGGCGGTTGGCCCGACCACCAGCACATAGCGACCGGGGGTCAGATTAATCATCTGAAAATACCCGTCTCCATCCAGGCTGGCGCGCGGGTCCATGCCGGGGTCGAGTAGATAGATGCCGTTACCGCTGGCGTCACCGCTGAACGGCGCGGCGAAGATATACACCACGTTGACTTGCGGCCAGACAGACTTTGCTTCGGCGCAGCGCCCGCGGATTCCGCCTTTGCCCGCCTGCAGCGCTGCCGGGGTGAGGGTCGGGCCGCCTGCGGGCGCAGCCGCGCAGGCCGCCATCAATAGAGCGGTGAGCAGCAGGGTGAGGAGAAGAACGGGCTGGCGGGCCATGGGATCGGGTTGTGAAAAAAAAGCAGGAGAGGTGAAAGTCTCTCCTGCTATTGTATCAAAGCCTGAGGCTCAGGGGATGGGGTTGTAGGGCATCCCGATGTAATCCTCGCCCAGCAGGGTGACGCCGGGAACGCCGGAAATCTTTTGGGTGACGCGCACCAGCACCGCCACCGGCACATCGCTGATCACCTCAGCCGCGCCGATATAATTCCCGTTGGCGTCCAGCGCCGCTCCGCTGACGGTGGGCTCCAGGCTGATCTTGCCCATTTTGGCGAGCGGCTTGCTGGAGGTTGCCAGGCTGCGCTCTTGATAACTGAAGGCGTTGCCGCCAGCGTCATAATAGAAACGCACCTTGAGATTGGCTGCCGGGGCGTTGGAAATGTTCATGATGCTGATGGTGGTGCGCGGGTCGCTGTCCAGCTTGGACCATTCCAGGTAGGGCAGCAGAACAACCTGCGCGCCGCTCACCTGGCCCAGGTAAGCGGTGGAAAGACCATCCCGCCCGGTGACCTTGCCGACCGCCACAATCGGCTGGGTGCTGCTGATCACGGCGGTGCCCATCTTGCCGTTGAAGCGCGCATACACCTTTGCATCGCAGGAGGTGATGGACATTTTCGCGTTGGGCGCCACCGAGCCGGCTTTGTGCAGCGCGAGCAGCGCACCGGAGGAAGAATAATAGCGCACCTCGATGGGTGCTGGAGCGCTCCCGGCGTTCTGAACGGCGAAATAGCTGGTTTGGCGGCCCGTGCCGTAATTGCACATCGCCGCGGGCATGAAAACTTTGGCGGCGGGCACGCCTGAGCCTTCAAACGCATAGGATCGCTGCCCGGTGGACATGATTTCCTCAACAGCAGCCACCACCTTGGCGGGGTCGCCGCTGCCGTCGTCCTTGGTGGCGCGGATCACCATCGAGCCGTCGAAGCTGGTGCCCAGGTCGGGCAGCACGGCCGGCGTGATGGTGAAGATGTACGAACTGCCATTGTCACCCGAGCTCAGCGAGCGGTTGAGGGTGGCCTTGAGGTTGCCGGAGCGGTCATAGAAACGAATGGCGATGTTCACCGAGACCAGCTCCACATTTTGCACGCCGATGCGTGAGGTGTAGCTGCCAGAACGCATCACGGTGGGGACGTAAAAGAAGCCGTTGTCGCCAGCCTGCGAAACATCGAAGGAGGAATACAGCAGCGGGGCGAAGGCGTTGCCATTGACATCAAATTGTTTGTACACGGCGGCCAGCGGCACATCCGCGCTGAGCACCGCCGAGCCCTGGTAATCGCCCGTGCTGCCGATCAGAAATCGTCCAAAACCGTGCGGGGGAATGTCCTTGGGTTCTGCTGGAGGCACGCTGCCTTCGCCGGTGAAGACCGCCTGGACGTGGCCGACGTCCGGGAAGGTGGGGTTGTAATAATAAATGGCCGAATTCCAGGTGGGGGTGACGCGCTGGGCCAGGGCTGAGCCTGGCAGGACCAGCGCGGCGATCAATAACAACACCGGAAGCAGCAGCACCGCACGTTTCATGGCGACCTCCAATCGCAAACCGACAGAAACCTTACCAAAGGTTCTGATACTAGAATAAATCAGTGCGGGAGGAGTGTCAATAACCCTTTTGGGTTATTGCACCACCGGGATGAGGATGGTGAAGACCGCCTGGTAGCTCTGGTGGGCAGCCGCCGGTTCGTGCTGCAGCGCGCCGCCCAGCAGGTGCAGGCGCGATTCGACCGGCAGCAAAACCGGGAAAACGCCCACCGCCTGCGGAGGCTGGTCGAGGATGATCCAGCGGTCGCCGGTCGGCAGATATTCCAGCAAGGGCGAACTCCCGTCAGCCGGGGTGGATCCGCCTGCCAGGAAGATCATCCCCGCCAGGCTGGCGGAGGCCATCCCGGAGCGCGGCCGGGGCAACGGCGCGCGTGCCTGCCAGGGCGATTCGCCCGCCTGGTCGCGGGTGGGATAGTAGGCCCAACTGTCCTGCAGCGCAGTCTGGCCGTGTTGACCGCCCGCCACCAGAATCCATTCCCCGGCCACGGCGGCGGCTGCCGCCTGCCGCGCCACCGGCAGGGGCGCGCCGCGTCGCCAGCGGTCGGTGGCGGGGTCGTAGATCAGCGTGGCGTCGCTTTCCCGCTCTCCATCCCAGCCGCCAAACACATACAACTGCCCTTCCAACGCAGCCAGGCTGTAGGCGCACAGGCCGATGGGCAGGTCCGCGCGTGTCTCCCAGCGGTCGTGGCGCGGATCATAGACTTCCATTGTCCCGCCGGGCTGGCCGTTGTCGTTGCAGCCGCCGGGCACGTAGATTTTCTCGCCCAGCACGGCGGCCTGCACCAGGCGGGCGGGGGTGGGCTTGGGAGCGATGGGCTGCCAGGTGCCGTTGGCCAGGTCAAGGCGCAGCCCGCTGGCGGAGACTCCGCCGGATTCCCTGCCGCCGATCAGGTAGAGATGGTTCTGATAGGCTGCGCCGGCCATCTCTGTCCGGCCCAGGGGCAGCGGCTCACCCGCCTGCCAGCGCACCGGTGCGACCGCCGCTCCCGTGCCGCTGCGCAGCGGGCGGGCCAACAGCCAGAACAGGGCTGCCGCCAGCAGCAGCCCGCCCAGCCCGGCCCACCAGATCCAGCGCCGGGCGTTGGGCAAAGCCGCGGGCGGCGCAGGGGGCGCAGCCGCGCTCAGCTCACCTGCGCTGCGCAGCGCATAGAGCGTTGCCTCGGTGCGCGAGGTGACCCCGATTTTGTCGAAAATGTTGCGCAGATGCACCTTCACCGTGTTCAGGCTGATGCGCAGCGCCAAGGCGATTTGCTTGTTGCTGGCGCCGGTGGCTACCAGGTTGAGGATTTCGCGCTCGCGCTCGGTCAGGTTGTCGTTTTCAGGCATAAGCGTATTATATAACCCAAAAGGGCTATTGATTCTGTCGGCTGCCTGCCTTATTCTTATAGCAGGCATTTATTGTCTGTTTGTCGATTCTCGACAGGAGGTTGAATATGAAGGCGTTGCGAATGTTGAATATCCTGGCGGTCCTGCTGCTGCTGGCGGCGGTTCTGCCAGCCCAACCGGCTCAGGCATTGCCGCCGGCTGTTCAGGAAGTGCCCGAAGACGCGCTGGTGGTCCCCGGCGAAGTGGTGGTCACCTTCCCCGAAGGCTGGACCGCATCCACTTACAGCGTGCGGGTCAGTGCGCTGGCGCGCACGGTGGGGGCAGCGGTGGTGCGGCGTTACCGCAACACTGCGCTGCTCAGCTTCAGCCCTGAGGCGGACGTGACTGCGTTAGCCGGGCAGATTGCCTCGGTGGCGCGCGTCCAGGCGGTGCAGCCCAATTATGTTTACCGCTTCCCCGAAAGCGCCGCGGATTTGAACGGCGAGGCGTACAGCGCAGAGGCTTACTCGGTGGAGCTGGGTGAGGGCGGCACGCTGACCCTCAGCTGGGACCATCTCAAGAGCCTGCGCACCGCCAGCGGAACGGTGCAGGGCAGCCCGGCTTTCCCGGGCGAAATTGACAACGCCTGGGGCTGGGACGCGGTTCAAGCGGATATCATCTGGAACACGCCGGTTTCCACCGCCAATGTGTGCCTCATCGACAGCGGGGTGGACACCGCCCACCCTGACCTGGCAGGCACTGCGCTGACCGGCTATGACTACGTCAACAATGACACCATTCCCAACGATGACAACGGTCACGGCACCCACCTGGCGGGCATCATCACCGCCAAGGCGAATAACGGCGCCGGCACGGCCATCGGGGTGGGCAACACCAAGGTGCTGCCGGTCAAAGTGGCCAATGCCCAGGGTCTGGCGACCAGCTTCAACATCGCCGCCGGGCTGCGCCACTGCGCCAACAACACCGCGATCAAGATCATCAGCCTCAGCCTGGGCACCGCCACCCCCGACCCGCTGGTCTATTCGGCTGTGCAGTACGCGGTGGTGAGCAAAGCCAAGCTGCTGGTGGCGGCGGCCGGCAACCAATCGCTGAGCTATGTGGATGCGGGCGGCGGTAAATGGCGCCCGGCCTTCTTCCCCGCTGGATGGGCCAACGCGGATGTGGATGGCGCGACGGGCAAATTCAACCTGGATGGTGTGGCCTACAGCCCCAGCACAGCCAACAGTGAAGACAACAACGTTTTCAAGGGTGTGATTGCTGTCGCGGCGGCCAGCGACCCGGCCCAGAAAGCCTGGGTGGATCAGGCCGACTTCGGCGCGATCAGCGACAACGAGCTGTTCTCGGATTGCGCCTGGGGGGGATATAACAGCGGCCGCACCTCCGGCACCAACTACGGCAACTGGATCACCCTGGTGGCGCCGGGCGATGCGATCTTCTCCACCACACCCAGGAGCTACGGTTTTTACAACAACTACTATTACAGTGTGCCGGCGAGCTACGGCGTGATGAGCGGCACCTCGCAGGCGGCGGCCTTTGTGGCTGGCGCGGCTTCGCGCGTGTGGGGCGTTTATCCCCTGATGAAGGGCGAGCAGGTCAAGACCCGCCTGGTGTTGAGCGGCAAACCGCTGACCCACCAGAGCGATCTGTTCCAGGGCTCCGGCGGCGACGGCACCGCTTTTGATGCCAACCAGGGCTTCAACAATGACTCGGACTTCATCCGCCATTACGGCGAAACCTTCAGCCGCGATGATCCCGATCTGCCCCCGCCGCACGACACCTACAAGGCGCCCTTCTGCTGGCCGGATAACAACGCTCCTTTTGGCTCACTGCAGGATATGCGCGATGCCCGCTACCTGAACGTGGCGGCGGCCATGGCGCGCGTGGGCTACTTCGCCACCGTGCGGGATGCCAAAATCGGCATGCCGCTGGACGGCGCCTCGGTGCGCGCGGCGATCGGCGTCACCCAGAAGGCGCTGGCGCTGGTGCCCAAGAACCTGACCCGCACCGCCCCGGCGGTGGCGCTGATCAACGTGCCGGTGGATATTGTGGCAACTCCCTCCTGCACACCGGCCTGTCTGCCCAATTCTTACGTGCCCAAGAACACCAACTTCAATCTGCAGGTGTCCAAGACCGGCTTTACCACCGGTTTCCAGACTTACAATACTTCGCAAATTCTCACCGGTTGGGCTGGCACAGGCGCGGCGCCCTATGCGGCGCCCATGTTCGCCAACCTGGGTAAGTTCTACGCCGGGCCGTACGACACAGTCAGCCTGGTGTCCAGCACCAACATCCACGCCGTGGTGGACTGGGTGAATCCGGCTGGCGCGAATGCCAATCTGGATGCATACCTGTGGCTGCCCAAGCCCAATTTCAAGCTGATGGGCGGCGGGACGGGCGGCGGCGTGGTTGGCGTGCCAGATACGGTGGTGAACTTCTCGGCGCTCACTGCGGATTACCTGGGCGGCGGCACGCTGGCGGATGCGGCCAAGATCGGCGGCGGCGTGGTCATGTCGCCTTACGCCTTCTACAATTTCAACGGGGGTATGGATACCGGCGCGCTGGATGAGGGCAACAACCCGATCTACACCGATCCGCTGGAGGCCATCTCCATCCGCGCCAGCACGGTGCTGACGACCACCGCCCCCTACCTGCAGCCGGTCTACGCCGGCACCTACACCTTCTTTGTCACCGCCGATGGCGCGGGCTGGCTGAATAAATCGCACACAACGTTTAAGCCGGTGGTACGCGTGTGGGCTAAAGGCTATATTATCAAGACCATCAATCTGGCTGATTCATCTGGAACTTCCTGCGATGGGACAAAAGCCTGGTGGAAGGTGTTCACCTACAACGGCTTCACCGTCACCGCTGCCAACACCTGCGGCACGGACGCGAGCTGGCCGTATTAGCCCGATAAGTTATGATCAACAAAACCTCCCGCAGGTTTCGAACCTGCGGGAGGTTTTGGAATCGATGATTTTCTCCCGCCAAATTATGTTATATTTATCGCCACAGGAGCGCCTATGTACTTCGCCATAGAAGGTGTCATCGGGGTCGGAAAAACCACCCTCGCCAGGCTGCTGCAGCCAGCCTTTGAAGCCAATTTGCTCCTCGAGGTTTTCGAGGAGAATCCATTTCTCAGCGATTTCTATGCCGACCGCGCCCGGTATGCTTTTCAGACCCAGATTTTCTTCCTGCTCAGCCGCTACCACCAGCAACATTCCAACATCCCGCGCCTTATGCTGGAAGGCAACCACCTGATCAGCGATTACACCTTCGCGAAGGATTCGCTCTTTGCCAGTATCAACCTGCGCGGGGATGAATTGGAGATGTATTACCGTGTGCATGAGGCCCTGGCTGAAAAAATTCCCGATCCTGACCTGATCATTTATCTGCGCGCCAGCACGGATGTGCTCATGCAGCGCATTGCCATGCGCGACCGCTCCTACGAGCGCCGCATGGAGCGCGCCTACATCGACGAGTTGAACAGCGCCTACGACGCCTTCTTTCTCGATAACAAACGGTACCCCTCGCCTGTCCTGGTGATTGAGTTTGACCAGCTTGACACCGTGCGCAACCCGCGCGATCTGCACAGCGTGGAAACACGCATCCGCCAGGCGGTACAGCTCCCGCCCTTCCAGCCGGAGCTGCCCCTGGAACCGATGGAGGGCTGACCATGCGTATCACCCGCGACCTTCTGCTTAAGCTGGCGCGCGAGACGGCTGCGCTGCGCGCCCGCGCCGACCGGCACATCCTGTGCATCTATCTGTCCGGCTCGCTGCGCCGCGACGATCCGCTGCTGGGCGGGACGGCCGACATCGACCTGTTCATCGTCCATGATGATGAACCCGAGATGGCGCGCGAGGTGCTGCGCCTGAGCAACGAAGTGCACCTCGACATCGCCCACCTCTCCGAGGCGGTCTTCCGCCAGCCGCGCCGCCTGCGCATCGACCCGTGGATTGGCGGTTACCTGTGTGATAATCCCCTGGTGCTGCACGAGATTGCGCACTGGTTCGAGTTCACCCAGGCGGGGGTCAACACTCAATTCTACAGCCCGGATTACGTCATTCAGCGCGTGCGCCCGCTGGCTGAGAGCGCGCGCCAGGCGTGGGTGGAGCTGTTCAGCGATGCGCTGGCGCCCGGCCCGCAGCGCGTTTGGGTCTACCTCAAGGCGCTGGAAAACGCCGCCAACGCCATCGCCTGCCTGAGCGGTGTACCGCTACCTGAGCGGCGTTTCATGCTTCATTTCCCCGTCCGCGCCCAGGCCATCCAGCGCCCCGGGCTATTCGCCGGGCTGGTGGACCTCTATCTGCCGGAGCCGTTGAAGGATGAAGCCTGGGAGCAATGGCTGTCCGGCTGGCAGACAGCCTTCCAGGCTGCCGGTCAGATACCGGCCTGTCCGCCGCGCCTGCAGCCCTGCCGCTGGCGGTATTATCACGACAGCGCCAGCGCGCTGCGCACCGACATGCCCGCCGCGGCTGCCTGGATCATCCTGCGCACCTGGACGGCGGCGGTTGGGCTGCTGCCGGCTGATTCGCCGGCGGTGCAGGAATGGGCAAAAGCGCTGCGGGATGTCGGACTGGATGAGGATTCATTCGAGGAGCGCGTTTCCACGCTGGATGCCTACCTGGACGGGGTGGAAGAGACCATTGATCAGTGGGCGGCTGCCAACGGGGTATGAGTGTAAATCTATTGCATTAACTTATCATTTATGATATGTTAATGCAATGAAATTTGATCAATTGATGCGATTGACCCGCGGCGAGCCCGTTTTTGAAAGCGCTTTGCTGTTGGCGGGTGATTCACGTCCGGAAAATATCCGCCTGCAGCTCTCCCGCTGGGTCAAGGCGGGTCGTCTGCTGCAATTGCGCCGTGGATTGTATGCGCTGGCGCCGGCTTATCAAACCTCCACCCCGAACCCCTTCCTGGTCGCCAACCGCCTGGTCAGCGGCTCTTATATCAGCCTGCAATCCGCGCTGGCGTACTACGCTATGATCCCCGAATATGTCCCCGAAATCACCAGCGTGACCACCGGTCGGCCGGGGATGATCGAAAACCAGTTGGGGCGCTTCTCCTATCGTCACATTCCGACCGCGCGTTTTCACGGCTACCGAGTGATCGAGCCAGGCCCCATTTTCATCGCCTGCCCCGAAAAAGCCCTGCTCGATCTGATCTCACTCACCCCCGGCGCAGATGACGCGGGTTATCTGGTTGAGCTGCGCCTGCAAAACCTGGCGCGAATGGATGCTCCAAGGCTGGCGCGGTTGGTGGGGGACAATCCCAAACCGAAAATTCAACGCGTGCTGAGACAGATTTCAGGTTGGATAGAAGCGGAAAAGCTTGAGGAGGCGAAATGAAGGAAGTGCTCAAACAACTGGTCGAAAAAGAGTCTTCGCCCCTTTCGGCACGCAACCGCACCCGCGAATACTTACAGGCGCGCATCCTGGGCTGTTTGCAGCGCTGCGGAGCGATGATTCCACTGGCTTTTCAGGGAGGCACAGCCCTGCGCTTTCTGCATGCCATCCAGCGTTACTCGGAAGATCTGGATTTTTCCCTGGAAAAGCCGGACACCGGTTATGCCTTCCCCAGATACCTGGACGAATTTCGCTTTGATCTGGGAGCGGAAGGATATGAAATAGAAATCCGCGCCAGCCAGGAGAAGGTTGTCCAGTATGCATTCGTCCGCTTCCCCGGTCTGCTCCACGAGTTGGGCCTTTCCGGCCAGGAAAATGAGAAATTATCGGTCAAGATCAAGGTGGATACACAGCCACCGGCTGGAGCCGTCCTTGAAACGACGCTGGTGCGGCGTTATGTGCTCCTGCAGTTGCAGCACCACGACCGCGCCAGCCTGCTGGCCGGAAAGCTGCACGCCGTGCTGCAGCGACCGTATGCCAAAGGGCGGGACATCTACGACCTGGTATGGTATCTCAGCGACCCGGGCTGGCCGGAACCTAATCTGGCGCTGTTGAACAACGCCCTGGCACAGACCGGCTGGGAAGGCGCGGAGATCACCGCGAGCAACTGGCGTGAGACGCTTCGCAGGCGCCTGGCGGTTTTCCAGTGGCCGCGCATCCGCCAGGACGTGCAGCCCTTTCTGGAAACCAGCGCAGATGCGGCCCTGCTGACGGCGGAGAGTTTAAATAAACTGTTGTCTTAAGGAGATGACCGGGTTTCACTGTAGAAAAATAACCAATCTCCGGTAGTTGGATTGTACAAATGCTAACCTTCCCAGACCCATATTTGATATCATGTGTTAACATCAAAGATATTGAAACTTGTTGCCAGGAAATGATATGGAAGCTCTCACCACTGAACGGTTTCGCGAACTGTGGTCCCGGACATATAACACAGAAGGCAAGCCGGATTGGTCGCATATTTTTCCCTACTATGATCCAAATATTGTCTTCGAGGATTGCATCCAGAGAATTGAAGGATTGGAAGAATTCAAAGCGATGTGTGCGCGACTGACCAGGCGCTGTGAGCAATTGAACATGGAAATCATCTCCATCGCAACGAACCCCGGAGAGATTTTTTTCCAGTGGAAAATGATCATGATGTTCAAAAAATATCCTCCCACCCCCGTTTACGGATGTTCCAAACTGACCCTCAACGAGGACAACCTGATCATCCATCAGCGGGATTATTTCGACTTATGGGGGGATATTTTTAACGGCATCCCGTATTTCAGGAAAGCCTATCGGAAATTCCTGCGCAAACAATTTGGATGATGGAGGGAAGCTATTGAAACTGCCGGAAGAACTGCAGTTCATCGCAAATGACCGGATGGCTCAGAAGACCACGGAGACCCGCCTGGATGGGCGCACCTGTGTGCTCACCGGCGCCACTTCCGGGGTTGGTTATCAGGCCGCCAGACGGCTGGCCCAGGGCGGCGCTTCACTTGTGCTGGTGTGCCGGAACGAGGAGAAGGCGGCGCAGGTGCAGAACGAGCTGCAACGTGATTACGGGGCGCCGGTGAAAACCATCCAGGCGGATTTCGCCAGTTTCACCGATGTCAGGAAAGCCGCTGCCGCGATCCTCAACGAGCGCCATCCGATCGACATATTGATCAACAATGCCGGTATCCATAACACAAAGCGCATCCTGGCAGAGAATGGGGTGGAGCTTGTCTTTTACGTGAATCACCTGGCTTCTTTTCTGTTTACCTGCCTGCTGCTACCCCGAATGATGGAAAATCCCCCGGCGCGCATCATCCAGGTAAATTCAGAGGGGCACCGCTTCGGGGGCCTGGACCTGGATGATCTCAACTGGGCAAAACGCCGTTATCGGGGTCTGCAGGGTTATGGAGCATCCAAGACCGCCCAGCTTCTGACCGTTTGGGAACTGGCTGATCGCCTCCAGGGGAGCGGCGTGACGATCAACGCCATGCATCCCGGGAATGTTCGGACGATGATTGGGATGAACAACGACCGGCTGTACCAGTGGTACCAACGCCGCATCCTGTGGCCCATGCTCAAGGACCCGGTCATCTCTGGCAATGCAATCTATTACCTGGCTGCAGCGCCGGAAATGGCGCAAGTTAGCGGCAGGTTCTTCAACCTCACCATAGAAGAAAAACCGGCTCCCCACGCTCTCGACCGTTCGCTTGGCAGGCGCGTTTGGAAGATCAGCGAAGAACTGACCGGCCTCACCCCTGCAGGTGAAAAGCAAGATGATCCTGCAGCATCTGCCATGGCAGCCGTACTTCAGGAGTTCAACTATGAAATATGATGCCATCGTGGTTGGCGGTGGGATCACCGGGTTGACCTCAGTCGCCTTTCTGTCGAAAGCCGGGTATTCGGTGCTGCTCTGCGAGAAGGAAAATGCCTGTGGGGGTTTGGTGAATAGTTTTGAGCGAGACGGCTTTCTCTTCGATGGTGGTATCCGCGCGATGGAGAACTCCGGGGTGCTGTTCCCCATGCTGCGCAAGCTGGGGCTGGAACTTCAATTCGTGCCCAACAGGATCACCATCGGTATCGAGGATCAGGTGATCCGCATCAATTCGGTAGATAATGTGCATGGCTACCAGTCCCTGTTGAATGCGCTCTATCCTGAAAGCAAGCCGGAGATCGGGCAGATCATCGAACAGATCAAACGGATTATGCAGTACATGCGGGTTCAGTACAGCATTGATAACCCTGTTTTTCTGGATATTCAAGAAGATCGGGAGTATTTTCTAAAGGCCATCCTGCCCTGGATGGTGAAATATATGCTGACTGCCCCCAAGATTTCCCGCTTGCAGATGCCGGTTGTGGATTTTCTGGCGCAATACACCCACAATCAGAGCCTGTTGGATATCATCTCGCAGCACTTTTTCCAACAAACCCCGGCCTATTTTGCTCTCAGCTATATCAGCCTGTATCTCGATTATCATTATCCGTTGGGCGGCACCGGGCAGGTTGTGGACAAAATGGTCGCCTTCATCAACGAGCACGGTGGAACGATCCGGACGAATACGGCGATCACCTCCGTCGAGCCGGATGAGAAGCGGGTGACGGATGCCCGCGGCGAAAGCTATTCGTACCGCCGCCTGATCTGGGCCGCTGACCAGAAAGCCTTGTACAATGCGATTGATCCGCAAAATCTGGCAGAGCCGCGCACCCGGAACGCCTTTCTCGAGCGCCGTGCACTGATTGCGGACAAGGCCGGAAACGATTCCATTTTTACGTTATTCCTGGCTGTAGATCTGGATCCGTCTTATTTCAGCCGCATTTCCAGCGGGCATTTCTTTTATACCCCATCCAGGACCGGCCAATCAGCCGCCGGGCGGCTGCCCAAAGGCGCAGAGCGCCAGGAGATCGAAAAATGGCTGGCGCAATACTTTGCCCTGACCACCTACGAGATCGCCTGTCCGGTCCTGCGCGACAGCTCCCTGGCTCCCGCGGGGAAAACGGGACTGGTCCTCAGCGTATTGTTCGATTACGGTCTCACCAAACACATTGAACAACAGGGATGGTATGAGGAGTTCAAATCCTTGTGCGAGACGCTTATCATCAGCAATCTGGACGCCACCATTTATCCCGGGATTGCAAAGAAGGTTCTGCAGCGCTTCTCATCCACCCCGCTGACCATGGCCGCCTATGCCGGCAACCACGACGGAGCGATTGTAGGCTGGGCGTTCAGCAATCATCCCATGCCGGTCGAAAACCGGCTGCCCAAAATTATGAACGCGATCAAAACGCCCATTCCCGGCATCCTGCAGGCTGGCCAGTGGACCTACAGTCCGGCCGGTTTGCCGATTTCGCTCATCACAGGCAAACTCGCCGCAGATCAGGTTGTCAAGGACATCAAGAAAAAGGCTTCATGATTCCGCGCGCATCACCAGCGCGCCATCCCTGCGCTGCACCGGCATGGCGAAATCAAACGCGTCGAGGCGCAGCGCATACTCCAGGTCGGCAGCGGGGAATTCGGGGCGCGCAGGGTCGGCGAAGATTCTGCCTGCGGTGGAGCGGCGCACCCGCTCCAGGTAGGGCGCCGGATCGGGTTGGCCTTCCGCCAACAGCTCCGCCAGGTATTCGGCGCAAGCCGCATCCTCATCCCCGCGGCCGGGGTTCTGGCTGCCGGTGATGATGAAGGCGACATCGTCGTGAGGCAGCCCCTGCACATAGCGCGCCGTGGCGCGCGCGCAGACGAAGCTGGCGGCCACAATCGCCCGGGCGTTGATGCAGCGCAAAATGCCCTGCACGCCCGCGCTGGTGCGTTGTGCCAGGCGCCGACCGGCCAGCGGCGCGGCGCTGAGCTGGACCGGCGAATTGCCGAAGTCAAACCCGGGAATGGGCAGCCCGTCCACCTCGCCCATCAACAGCAGGTCCGGGTGCTGCTCTCTGAGTGCGAAAGCCTCGCCAGGCGTGCCAGCCAGCAGGATTTCGCGCGCGCCGCTGCCGAAGGCATACGCCGCGGTGGTGAAGGCGCGCAGCACGTCGATGACCACCGCAGTGCCGCGGGCCTGGTCGCACTGGGTTAGTCGCAGATGGGCAATCCTTTTATTCAAAATGATCCGCTCCTTTGGGCAGGTTGCGCACCCTGCGGCAGTAGTCCGTCATGCGCTCATCTTCTACATAGGGATAATCATAACCCAACGCCTCAGCCACCGCCGTACCCGCCCACCGCGCCAGTCGCCCCGCGGCGAACAGCGCATCCCACATGTGCCCCTCATCCGCGTCAGCATAGGTTTTTTCCAACTCGGTCCACATCTCTGCCGGCAGGTATTTGCGCAGCCACTTGCCGTGATAACCACAGTATGCCTGCCAGCCCGTCTGGGCGCCCGCGTACCAGATCAGAATCTTGACCAGGCATGGGTGCACGATGCCGTCATACATGGTTTTGGCGTAAGTCAAATCGCCGCGCCAGGCGCCCTTGGCAAAATTGTTCGCGCAAAAGAAGAACTCGTTGACGGTCTCATCATATTCCTTGCGGGAGGGCGGAGGCGTAAGATAGTCAGCCTCGCTGGGCGGCGGCAACGGTGGGATGCGCCCGTCTTTGTCCAACAGCACCACGGTCAGGCTGTCTTTCAGGAATTCTGCCATGGTTTCCAGCGGATCAAAGGCCAGGTCAATCCGCACCCCATCCATGAAGAGCATCAGGAAGATGTAGCCGGTCGAGCCGAAATCGTTGAATTCGTTTACCTGCACAATGACCGGTTCGCCGAAGCGGTTGATCCAGCTTTGATCCTCAAACAACGGGCGCACGTCGGTCACTGCGCAGGCCACGTCATAATCACAGAAGATATCCTTTTGGATGTTCGGGTTGACTCGAGAGCCGTTCATCCACACCGCGCGGATCAGCTCGTTTTCGCGGGCAAAAGCTAAAATTTGTGAGAGAACCTGTTGTTCACTGCGCATATTGTGCGCCTCTGGAGTGAATTGTTGCTGCCCGCGCGGATTGACCTTGGCGGTCTGCGCGCAGCATAGCCCGGCTCATTATTTATTGCATGCTTTCGACCATAAAATTTTTGAATTCAGCCAGGCTGTAATAAAGCCCGGTCACCTGATCCTCGCCCTGGGCGAACACTGCCACCGCGCCGCTGGTGAAGCTGTCGTCCGGGTCGCTGATCATGGGGGCTTCGCCCAATCCTTCGACGCTCACCCCGATGCCGCTGCCCATGCAGGCGACCGACACGCTGGCGCCCGCCATCAACCCGCCCGGTGGGATGAACTGGCTGGTCTGCCAGTAGGGGTCGGTCAGCGGGATCAGCTCGCCGTTCAGCACTTTGGCGACGGCGTACTGGTCGTTGCGAAACGACACTTGATAATAATTGTTCTCGTCTTGAACCTGGCAGAGGATGCCGGCGGTGTCAAAGGGGGAGTTGACGGAAATGTCCACGGAGACGGCGTAGTGGCTCTGCCAGGCCTCCGGCTGGGGGGGCGGCATGGCGGCGACCAGCACGCCGGGCTGCTTGACGCCAATCATCCAGGCGCCCTGCTGGAAGAAATCGGTGGTGTATGCGTGCAGATCGGCCAGCGTCCATTCGTCACGGTAATCGAGGAGAAGTTGGTTAGCACTGTAAGAAGGCTCGAAGGGCTCATCGAGCGGGGGCAACTGGACATCTGGTGGGAAGGGCAGCTCAGGCAGCTCAGGCATCTCGGGCAGGTCAAACGGCAGCGATTCCTCCGGGATGGGCGGGATGGGTATCTCCGGAAGCCCGGGGATTTCGATGCGCTGGAACTGCTGAGACGCGATGATCGCGCTCGCAGCCAGCGAGCAGCAGCAGCACAGGATGCACATCAGGATCAAGAGCAAGATCAACACCCACCAGGGGAAGCCGCGTGAAGCCGGGCGGGGTGGGTAATAAGCGGGCGGCGGATAGGCTGCGACGGGAGCCCAGCCGCAAACGCGGCAGGCGCCTGTGGCGGGATCCAGAAGGTTGCCGCAATTCATACATGCGTTCGCTCGGTTCATGAGAGACCTCCGCTGAGAAAAGGGGACTGATTAATTATATACCGGGACGGGCTGCGCAAATGGCTGGCCTTAAGCCTTGGCTGCCGCAGGCTGGGCGGATTTGCGCACCCATCTCAGGCTGACCACGCTTAACACGAACAGCAGCGCGTAACTGGCGAACAGGGCGAAGTAGCCCAGCCCGGGGCGGAAGGTTTCGAGGTAATCCGCCACCGGCCCGCCCAGCCCGGTGCCGATCATCCCCGCGCCCGCGCCGGCTAAGTTTGAAATGCCCAGGTAGCGCCCGGCCTGCTCGCGCGGCGCCAGCGCGGTGCCCAGCGCCCAGTTGGCAGTCATGAACAGCCCGGCGGCCACCCCCAGAATCACCCCCGCTGGGTAGATGAGCGCCAGGCTGGGCAGCCACAGCGTGCCCATCAGCAGCAGCGTGCCAAACACCGCCACCCAGCCGCTGGCCGCCACCAGCCTGTGATGGCTGAAACGGTCTGCCAGCCAGCCGCTGGGCAGCGAGGAGAGCAGGGTGAAGATGCCCACCACCATCATCAGGTTGCTGGTCATCTGAATGGCGGCCTCGCGGGTGATCTGAAAGGCGTTCATCAGGAAATAGGGCGCGTAACTTTGAATGGAGGTGACCGCTGCCAGGAACATCAACCGGTTGACCACCCACCAGGTGAAGGAGGCGTGCCGGCGCGCGTCCCGCCCCAGGCTGGCGGCGGTGCCAACCCACACGCCCACCACCACCGCCACCGCCATTGCCACCATCCCGCCCAGGCCCACCGCCAGCGCCTTGCCGGTTTCGGCTCCCGCCAGCCCCCAGGCGATCAACCCGGCCAACCCGCCCACCGCGCCGCCGGCCAGCAGCCCGGCCGCCCCGCCGCCCAGGATGCCGCCCAGCATGCCCAGCACGCGCAGCATCGGCGGGCCGATGGGCTCTGCCGGTTTTTCGCGCAGCGGCTCTTCCTTCACCAGCCAGACGGCCAATAACATGATCGCCAGCAGCGCCAGACCCACCACCCATACCGCGGTGGTGAACTGCCCCGCGCCCACCAGCCGCGCGACGGTCAGCGCCACCAGGATCAACGGCAGCAGCTCCATCAATGCCTTGACCCCGGAAGCCATGCCGCGCTGTTCCTCCGGCACCAGGTCGGGGATCAGCCCCTGCAGCGGGCCGTGGGAAATGTTGGAGGAGAACTGGAAGAGCAGCACCGCGATGAGCAGCGACCAGTAATCCCAGGAGAAGCCGATGGCGGCCAGGAAAAGCAGGTCGAGCAGCACGCCGATGAAGAGATAAGGCCGCCGCCGACCGAAGCGCGAGGTGGAGCGGTCGCTGAGCAGTCCGGCAGCCGGCTGCACCAGCATGGCGATGATCAGCCCGGCCGTGCGCATCCCGCCCAGTGCGGTGTTGCGGATCTCCGGGCGCACGAAGATATCCACCAGATAGGGCATGAAGATCATCCCGACCGAGTTGTTGCGAATGTTGATCAGCAGCCAGAACAGGTTGATGGAGATAAAGTCAAACCAGCGCAGCTTTTTCATAGCCCTCCAGGATGATGCTCATGGGTCGGGATAATCCGTTGTTTTTTAAACAGGGACAGGATTATTTTAACCCCGATTTTACCTGTTCATCAACCGACTGCAGATGTGAGTCTGGGACGTTGATAAGCGATCAAGCCGTGTATGCAGACCCGAACTTACGAGCGGTTGCAGGGTGGATTTGGGTGGGATTCGGCCAACTAAATTGTCTTTACCGCCATTCCGTGTTAAACTGTGCTCCATGCCCGATTTTGAGCTGATAGGTCTGGATGCTGACGACACCCTGTGGCACAACGAGCGCCTGTACAGCGCTGCCCAGGCGCGTTTCGCCAGCCTGCTGGCGCAATACCACGATGCGGACTGGATCAGCGAGCGGTTGTTCCAAACTGAGACGCGCAATATCCAGCACTTTGGCTACGGCATCAAGGCTTTCGCCCTCTCGATGATCGAGACCGCGGTGGAGCTGACCGAGGGGCGCATCTCCGGGCAGGATGTCCAGGCGCTGGTTGACCTGGCGCGCGAGATGCTGGATGCGCCGGTGGAGCTGCTGGAGCACGTCGCTGAGTCGCTCCCTCTGGTGGCTGAGCGGCATGCGCTGATGCTGATCACCAAGGGCGACCTGCTCGACCAGGAGCGCAAACTGGCGCGCTCGGGGCTGGGGGGGTATTTCCGGGATGTCGAGGTGGTCAGCCACAAAAACTCAAGGACCTACGCCGACCTGCTGTTGCGGCGCGCGGTTCAGCCAGCCCGTTTCCTGATGGTCGGCAATTCGCTGCGCTCGGACATCCTGCCCGTGATGGAGATGGGCGGGAGCGCGGTGTATATCCCCTATGCCGAGACTTGGGCGCACGAAGAAGCCGAGCCGCCCGATCCCGGGCAGCCCGGCTTTCACCAGTTGCAACATTTTGGGCAGTTGCCGGCCCTGCTGGCGCAGCTCGCAGCCGCAGATTAGTTCTCCACCCGGCGGTAGATTCCGCGCGAGCGCTCCATCAATTCCATTTCAATCATCCCGCGGCGCAGGCTGGCCACATCCTCGTTGAATTCGAGCAGGATGCGGTTGACCTCGGCTTCGCTGTACTCGCGCCCCGGCTCAAATTCCTCAACCAACCGCTCCAGCACAATCTGCCACTTTTTCATCTGGGCGGGGATCTGCAACAGCCGGCCGTTGCGGAAGAAGGTGTCCAGCACCTTCTTGCGGTAGGCGTCCTCCTGCACCTCGGCGGACACGGCTGGCTGCGATAGGAAGACCATCTCGGCCAGACTGTGATCCAGCGTAGCGCCGACCAGGCTGT
Source organism: uncultured Anaerolineaceae bacterium (assembly GCA_964496705.1). Taxonomy (GTDB): domain Bacteria; phylum Chloroflexota; class Anaerolineae; order Anaerolineales; family Anaerolineaceae; genus CAZCBJ01. The sequence continues at coordinate 1,479 of CAZCBJ010000050.1, read as the reverse complement.
AGGTCTGGTAGTATTGGTCCTTTTGCGCGGTCAGCAGCCCGGCAGCGGTCAGCAGGTTCAGGTGGTGCGAGATGGTGGCCGGCTGCAGGTTGAGAATGGCCGCCAGCTCCTCACCGTGGCGCGGTTTGGCTTTGACCAGGTTGAGGATCAACAGCCGCACCGGGTGGCCCAGGGCTTTGAAGAAGGCAGCCTGGCCTTCGAGGGCTGCCTGTCGTTGTGTTTTACTCATCCCAGGCCTTCCTTCCCACCGCGCGGCGGTAGCAATCATTGAAGATGGAACGGGCAAAGCGCAGCGTGCTGGCTTTGATCTGCTCCTTGACCAGCGCCTCGCGATCGTCGATGGCTTTATACACTTCCTGTTGGCGCTCGTAATCCTCCAGGAAGAAGGCCGTCACACGGTCAAAGGCTTGGGCCAGCTTTTCCACTTCCGGCTGGTCGGAGGCGAAAATTTGGTCGAGATCTTTAACACCTTTCATCGAACTCCTTTCCCGTCTGAGCGCTGAAAAACGCTGAGACATTTATCTAATTGAATTATACAATATGGTTTGATTATTGTCAAATTAATTTAAGAATTGATTAGATGGTTGTCGGTTATCGGTTATCGGTTATCGGTTATCAGTTGTCAGTTGTCAGTTGTCAGTTGTCAGTTGTTGCAAGCTGTCAGCCGTCAGACATCGGGGTGATATTTCATCGCTCTGGTATGCATTTCAATGGACACAATCATCTGGCGAGACACTCCATTTCAAGCCGTGGATTTGCGCTCCCAATTCACGAATCCTTGCTTTTCTCAGCGTATAATGGGGTCATCCCCATCAAGGAGTGTCCAATGGAAAAAGTGCGTTATGAAGAGATGCTGCCGCATGAGATTGTGGCGCGTCGGGAGAAATTTCCGGTGGCGTTCATCGGGCTGGGCGGGCTGGAATGGCACAGCGAGCACCTGGCGGTGGGCAACGATGCGCTGAAGGCCGAGGCGCTGTGCCGGATCGCCGCGGCGCGCTCGGGTGGCTTTGCCTTCCCCACCCTGTGGTACGGTGAGCCGCGCCAGGCGGGGCTGATGGAATCGGGTTATGACCCAGACGGCGGGATCAAGCGCCTGATGGCATTTAACCCCGACAAGTTCAGCCTGAGCTACTTCGGGAAAACCCCCGAACAGGAAATCGCGTTTTATCAGGAATTGCTCTATCACGTCTTCATCCAAATGAACACGCTGGAGATGCGCGCGGTGATCCTGCTGTGCGGGCATTACCCCATCTTCGAGTGGTCCATGCCTTCCATGCCCGCAGCGCCTCCAACCGCCGGAGTCGTGGCGCGGCTCACGCAAAGCGAGAGCTGTGTTCGAACCTCCGCGAGCGCCGCCTGGAGATCGTCCGTGGCGGCCCGCATGCGCTGCGGGCTGTTCGTTTGTCGCGCCTCCTCGAGCCGCAAGCTCGCGCTTTCGACGATCCGAAGGCTTTCCTTCGCGTTGGCGACGCACGCCCC
>CAZCBJ010000049.1:332-20961 GCA_964496705.1 uncultured Anaerolineaceae bacterium | reverse complement strand
GGTTACCCCGACATATACGCAAATATCGCCGTAGGGGAGGGGCTTGTCCCCTCCCGATAGACGACAACCACACCAGCCGGGTAACCACAAGGCGGCGGGGTAACCACAAGGCGGTGGGTAACCACAAGGCGGCGGGTAACCACAAGGGTGGCAGGTAACCACAAGGGTCGGGTAACCACAAGGCGGTGGGGTAACCACAAGGGTTACCCCTCCTTGACACGCGGGGGGAATGGGGTATAATCGAAATATCATTTTGTGGGACAATATCCCGAAAAACGGGACAAGCGAGGTGAAATATGGCCGATGAACCTTCTCCCATTTTGCAGCGCACCTTCACCATCCTGGACTGCTTCACCCAGGAGCATCCCGAGCTGGGGGTGCGCGAGGTGGCGCGGCTGGCGGGGCTTTCCTCGAGCGCGGCGGGGCGCATCCTGGCCTCGTTGAAGGAACTGGGGGTGCTGCGCCAGAACCCTGAAACGCACGCCTACGCGCTGGGCTCGCGGGTGCTGACCTGGGCGGGCATTTACGCGGCTACGCTGGATGTGCGCAGTGTGGCCATCGGGCCGATGCAGGAGCTGCACCGGCGCACGCGCGAGACAATCAGCCTGTACATCATCGAGGGCAGCGACCGGGTGTGCGTGGAGCGGCTGGAGAGCACCGAGAATGTGCGCATCGTGGCGCGCATCGGGCGGCGGCTGCCGCTGTATGCCGGCTCGGCGGGCAAGGTGCTGCTGGCCTTCCTGCCGGCGGCGCGGCGGGACGATATCCTCGACCACACCGAGCTGCGCCCGCTGACCGAGCGCACTTACGTGGACCGCGGCGCGCTGGTGGCCGAGCTGGAGAAAATCCGCCAGCAGGGCTACGCGGTGAGCTGCGGCGAGTGGATTCTGGAGGCTTCCGGGGTGGCGGCGCCGATCTTCGACGCCAGCGGGGGGCTGATCGCCGCGCTGACCATCTCAGGCCCCGCGCAGCGTTTCAGTATGGACACGATCAGCCGCTACGCCAATGAAGTGTTGAATGTGGCCGGCGATATTTCCCATCAAATGGGATACAACCCACGCACAAGGAGAATCTGAACATGATCATCCACGAGAAAATTGCGGCACAATTGCCCGCCTGGAACGAGCGCCTCGGGCGGCTGGTCAAGGATCACGGCGACTTCAAGGTCAGCGATGTGACCATCGAGCAAATTTACGGCGGCATCCGCGGGGTGGCGATTGGGATCAGCGACATCTCCTACGTGGACCCGCAGGAGGGCATCCGCCTGCGAGGGTACACCATCCCGGAGGTGCTGGCGCTGCTGCCCAAGCGTCCCGGCTCGGATATCCCGCTGGCTGGCGGGCTGTATTACCTGCTGATGACCGACGAGCTGCCGGAGATGAGCGAGGCGCTGGCGGTGGAGGAGGAATGGAAGGCGCGGGCGGAGCTGCCGGAGTATGTCTTCGGGGTGCTCAAGGCGCTGCCGCGCCACACCCACCCGATGACGCTCTTCTCCACCGGGCTGCTGGCGCTGCAGAGTGAGTCGATCTTCGCGCGGCGCTATAGCGAAGGTATGCCGAAGAAGGAGTACTGGAAGGCGATGCTGGACGACAGCCTGACGCTGACCGCGCGCATGCCGGCGCTGGCGGCGTATATCTACAACCTGCGCTACAACGGCGGCAAGTACATCCCCCCCGACCCCGACCTGGATTGGAGCGGCAACTTCGCGCACATGATCGGCAAGGATGACCCGCAGTATCAGGAGCTGTGCCGGCTGTTCTTCGTGCTGCACTCCGACCATGAGGGAGCCAACGTCAGCGCGCACACCTCGCACCTGGTCGGCTCGGCGCTTTCCGACCCGTACCTGGCCTGCGCGGCGGGGATGAACGGGTTGGCGGGGCCGCTGCACGGGCTGGCCAACCAGGAGTGCATCCGCTGGCTGCTGGGGGTGCGCGATCACTTCGGCGGGCTGCCGACGCGCGAGCAGATCGAGCAGTACGCCTGGGAGATGATCCACAACGGGCAGGTGATCCCCGGCTACGGGCACGCGGTGCTGCGCGTGACCGACCCGCGCTTCACCGCGCAGCTCGAATGGGGCAAGAAGTACATGCCCGATGACGAGCTGTTCATCCTGGTGGAGCGCGTGTTCGAGACGATGCCGGAGGTGCTGACCCGCACCGGCAAGGTCAAGAATCCCTATCCCAACGTGGACGCGATCAACGGGACGATGCAGTATCACTTTGGGGTGCGCGAGTTCGATTTCTACACGGTGTTGTTTGGCATCAGCCGCATCCTGGGGCTGACCACCCACCTGGTGTGGTCGCGGGCGCTGGGCAAGCCGATCGAGCGGCCCAAGTCGCTGACCACGCCGCTGCTGGAGGAGATGATCTACGGCAAGAATGGGCGGGTGTCGGCGATGGCGGCCAGCCGGGCGCGCCTGATGCAGATCGATCCCTCGCTGGAGTGAGGAGGAAGAGCGGAGAATCCGCAGATGCCGCAGATGAGCGCAGATGGCAGGAAATAGAAAATCTGAATCTGCGCGGATGGGCACAAATGAAGAATAATCAGCAAAACGTTAAACCACCCCGCGCATGCGCGGGGAGGTTTAACGCCAATCCGCCAGGAGCAAACTTTTTATAGGCCCTTGACCAGCAGGCCGAGGACAAGCACAACCAGGCCCACAAACGCGAGCCAGAAGGCAAAGGGAGCCAGGAAAGCCAGGATGCCGACTTCGCCAAGCAGTCCGGCAAGACCGAGAATCACAGCAATCCAAAACGTAACCACTTTTGGGGGTGTAAGTTTCATAAGAACATCTCCTTCCAGGGAATGGGCGCAAACAGGCGGATACGGCTTATTTCAGTATACGCCGTTTGCGGGTTTTGCCAATAGGTGATGAAGAGTTCGGCAGAAATTCAGGGCAAAACAGTCTTCAATAGCGCCAGGTAGCTCCAGGCATCCAACAGCGGGCCGGAGGGGCTGATCTGGTCGGCGGCGAAGTCGAGCGGGGCGCCGTCCACCTCGATGCGCTCCAGGCGCAGACCGCTGCCTTCGAGGAGCAGCAGGAATTCGGGGGGCGAGTAGCAGCGGATGGCCTGAGCCAGGGCCAGCTCGGGGTGAGTGGCGGGCTGCCATTCGTCGATCCAGCGGCTGTGCAGTGGGTCGAAGTGGCAGCGGTTGATCATCTCCACCGAGCCGGGCACGCCCTCCAGCGGCGGCAGGCGCTGCTGGGTGCCGGCGTCGCGGCAGGGGCGGGCGGGAGAATAGACGTCCATCAGCAGGCAGCCGCCGGGCGCCAGCCATTCGCGGCTGATGCGCCCCAGCAGGCGGCGCTGGTCGGCGTCGGAGCCCAGGCCAAAGACCTCCCAGCAGCAGACCACGTCGAAACAGTCGGGGAGCTGGAGGGTGTAGAAATCGGCCTCGTGAACGGTGAGCGAGCCGGGGCGGGGTTGGGCAGCCAGGCGGCGTAGCGCCCGGCGCGGAAGAGCGAGGTGGGGGACATGGGGAACTCCTGGGGGAGAGAGAACTGGGATGAAAGGGATGAAAAAGATAATTTAGATAAAAGAAAGAAAAGAGGACTGGGGCGAAAGGAGGAAGAGCGAAGAAGAGAACTGGGATGGAAGGGATGAAGGGGATTTTGTCTGGATTTTGAAGAGGGGAGGGTCAATGCGAACGAGCGCAGCGAGTCACCCCAGCCGCCTGCTTCAGTATACTATTCTTCTGCCTGTAAAGAAGATTGATTGGCTTTCGCTCGATGGCTCAGATAAGCCAACCGGCTCTTGATCCGCTCAACACAACCTGCCTGTGAGAAGGTTTGCTAAAAAAATCCTTTTCATCCCAGTTCTCTTGACCTGCGTTTTCCTGCGCTCTGGGATACAATCCAGGCATGGAGACCTTCTCGCCGGCGGGCGATGCGGCGCTGCTGATCACACTGGGAGCAACAATTGACCCGGCGCTCAACCGGCGGGTGCATGGGCTGGCGCGGCGGCTGGCGGCGCGCGAATTGGCCGGGCTGGGCGAGGCTGTGGCGGGCTATGCGGCGCTGCTGCTGCACTACGACCCGCTGATCATTGATTACGCGGCGGTGCGCGGCGCGGCGGAGGAAGAACTGGCGCGGCTGGATGAGGCGGCGCTGCCCGAGCCGCGGCGGGTGGAGGTGCCTGTGCGCTACGGCGGCGAGGATGGACCAGACCTGGCGGATGTGGCGCGGCACGCCGGGCTGAGCGAAGCCGAGGTGGTGCGCATCCACGCCGCGCGCGATTACGCGGTGTTCCTGCTGGGCTTCCTGCCGGGCTTTCCCTACCTGGGCGGGATGGACGCAGCCATCGCCTGCCCGCGCCTGCCCACGCCGCGCGCGCGCGTGCCGGCGGGCTCGGTGGGCATCGCCGGCGGGCAGACCGGCATCTACCCGCAGGATTCACCCGGCGGCTGGCGCATCATCGGGCGCACGGCGCTGCGCCTGTTCGACTGGCAAAACGATCCGCCCGCGCTGCTGGCGCCGGGGGACTGGGTGCGCTTCGTATGTGCCTGAGCGTGCTCGATCCGGGCTTCCAGACCAGCGTGCAGGACCTGGGGCGGCGCGGTTACGAGCGCTTCGGTGTGCCGGCGGCGGGGGCGATGGACCGCTTCGCGCTGATGGCGGCCAACCGCCTGGCGGGCAATCCGCTGGAGGCGGCCGGGCTGGAGGCCGCCGGGCAGGGGCCGACGCTGCGCGCCGAGGCCGACTGCGTGGTGGCGGCGGGCGGGCCGGGCTTCTGGCTGGAGGTGGACGGGGTGCGCTTGCCGGGCTGGATGAGCGCGCTGGCGCGGCGCGGCGTCGTGGTGCGCCTGGGCGGGGGCGGCGCGTGGGGCTACCTGGCTGTGTCGGGCGGGATCGACACGCCGCCGCTGATGGGCTCGCGCGCCACCTGGCTGCGCGGCGGGGTCGGCGGGTTGGCGGGGCGCGCGCTGCAAAAAGGCGATGTTCTGCCCGTGGGAAGGCTGCAGACGGAAATCCCGCTGCAATTGCTGGCCGGGCGCAGTTTGCCCGCGCAGCACAGGCCGCCCTACAGCCCCAATCCGCGGGTGGAGGTGATTCTGGGCCCGCAATTGTCGTATTTTGACCAGGCGGGGGTCGAGATTTTCCTGAACAGCGAATACGCGCTCAGCCTGCAAAGCGACCGCATGGGGCTGCGCCTGAGCGGGCCGGGGGTGGCATGGCGCGCGGGGGCGGGCGAGCTGCTCTCGGAGGGCATGCCGCTGGGCGCGGTGCAGATTCCGCCGGACGGGCAGCCGATTGTGCTGATGGCCGACCGGCAGACCACCGGGGGCTATCCCAAGATCGGGGTGGTGAGCAGCGCCGACCTGCCGCTGCTGGCGCAGTGCGAGCCGGGCAGCAGCCGGATGCGCTTCAGCGCGGTGAGCGTGACAGCGGCGCAGATGCGCTGGCGCGGGTTGGTTCGGGGTATCATCGAGGGTGTGGAGGATTGAGCATGGACATCAATTGCGATATGGGTGAGAGCTTTGGCGCCTACCGGCTGGGCGACGACGCGGCGCTGCTGGCGCAGGTGACCTCGGCCAACATCGCCTGCGGCTATCACGCCGGCGACCCGCTGGTGATGCGGGCGACGGTGCGGCTGGCGCGGGCGGCCAACGTGGCCATCGGCGCACACCCGGGCTATCCCGACCTGCAGGGCTTTGGGCGGCGCGAGATGAGCCTGAGCAGTGAGGAGGTGGAAGCGATGCTGCTCTACCAGATCGGCGCGCTGGCGGGCATCTGCCGCGCCGAGGGGGCGGAATTGACCCACGTCAAGCCGCACGGCGCGCTGTATAACCAGGCGGCGGTGGACGCCAAGCTGGCGGCGGCGGTGGCGCGCGCGGTGCGGAGCTTCAGCCGCGATCTGCTGCTGGTGGGGCTGGCGGGGTCTTGCCTGACCGCGGCGGGCGAGGAGGCTGGGCTGCGCGCGGCGGGCGAGGGCTTCCCCGACCGGGTCTACAACCCCGACGGCACGCTGCGCTCGCGGCGGCTGCCGGGGGCGCTGATCGAATCGGCTGAGGCGGCGGCGGAACATGCGCTGGAGCTGGCGCGCGAGGGTGTGGAGCGCGAGGGGCGGCGCGTGCGGCTGCGCGTGGACACGCTGTGCGTGCACGGCGACCACCCGCAGGCGGCAACCGAGGCGGCTTTGATCCGCCGGCGGTTTGAGGCGGCGGGCGTGGCGCTGGCGCGGCTGACCTGAGGAGGAACTTTTCACCGACGCGCGGCGTCTGAGGTCAGAGAGATGTATACTTAAACCAAGCCGAATCCGCAGATTTCGCCGGTGAAGAAGACAGCCATGATCAAAAGGATGAATGGAATTTTTTTTGTTTCCTTTTACCGTTTTGATCCTGATTCGATCTTCTTGCGCTGCGCCCGTCTGCGGATCGGGATTTGGGTTTTTCATGCTATATATTGACTTACCAGGACTGGTCCCATGAAAACAAAAATTGCGCTGAACATTTTCCTGCTGGTCGCCATGCTGCTTTCAGCGGGCTGCGGGGGCAAACTGCCGGCGGGCGAGACGCCCAGCGCGGCGCCAACCACTCCGTCCAGCGCGGCGCAGCCGAGCCCCACGCCGACCGAGCCCGGCCCGCCGCCCACGCCCACCACCGATACCAGCGGTCTACAGGGTCTGCTCAATGCCGCCGCGAGCGGCGATCTGCCGCCGCAGGTGCTGACCTACCAGCCAGACGGAAGCACGGAGGCCGCGCTGGACACATCCGTCGAGGTGGTCTTCGACCAGGCGATGGCGCGCGAGTCGGTGGAGCAGGGCTGGCGCATGCTGGCGCCGGACGGCGCGCGCATGGATGGGAAGTTTGAGTGGCCGGCGCCGGAACGGGTGCGCTTCATCCCCGGCGCGCCGCTGATGCCCGCCACCTCCTACCAGGTGCGGGTGGGCGAGGATTCGGCCAGCCAGGCAGGCGTGACGCTGGGCAAGGCCTTCACCTTCCGCGTCACCACGCTGACCCCGCTGGCGATCAGCCAGACCTTCCCACCGGACGGCGCAGCGGACGTGGACGCGGCCGGGCGGATCACGGTGATATTCAACCGCCCGGTGACGGCGCTGGGGGTGGGCGGGGCGGCGGGCGAGCTGCCCCAGCCGCTGGTCTTCACGCCACAGGTGGCGGGGACGGGTGAATGGGTGAACACCTCGGTGTACGTTTTCACCCCCGCCGCGCCGCTCAAGGTGGACACCGCCTACACGGCGCGGATTGAGGCCGGGCTGCAGGACTCCAGCGGCAGTCCCGAGACGGCGCTGGCGCAGCCGTATCAGTGGATCTTCTCCACCCGCCCGGGGGCGATGTACCAGATTGAAGCCGACGGGGATGTTTACGACCCCGGTCAGACCGAGCTGTTCAACCTGTCGCTGGTGCCCAAGATCACACTGCGCTTTTTGCAGCCGATGGACAAGCAAATCACCAGCGGGGCGCTGCGCCTGGCATTCGGCGCGCAAATCACCTACCCGTTGAGCGTCAAGTGGAGCGAGGACGGCATGTCGGTGCAGATCAGCCCGCTGCTGATCCTGCCGGCCAACACGCGCTACAACCTGTGGATTGACCCCAGCGCGCGCACGGCTGACGGCGGGCGGTTGGGCGGCAATCTGAGCTGGGCGCTGTACACCATCCGCCTGCCGGACGTGGTCTTCACCGTGCCGGCCGACGGGGCGCAGAATGTGCGCGACGGGGTATTTCGCATACAGTTCGCCTCGCCGATGGACTCCAAGAGCATCGTCAGCCGGGTGAAGTTCACCCCGCCGCTGAAGGGCGAAAAGAATTTTTACTATTCGCCCGGCGACAACAGCGGCATTTTCTACGGGCTGGAGCCTTCGACCAATTACACGGTGCAAATCCTGCCGGGGATGCTGGACCGCTTCGGCAACGCGTTGAACCGCACGCTGACCGTGCGCTTCAGCACCGCGCCGCGCCCGCCGTGGGCCAATTTCAACCTGCCGTACATCCCGGTGTACCGCGCGGGCGGCACGCTGGAATTTGCGGTGCAACACATCAATGTGCAATCGCTGAGCGTCAACATTTACCGCCTGACGCCGCAGTCATTTGTTTACTACCAGAATGACCGCAGCCTGTTCGAGCCGCGCGCCAGCGACCTGGCGGCGTCCTATCAAATTCAACCGGATGCGGCGCTCAACCAGACGGCGCAGCAGTTGGTGGCGCTGAAAGGCAAGGACGGCAAGGACCTGCCGCCGGGGTTCTATTATATGACCCTCGACAGCCCCGGGGTGGCGCATCCGTATCAGAAATACGTGGACGACCGCTTCATGGTGATCAACCAGGCGCAGCTGGTCTTCAAGAATTCGCCCAGCGACACGCTGCTGTGGGCCACCGACCCCCAGAGCGGCAAGCCGCTGGCGGGGATGAAGATTCGCGTGTACGGCGAGAAATTCAAGCTGCTGGGTGAGGGGGTGACCGACGCGGACGGGCTGCTGAAGCTGGAAACGCCCATCTCGACCGATCTATATGATTACAACACCCGCTATGCGCTGAGCACCGACGCGGGGATGTTCGCCTACGCCAGCACCTTTTTCTCCAGCGGCGTATACCCGGAGCAGTTCGGCATCCAGCAGGGCGGCTACGGCGCGGCGGTGGGCAAGGTGGCTTACGTGTACACCGAGCGCCCGCTGTACCGCCCGGGGCAGCCGGTGTATTTCAAGGGCGTGCTGCGCGCGGTGAACGACCTGGCTTATTCGCTGGCGGATGTCAAAGCGGTGGACGTGGTCATCTCAGACTTCAACCAGGAGGTTTACCGCCAGAGCCTGCCGCTTTCGGACTTCGGCACCTTTGACGGCGAGCTGAAGCTGGATTCGGAGGCGGTGCTGGGATCTTACATGCTGGAGGTGCGCCTGCCCATCCCGAACGCCGGGCCGAACGACCAACAGTATCAGACGGTGGGCTGGGGCTCGTTCACGGTGGCCGAGTACCGCAAGCCGGAGTTCCAGGTGTCGCTGAGCGCGGCGCCGGAGAACCTGCTGGCGGGCGAGACGATCACCGCCGAGCTGGTCACCAGTTACTATTCGGGCGGTGGGCTCAAGGAAGCCAAAGGGGACTGGACGCTGCGCGCCGCTCCGTTCTATTTCACGCCGCCGGCGGGGCTGGAAAACTTCAGCTTTTACGATGATCTGCGCGACAGCGAGTACGACGAGCGCTTCCGCCGCGGCGGGAGCAAAATCCTGGCCGAGGGCAGCGTCACCACCGACGCAGAGGGCAAGGCGGCTTTCCGCCTGCCGGCCAACGTGCAGGACCTGACCGGCGCCCAGCGGCTGACGCTGGAGGTGACGGTCAACGACCTGACCAACAATCCGGTCAGCGCCCAGGCGGTGGTGATTGCGCACCGCAGCCGGGTGTATGTGGGCGCGCGCCCGAAGGAGTATGTCGGGCAGGCGGGCAAGCCGCAGACGCTGGAGCTGGCGGCGGTGGATTGGAACGGCCAGCCGGTCGGCGGGCAGACGATGAAAGTGGAAATCTTCCGCCGCCAGTGGTCTAGCGTGCAGCAGTTGGACGCGCAGGGCATGCTGCGCTGGGCGACCAGCGTGGAGGACATCCCGGCGGGCAGCTTTGCCGACGTGGCGGCTGACGCGCGCGGGCGGGCCGAGGTGGTCTTTGTCCCCGAGACGGGCGGCGTGTACCGCGCGCAGGTGACGGCGCTGGACGCGGCGGGCAATCCGGCGCGCACGGCGGCTTACCTGTGGGTGGCGGGCAGCGACTACGTCCCCTGGCGGCAGTCGAACGACCGCACCTTCCAACTGGTGGTGGGCAAAGACTCGTACCGCCCGGGCGATACAGCCGAAATCCTGATTGCCTCACCGTTCCAGGGCAACACATACGCGCTGGTGACGGTGGAGCGCGGGCGCATTCATCAGCAGAAAGTGGTGCTGCTGAGCGGCAACAGCACGCTCTACCGCCTGCCCATCACAGCGGGGATGGCCCCGGCGGCCTTCGTCACGGTGACGGTGGTCAAGGGGGTGGACGCGACCAACCCGCGCCCGACGTTCAAGGTGGGCATGGCAAAGTTGAACGTTTCCACCGAGCAGCAGCAATTGACGGTGGAGGTGACGCCGGACCGCAAGGAAGCCGGGCCGGGGGACACGCTGACTTATGCGGTCAAGACCAGCGGCGCCGACGGGCAGCCGGTGCAGGCCGAGGTCTCGCTGGCGCTTTCGGACCTGGCGACGCTTTCGCTGATGGATTCGAGCGCCCCGAGCCTGCTGGACTTCTTCTACGCGGAGCGCGCGCTGAGCGTGCTGACGGCGGTGACCAGCGCGGCGAGCATGGATGACTACAACGCGCAGTTGAAGGAGGCGCAGGCGGCGGGGGAGAAGGGCGGCAGCGGCGGCGGCAAGGGCGACGAGGGTTTGGCTGGCGTGCCAGAGGTGCGCCAGGACTTCCCCGACACGGCTTTCTGGCAGGCGAGCCTGCGCACCGGCGCGGACGGCACGGCGCGGGTGACGGTCAGGCTGCCCGACAACCTGACCACCTGGCGGATGGACGCGCGCGCGGTGACGGCGGACACGCGGGTGGGACAGAAGACGAACGACATCATCTCCTCGCGCCCGCTGCTGGTGCGTCCCCAGACGCCGCGTTTCTTCGTGGCTGGAGACCAGGCCGTGCTGAGCGCGGCGGTGCACAACAACACCGGCGCCGACCTGAGCGCGGTGGTCTCGCTGGCGGCGCAGGGTCTGACGCTGGAAAGCCCGGCCGAGCAGACGGTGGAATTGAAGAACGGCGCGCAGGCGCTGGTCAGTTGGCGGGTGAGCGTGCCGGCGGAATCGACGCGCGCCGACCTGGTGTTCAGCGCCAAAGGCGGCGGCTATCAGGACGCCAGCCGCCCGACGCTGGGCACGCTGGACGGGCAGGGCATCCCGATTTACCGCTATGAGGCGCTGGAGACGGCCGGGACGGCTGGAGCGCTGGCGGGCGAGGGGGTGCGCGCCGAGGTGGTGCGCGTGCCGCAGGGCGTGACCCGCGGCGAGCTGAGTGTGCGGGTGGAGCCGTCGCTGGCGGCGGGGATGACCGCCGGGCTGGATTACCTGGAGCATTATCCCTACGAATGCACCGAGCAGACCGTCTCGCGTTTCCTGCCCAATGTGCTGACCATGCGCGCGCTGCAGGCGGCGGGCATCCGCGACGAGGTTTTGGAGGGCAAGCTCAAAGAGCAGGTCAGCACGGGCTTGCAGCGGCTGTATAAACGCCAGAACAGCGACGGCGGCTGGGGATGGTGGAGCGGTTACAGCGACGAGCTGACCTCGGCGTATGTCACCCTGGGGCTGGTGGAAGCCCGCGCAGCCGGTTACGCGGTGGACGGCGCGGTGATCAGCCGGGCGGTGGCCTACCTGAACGGGCTGCCGCCGGCCAACCTGGACGGCGAGGTGTCGCGCGAGCTGCGCAACCGGCAGGCTTTCCGCCTGTACGTGCTGCAGCGCGCCGGGTCGCCGCAGGTGGCCCAGGCGATCTTCCTCTATGAGAAGCGCGAGTGGCTGGACCTGTACGCGCGCGCGCTGCTGCTGCAGACGCTGTACGCCATCGACGCGCAGGACCCGCGCGCGGCGACGCTGCGCAGCGACCTGGTCAGCGCGGCGATTCTGTCTGCCAGCGGGGCGCATTGGGAGGAGCAGTACGCCGACCCGTGGAACTGGAACAGCGACACGCGCAGCACGGCGATGATCCTGGATGCGCTGGTGAAGACCGACCCGCTCAACCCGCTGGCGGCCAACGCGGTGCGCTGGCTGATGGTCAACCGCATTGACGGGCGGTGGCGCAGCACGCAGGAGACGGCCTGGACGCTGATCGCGTTGACGGACTGGATGGCGCAGTCGGGCGAGCTGAAGGCGGAGTACCGCTACGCGGTGACGCTGAACGGCAGGCAACTGGGCGCGGGCAGCGTGAACGCGCAGAACCTGCGCGAGGTGCAAACCTTGCGCGTGGCGGTGGGCGACCTGCTGGGCGGCGAGGCCAACCGGCTGGCGTTTGCGCGCGACGGCGCGGCGGGCAACCTGTATTACACCGCGCGCCTGGCGGCGCATCTGCCGGCGGCGCAGGTGAAGGCGCTGGATCAGGGCATCGTCGTCTCGCGGCGCTATTATCTGCCCGAGGACCTGAAGACCCCGGTAACGCAGGTGAAGGCCGGGCAGACGGTGGTGGTCAAGCTGACCATCGTCGCGCCGGGAGCGCTGCAGTACCTGGTGGTGGACGATCCGCTGCCGGCGGGGCTGGAGGCGATTGACACGACGCTGAAGACCAGCCCGCTGAACGAGATTCCCTGGGATTACGATTGGGAGAAGGTGGACGAGGAGGGTTGGGGCTGGTGGTATTTCCCGCATGCCGAGCTGCGCGATGAGAAGGTGCTGCTCTCGGCGGATTACCTGCCGGCCGGGACATACACCTACACCTACCGCGCGCGGGCAGTCACAGCGGGCGTGTTCCAGGTGATCCCGCCCACCGCGTACGAGTTCTACTTCCCCGAGGTGTTTGGGCGCGGGGAGGGGAGCCTGTTCACGGTGAAGTGAGGCGGCAAGAGGTTTTCGGTTTGCGGTTGTCAGTTTTCGGTGGAAGAGAAGAAAACTGGGATGAAATGGATGCAAGGGATCTTTCTTGATCCCTTGCATCTGGAAGTTGTCTTTACTGGATCGATTGCGCGGTGATTGCGAGCGAGCGCACGAGCCGAAGGCGATTAATGGTATGGTGTCTGGCGGATGGTGTCGATCATGGCCCAGAAATTTTCGAGCGGTGTATCCAGTTGTAAGTTGTGAGTTGGTCCAAGGATCAGGCCGCCGCCCTGCCCGATGGTTTTCAGGCGGCTCAATACCTCCCGGCGCACATCTTCGGGTGAACCGAACGGGAGGGTCTGCTGGATATCCAGCGTGCCCCAGAAGCACAGCCTGTCGCCGTACTCCGCCTTTAACTTGACGGGATGCATGGCTTGCGGCTGGATTGGATTCAGCACGTCAATCCCGATCTCGATCAAGTCGGGGATGATCGGGTTAATCACCCCGTCGCTGTGGTAAGCCACCTTGATTTGCGGGTTGATTGCGCGCAGTGAGGCGATCAACTCGGCCATGCGCGGCTTGAGGTAGGCGCGCCACATTCGCGGTGACATCAGCATGGCATTTTGCCCGCCCACATCGTCTCCCAGCCAGATCATATCCACACCCAGACTCACCAGTCGCCGGGCGACAGTCTGGTGATAGCGAAAAGGGATTTCCAGCACGTGACTGGCTCGCCCGGGGTCTGAGGCCATGTCCACAATGAGCTGCTCGTAGCCGCGCAGCGCCCAGGCGGTCTCAAAAATGGTCGTCGGGGTCACCCCCACAATCCAATACTCGTCCTTATACGCGTTGACCACGCGCCGGGCTTCTGTATACAGTTCGGGGCGCTCAGGATCGGGGGGCGAATAACGGGCTATCTTTGAGTCGTCAGCCAGCGGATTGCCGAGCGGCTCGGTATACTTTCCCCTGCCGAAGCGGGTTTCGTATTCAACGGTTCTCCAGGTGACGCCCCATTCATCCTGATAGGTGTCTACATTCTGGTAACCGGTCTGATAATAACCGTTGACCCAGCCAACCGAGGTGAGCAGCATATCCTGGCCCAGGGCGCGTTCGAGCTGGTAGGTGTTGCCTCCGCCGTGCGGATTGTGCAGCCCCTGCCCTTTGAGCTGCAGGTCTGCCTCCAGGCGGGCGGCGAATTCGGGGGTAAAGCTGACCTGCATCGGGCAGCGGTCGGGTTCCTTGTGATTGAGAGCCAACATCACCCTTTCGCGGGATTTCATTTCAAGTCCATCCTTTTGAGCTTCTATGATTTACAATAGCTTTGAAAAGAGGCGCTATCACGAACTTTTTGAGCAAGCTATTCACGTTGATCGTGTTCCTTTGTGTGCTGGGTTGCCGGGCGCAAAAGCAGTCGCCGCACCCTGCCGATCCGCTTCCAGGCTCTGCAGCGTCGGTGATTTCCCAGCGGGAGTACGTGGTGCGCCAATGGCTGACGCTGGCCAACCAGGGCGCCGGCCGACCTGAAAAGCAGAACCTCTGGGTTGCTTTGATCCGCGATTTTGCTCCCTACCAGCAGATGATCTCCATGCGGGTTTCGCCGGGGAATTACACGCTGGTGACCGACGAATACGGCAACCAGTATGCCCAGTTTGATTTTTCCGGGCAGCCGGCTGGCTCGATCCGCAGCGTGGAGATTGAGTACCGGGTGATTGTGAATGAGCTAGCATACGATGTGTCCATCTGCCAGGGTGCGCTGCCGGAGGAGTTCACCCAGCCGGAGCTGCACATCGAGTCGCGCAACCCGCAGGTTGTGGCGCTGGCAGAGAGGCTTGTGCGCGGCAAGGAAACGGTTTGCCAGCAGGTGCGAGCCTTCTATGATTACATCGGCGACGAACTGGTTTACACCTTCAACGGGAAAAACTGGGGGGCACAGGCCACTTTCGGAAAGATGGGCGCCGATTGCACGGAGTACACCTCCCTGCTGGTGGCGCTCAGTCGTTCCCGGGGCATCCCGGCCCGCTATTTCGAGGGGCTGGTGTACCTGGAGGAGGAGGCAGGCGAAGGGGCAAGGGTGGAACACACCTGGCCGGACGTGTACCTGCCCGGCAGCGGTTGGACAGCGCTGGATCCCACACTGGGACGCCTTCCCGCCGAGCGCCAAACCCATTTTGCGCATTACACGCCCAACCATATCATCGTCACGCTGGGGGCGAACCCCTCGGTGCTGCGCGGAGCCAGCTACTGGACACACCTTTACTGGCCGGGGGATGCCACCCGCATCCAGGCGATGGGGGAGTGGCAGGTTGAACTGGTGGAGCCGGCGGAGCATTAGGACCTGGTCACTCACCGCGCTTGCGCAGGTAAGTGTGCATGATCACCGAGAGCACAATGATGAAACCATAGATCAACTGCGTCCAAAATCCTGTCAGACCGATTGCCACCGTGGCCGCGTCGATGGAGCCAATGATAAATGAGCCGAGGAAGGTGCCCAGGATTGTGCCTGTGCCGCCAAAGACAGACGTTCCACCCAGGAAAACAGATGCCATGGTGCGCAGCAGGTAGCCGTCACCCAGGGAGGGCCAGAAGTAAGCCACGTAGAAACTGGCCACCACACCCGCAAAGGCCGAAACCAGCCCAAGCAGCATGAAGGCTCGCATGCGGGTTTGGCCAGTGTTGATGCCCATCAACTCGGCGCTGTTGATATTATCGCCCGTCAGGTAGATATGGGCGCCGAAGCGGTGGCGGTTTAAAAGCACCCAGCCGATGATGGTGATGATAATCAGCCAGATCATCTGCATGGGGAGGTAGCCGCCAATTTTGCCGACCAGCAGCGGATAGAAAATGGTGCTTTTGATGTAGCTCAGGGTGAAGTTGGTGCCTTGTGTCAACACCAGCACGGCGCCCCGCCAGAAAAACTGGGTGCCCAGGGTGACGATGAGGGAAGGGATACCGAATTTGATGATGATCTTGCCGTTCAGCCACCCGATGAGTGTGCCTGTGGCAAGGGCTGCGATGATTGCCAGGAATACACGCAGATTTTCGCTGCCGGTGAAGGCGGTGTTGTTGTAGGTAAAAGAAAACGCCACCATGCCCATCGCCATGATGGAGGGGAACGACAGATCCATCTCCTTGGCGATCACCACGATGGTCAGGGGAATGGCCATGATGGCAAAGAAGGGGATGGAGGACATGAAGGCGTAGTATATTTGTGGGGATAAGAAGGTTTTGGGAGCCGAGGCGATGAAAAAGATCCACAGGGCGATGAACACGCCCAGGATGCCGAGTTGGGCGCTGTAAGAACGGACAAACCTTCTCACACTGAAGGGCAGCTTGTAGTGTTGAGTGGTTTTGGGGAGAGTACTGTTGTCATTGGAATTCATTGTGTCCATCCATGTTGTTCAAGCGCTAATCGAGGCTGCCGGTCTCGGCAACGCGGACCATTTTTTCCATTAACTCAGTCACGCTAATGGATTGGGTCATGAATTCACCGGCGACTTTTCCGCGGTCGATTACGACCACGCGATCTGCGACATTATAGACATGAAAGATGTTGTGGTCGATGAAGATGGCGGATTTTCCCGCTTCCTTGATACTCTTGACAAAGTTGACCAGCTTGGCGGTTTCTTTGAGCGAGAGTCCCATGGTCGGTTCGTCCAACACGATGATTTCTGCCTCGAAAAACAGCGCGCGCACAATGGCGACACCCTGTTTTTCTCCGCCCGAATATTTGCCCACGCGCGAATCGGGGCTGACCGCTTGCGAGGTGAAGCCCATGGTCTGAGACATCAAGCGGTGGGTCTCGTCCTTCATCTTCTGGATGTCGAGGAAGCCCATCGAAGTGCATAGCTCGCGTCCCAGGAAGATATTGCGCCAGAGCGTCTGCTGTTCTGCCAGCGCGCGTTCCTGATAAACAGTTTCCACGCCCAGTTGCCTGGCTTTTGGGACAGTGAGATTCTCCACTTTCTGGCCGTTGAAGAAAATCTCACCAGAAGTGGGCTGATGATAACCGGTGATGATCTTGATCAGTGTGGATTTTCCGGCGCCGTTGTCGCCCAGCAGACCCACAATCTCATTGCGTCCCAGATGGAAGTCGATGTTTTCCAGCGCCCGGACCTCTCCAAAAAATTTGGACACATTTCTCAATTCGAGGCGGTATGGCTCCATATCGACGATCTCCGTTTCACGAAAAGATGGGTCTATTTTACCCGTTTGCCGTTATTTTTGTTCAAGGGCTAAATAGCGCGAGAGTTACCGGACACTATTTAGCCCTTGTTTGTTTGGGTTAGCGGTTCATCCGCAGCGGATGAGCCTTGACCGCTTGAGTTTGCTCAGCGGATTTGCTTCTTCACCAGGTCCGCCAACACCTCAACATTGTCCTTGCTCGCAAAGCCCGCCCCGGTGTCAATTTGCAGGCCGGCGAAGCCGTAATTGTGGGTCAGGCAGATCTGCAGCACGCCGAAGTAGCCCTGCAGGAACTGCTGCTGATCAATCACCAGTTGGAGCCAGCCGCCGCGGATGGCTTCGATGGCATTGCCAGACATATCAAAACCGGCAGCGAAGACCTCGCCCGGTTTCTTGCCGGCGGCTTCCAGGAAGGTTTGCACGGTGCCGGTCAGGTTGCCGTGATCGGTCACCATCAGTTTGATGTCTGGATTGGCTGACATGATGCCGGTGAAAGTCGGGACGCCAGCGGCAGCTTCTTTGTTGGTGGCGTCATCAATTTCCTGGTAGATGACCACCAAACCGGCAGCTTCGAGAGCGTCCTTCACACCCTTGGTGCGCTCGCCGCGCCCCGCCTGGGACAGCAGCCCCCACAGGAAGGCCTTGTCGCCGGCTTTCACGCCAGAGCGCCGGACCGCCTCGGTGCCGAGCGCGTAGCCCGCGTCGTAGAGGATGGCGCCGGCATAGCCAAAGCCCTTGGAGCTGTATTGGCTTTGCGCTTTTTGCAGTTGGGTGTTCATGCTGGTGACAATGATGCCCTGCGCCATGGCCTCATCGATCAAGGGATCAAAAGCCTCGTCGCCCGGGTGTCCCATGACAGCGATGCCGTCCGGTTTGGTCGCCATGGCCTCGGTGAACTGGGTGATCATCTTGGCGGGGTCCCAATCGGACCACATATATTCCACCTGGGCGCCCGTATCGGCTGCGGCCGCCAGGGCGCCGTTGTAGACCACGGTCTCAAAACCGCCGCCGGGTGATCCGCCGGGGAAGAATACGATCTTTGTGCCCGAGCACCAGCCGCTCCCGGCTGCAGGCGCGCCGCCTTCGGTTTCTGCGGGCGCTGCGGTTTGTGGAACTTCGGGAGCCTGGGTGGCAGCCGGGGCACAGGCCGTCAGAACCAGGATCAGCAGGGTGATCAGAGCAAAGCTTTTCGTGAACTTGAGCATATTATCCTCCTAAATTTTTTGCGTGAACTTGAATCAGAATCGAATTGAACTGAATGTGCGATATCTATGTCGGCGATGGTGGCCTCCTTTCAGAAACAGTCGGTCTGCAACGCTCCATGCCACAACACATTCCGCGAGGTGCAGAAAGCCCTCCGCAGTTTGTGGCAATGATTCAACCCCAAATACCTTTTCATTTCTACTGATAATGTGAGAATGGACGGAGAAAGTGAAACCAATTGACTGAGCGGCTGGCGGTGAGATCGCTCTTGTCAATTATACACATAATCGTCTGTTGTCAACAACAAAGCGCTGCCATTTGCTGAGATTCCTTTTTCCTTGCGGGTCAATATCCGGGGGTAAAATAAAAAAGATATGGACTCGCCGCCCGTTGACCAGCACCGCGACCCCGTATTGCTCGCCCGGCTGAACAGCCTGGCCGGGCGCATCTTCGCGCAGCAGGGGCTGGATTTCAGCCAGGCGGCGCGCGCGGGCGGCTGGACCAACGCGACCTGGCTGACAGACGCGTTTGCGCTGCGGCTGGCGGTGCGCCCGGGCGGCGACAAGCTGCGCCGCGAGGCCGGGCTGGGCGCGCTGCTGCCGGCGGAGGTGGGCTATCCGCCGCCGCTGGCCTGGGGCGAGCTGGAGGGGCACGAGTGGTGTCTGTCGCGGCGTGCGCCAGGGCGCAACCTGGGCGAGCTGTGGCTGAGGCTGGGCTGGGCAGAGCGCATCAGCGCCTGGCGGCAGTTGTGGGATAAGGTTCTGGCGGTGCAGCGGGTGGATACCGCCGCGGCGGCGCCGTTCGCGCGCCAGGTGCCCTGGTTCGGCGCGCCCGACCTGGCGGCGGCGGTGGGCAGCCTGGAGCGCTTCGCCGCGGACGGCTTGCTCAATGCGCAGCAGGTGCGCGCGCTGGCGGGCAGGCTGGCGGACTACTGGGCGGCGCTGCCGGGGGCGCGGGTGGTGCTCAACCACGGCGACCTGACGACCGAGAACGCGCTGTGGCAGGACGGACGGGTGACGGCGCTGTTGGACTTCGAGTTCGCGGTGATCGCGCCGCCGCAGATCGACCTGGCTGAGCTGGTGCTGATGGCCTTTGCGCCGGGTGAGCGGGAGGACCCGCTGCCCGATCCGCGCGGGTCGGGGCTGGCCGGGCTGCGCGGGCTGGTGGTTGAGCTGGCGCGCCCGCTGCTGGCAACGCCGCAAGAAAAGGCGCTGCTGCTGGGTTATGCGGTGATGCTGCAGGGCTGGCTGCTGGGCGAATGGCTGGCTCACCCGGAGGGCGAGGGCCCGCTGGAAACCTGGGCGCCCTACCGCACGCTGCTGGCGCTGGCCGAGGAGGGGGCTTTTTTGGGCGAGGTGCTGGAGTAGCTTTCAGCTCTCAGCCGTCAGCTTTCAGCGCAGTAAGGCTGCAGATGGGCCGGAAAATACGGTCATTGCCCTTCGCGCACTTCAAAAAACACATGCGGGCTTTCGATCTTTGATCCGTCTGCGTATTCCCCCAGCGCCCAGGCTTCGTGCGCGCCGGGGGCCAGCGTCCACCAGGCGGAGTAGGGCGGGGCGTTGAGGGCGGCCACGACCTGCCCATCAACGATCAGGCTGACCCGCTGGAGGGCGGCCTCGCCGGCAGCTTCCAGGTGCAGGCGCTGGTCGGCCAGCGGCAGGCTGGGGCTGAGGTAAAACACCGAGCGGTCGGCGGGCGAGCGCAGGCTGAGCGGCGTCTCGGGCGCGGCGGGCTGGACGGACTCATCCACGGCGGCGCTGGACCCGCGCAGCAGGTCGCTGAGCAGCGGCAGGCCGTGGGCGCGCGCCCAGGCTTCGGTCTGCGGCGGCAGGTCGAGGACGGTGGCCGGGATGCGCCGCTCGGGCGGGGTGGAGTTATCCGCCAGCGCGCCTGTGGCGGCGTCGAGCGTCACACGGCGGTAGAAAGTGTCGGGCTGGGTTGGCTGGGTGCCGGCGATGAACCATTCGGTCTTGCGGTAGGGGCAGGCGGGGGTGGGCAGCCGGCCGGAGAGCGCACAGACTTCGACCTGGATGAGACCCTCGGGGCGGGAGAAGGGCTGCTCGGGCGCGCTAGCCAGCATGCTGCGCACGGCTTGCGCCCAGATGGGCGCCGCGCCGGTCAGACCGGTGATGTTGCGCATGGCTTCGTGGCTGGCGTTGCCGGCCCACACGCCCACCACCAGGTTGGGGGTGTAGCCGACGGTCCAGTTGTCGTGAAAGTCGGAGGTGGTGCCGGTCTTGACCGCGGCGGGGCGGTCGAGGCGCAGGACACTGTTGGTGTTGAAGCCCAGCATGCGCGCGTTGTCGTCGGAGAGGATGTCGCTGATCAGCCAGGCCACGCGCGCGTCGATCACCCGCTCAGGCGCGGAGCGCGGGGCGGTGTAGACCACCTGACCCTGCAGGGTGCGCACCTCGCGGATGGCGGCGGGTGTGACGCGGTAACCGCCGTTGGCGAAGGCGGCATAGGCAGCGGTTAAATCGAGCAGGCGCACCTCGCCACCGCCCAGCGCCAGGGAGAGGTCGGCGTGCTGCGGGTCGCCCAGGGAGGAGATGCCCAGGCGGGCGGCGAACTGGAACAGGGTGGGCAGGCCGATGCGCTGCAGCATCAGCACGGCGGGGATGTTGAGCGAAGAAGCCAGCGCCTCGCGGACCAGCACCGGGCCGTGTTCGCGACCGTCGTAGTTGACCGGGGTGTAGGGCTGGTCGTCGTGGGTGACGAAGTTGGTGCGCACGTCCAGCAGCAGGCTGGCGGGGGTG
>CAZCBJ010000049.1:0-310 GCA_964496705.1 uncultured Anaerolineaceae bacterium | reverse complement strand
AAGGCGGCGGCGTAGATCAGCGGCTTGAGCGCTGAGCCGGGCTGGCGGGGAGCCAGGGCCATGTTCAGCGCGCCGGAGTGGGCGGTGTCGTTATAATCCGGGCTGCCGACCAGGGCGAGGATCTCGCCGGTCTGCGGGTCGAGCGCGACCAGCGCCGCGTTGTTGAGATTGTGCGAGGTGGAGAGCGCCTCGCGGGCGCGCAGACGCTGCAATTGGTCGGCGACGGCCTTCTCGGCGGCGCGCTGGGTATTGGCGTCGAGGGTGGTGATCACGCTCAGCCCGCCGAGGGCGCGGATCTGTTCGGGAGTGA
>CAZCBJ010000048.1:0-21474 GCA_964496705.1 uncultured Anaerolineaceae bacterium | reverse complement strand
GTGACGGTGGATGCGGTCAAATCCGTTACGGCGACATTCACCCTCAAAACGTACACACTGAGTGTGAGTAAAGACGGCAACGGCACGGGCAGCGTAACCAGCGCCCCGGCCGGGATCAGTTGCGGCGCGGACTGCAGTGAAGCTTACAATCACGGCGTTGTGGTGACCTTAACCGCCGCGCCGGACGCCAGCTCGACCTTCACCGGCTGGAGCGGCGCAGGCTGCTCCGGCACGAGCACTTGCCAGGTGACCATGACCCAGGCCAGATCGGTGACGGCGACCTTCAGTAATACTGCCCCCACCTGCCAGGATACCGTGCTGGGCACAGATGAAGATAACCAGGGCAAAGCGGATCCGGTTTGTGTGGATCCCAGCGACGCCCTCACCTACAGCATCGTCGGCCAACCCGCCCATGGGTCGGCTGCGGTGGTCGGCGGTAAACTGGTCTACGATCCCGCCGCCAACTACTTTGGTCCAGACAGCTTTACTTACAAGGCCAACGACGGGTTTAATGACAGCAATACCGCCACCGTCACCGTGACGGTGAATTCGGTCAACGATGCGCCGGTGTGTGTGGCGGTGGTTTTGGTAACCACGATCAATACCGAAGGCCACACGCTTCCGTCCTGCACGGACGTGGAGAGCGATCCGCTGACCTATGCGATTGATACACAGGGCGCGCATGGCGTTGCGTTTGTGAACGGCGGTTTGTTGGTCTATGACCCGGACTACCAGTACAGCGGGGCGGACCTGTTCACCTACACAGCCAATGATGGGAATGCGGACAGCAATGCGGCAGATGTGGCCGTGACGGTCAATGCCACCCCGCCGACAACCAAACCGCCCTATGTGCCGATACCTTCTT
Organism: uncultured Anaerolineaceae bacterium; assembly: GCA_964496705.1. Classification (GTDB taxonomy): domain Bacteria; phylum Chloroflexota; class Anaerolineae; order Anaerolineales; family Anaerolineaceae; genus CAZCBJ01. Next base: position 20,609 of record CAZCBJ010000048.1, on the reverse strand, counting down.
CACCGGCCAACAATGCGCTGACCACCGACCGCACGCCGCGTCTGGATTGGAGCTCCTCCATCGTCCCGGCTGGAACAACCTTCCTGCATTATCAACTGCAGGTGGCGCGCGACAACGCCTTCACGGATGTGGTGCTGAACCAATACATCACCGGTCTGGCCAACTCGGAATTCACCCTGCTCAACGACCTGGATGCGAATACAAAGTTCTTCTGGCGGGTGAGGGCTTACAACACTGTGGGACAATTCAGCAACTGGTCCAGCGTATTCACCTTCCGCGAAGCCTTGCTGCCGCCTGGATTGACCGCCCCAGCCAATGGCGCGGAACCCTTGATGCTGCGGCCCGAGATGGATTGGGAGGATGTGGCCGGTGTGACCGGTTACACACTGCAATTGTCCACTGCAGCCAACATGGCCTCGCCGTTCCTGACCACCACCCGCGCTGTCTCCAACTTCACTCCGGCCAGCGACTTGACCAAATCCACGATCATCTACTGGCGGGTGCGCAGCAACGGCACCAATGGACCCAGCCTGTGGTCCGAGGTGCGCAGCTTCAAGACACCCAATCCGCCCGGCGTGCCAACGCTGCTCCTGCCGGCCAACAATGCTCTGTCCACCGACCTGACCCCTCGTCTGGATTGGGGAAATGTGGCAGTCCCAACGGGCACGACCTTCGACGTGTATCACCTGCAGGCTGCCACGGATGCGGGCTTCACCGCGCTGGTCACCGAGCAGAATATCGCCGGGGCGACCAACTCAGAGTACACTTTCCCAGCAGACCTGGCGGCCAACACGCGCTACTACTGGCGGGTGCGCTCGTTCAATACCAGCGGGCAGTACAGCGCCTGGTCTGCTGTGCGCTCGTTCCGCACCGCGCTGCGCTTCCCGCAGTTGACCGCTCCGGCCAATGCCGAGAACCTGCATAATAAGCGGCCCACCCTGGAATGGACTCCGGCTGTCGCCGCAACCAGCTACTATGTGCAAATCTCCACCGTGCCCAGTTTCTCGTCCGTGGTGCGATATGCCACGCTGACCGGCACGAGCTACACCCCGCCGGCTGACTTGAGCGCCAACTCGCTGTACTACTGGCGGGTGCGCGCCAACGGCGCAAATGGGCCGAGCCTGTATTCGGAAGTGCGCAGCTTCACCACCGGCAACCCACCGGGCACCCCGGTGCTGGTCTCCCCGGCCAATGACGCACTCACCACAGACTACACCCCCAAGCTGGACTGGGGCAACGTGACGGCGCCGTTGGGCACGACCTTCGACGTGTATCACCTGCAGGCTGCCACGGATGTGGGCTTCACCGCGCTGGTCACCGAGCAGAATATCGCCGGGGCGACCAACTCCGAGTACACCTTCCCGGCGGACCTGGCGGCCAACACGCGCTACTACTGGCGGGTGCGCTCGTTCAATACCAGCGGGCAGTACAGCGCCTGGTCTGCTGTGCGCTCGTTCCGCACCGCGCTGCGCTTCCCGCAGTTGACCGCTCCGGCCAATGCCGAGAACCTGCATAATAAGCGGCCCACCCTGGAATGGACTCCGGCTGTCGCCGCAACCAGCTACTATGTGCAAATCTCCACCGTGCCCAGTTTCTCGTCCGTGGTGCGATATGCCACGCTGACCGGCACGAGCTACACCCCGCCGGCTGACTTGAGCGCCAACTCGCTGTACTACTGGCGGGTGCGCGCCAACGGCGCAAATGGGCCGAGCCTGTATTCGGAAGTGCGCAGCTTCACCACCGGCAACCCACCGGGCACCCCGGTGCTGGTCTCCCCGGCCAATGACGCACTCACCACAGACTACACCCCCAAGCTGGACTGGGGCAACGTGACGGCGCCGTTGGGCACGACCTTCGACGTGTATCACCTGCAGGCTGCCACGGATGTGGGCTTCACCGCGCTGGTCACCGAGCAGAATATCGCCGGGGCGACCAACTCCGAGTACACCTTCCCGGCGGACCTGGCGGCCAACACGCGCTACTACTGGCGGGTGCGCTCGTTCAATACCAGCGGGCAGTACAGCGCCTGGTCTGCTGTGCGCTCGTTCCGCACCGCGCTGGCGTTGCCGGTGTTGCTGACGCCTGCCCAGGCTGAAGTGGTGACGTTGGTTCGCCCGACGTTTGACTGGGAAGATGTCCCCGGCGCGACGAGCTACACGCTGCAGGTTTCCAAATACGCCAACTTCTCCACCACCCTGATCAGCACCGTGCGCACCACTTCCATCTACGCTTCGTCCATCACCCTACCCAAAGGAGTCAAGCTCTACTGGCGGGTGCGCGCCAACGGCGCCAACGGACCCAGCTTGTGGTCTGAGGTGCGCGACTTCACCATCGCGCCATGAGCAGGTGAGGTTGGTCTTTCAACTTTGACGGAAAACAAAAGCAGCGCCGATCCAGGCGCTGCTTTTGTTGATCCCCCGAAATCCCAGTAAAAATCCACAAAACTAAATCATCACATATATATAAAAATTCTAATGAAAAGACCCAGGCTGGTTTGAAGGCTTTGGCTGCCAGCAATCGTCATGCTCGGTATCGCGCAGCATGCAGACCAAACACCGCGGATCGTCTGGCGTTGAGAGCGTCGATTCGGATTCTGGAATCAGGTCGCCCTGCAGGTTGAGAAAACTGCCAAAAATATCGGGTATCTGAACCAGGCGGGCGCTGGCCTGCTGGCATGCCCGGTCAATGTCATGAAAATCATCAACCTGCAGGGTGTGGTCAGCCAGAATTACGAGGCCGATACCCATGCGCCGGAGAATTTCCGGTATTTGCTTATACGTGCCGATCACGTTGGAGCCGTAAATACGGCCGCCGGCAGAGGTGAAATTGTCGTCAATGAAGCCCATCACGTTGAACTTATTCTGATATGCAGGGTGCTCGAATATCCAGGCGATATGCTCGGCAGTTCGTCCGGTGCCGATGATCAGCACGCGTTCGCGCGTGGCGCGGGCGGCTGCGCTGCTGTTGATCAACCAACGGGTCAGGCTGTTGAACAGGCGGCTGCGGAAGCGCAGGATGGAGAATCCGACCAATGAGAGGATGAACGGCACCAGGATGACATCCTGTCGTAAACCAAAGAAGGCAATATACAGGCTGGCGGTGACCAAGCAGGCAAAGAGCCAGGGAAATGCCAGGTGGATGACATCTCTTGGCACAGCTTTTTGCCAGCGTACCCGGTTCAAGCCGAATAGGATGCCGGTCAGGTGCAGGGTAATGATGAACACGCCCACCGTCGCCAGTGCGTTGATCCAGCCCATCTGAGGGGGGAACAGATCAACCCAGATCAGGTCTGTGACATAGAAAACCGCCAGGGCAGTAACCAGGTCAAGGGTGAACCAGCTTAGATTATGGCGGATGAATTGTGAAATGGGGCCGGCGAAGAGCTTTTCCTCGCTGGGTAAAAGCGACTTGCCGATCAATGGCAGGAGAATGAGGAAAGTCCAGAAGAGGATGTCCAGATCGAGTGAAAACGAGTGGTGACGGACATACAGTTGATCCAGGCGGGATTTATCGGGAGCCAGTTCATTCATGTACTTTTCAAACAGGTTCCCGCTGGTCAGGATTTTCTCTTCGTCGTGGTACAGGATGGTGGCCGGGCTGGTGACCCCGGGGCGGACCGAGAGGACTTCATCCCACACATCTTTTGGCCAGGTTTTGGCGATTTCGACATCCTCCGGTCGCGGCCCAACCAGGCTCATCTCGCCTACCAGCACATTCCAGAATTGTGGCAGCTCATTCAGTTTGGTGTCGCGTAGAATTCTGCCGACCCTGGTCACCCGCGCATCGTCGCAGGCGGTCACGCTCGGACCGTTATAACTGGATGGGCATTCATACATGGTGCGGAATTTTAAAATGGTAAACGGCTTGCCATTCTTGCCCATGCGCCTGCCGCGAAAAAGAAACGGGCCAGGCGAATCGCGCCGGATGGCAATGACAATCCAACAGAAAAATGGCAGTAAAAAGATCAAGGCGATTAACGAGACGATGATGTCCATAGCCCGCTTGACCAGTTCGCCGATCTGGCTGTTCAGGAGGGCGATTGAGCTGCGGGTTGCCAATCGATTGACTGCCATAAGTATCCCCTTAAGTCGAGCTCACCTTCTGGGCGGTGCTGGAATCAGGTGAGTCTGGGCGGGCGATTTCTCGACAAGCGGAGAAGGAGAATCGGAGGGCTCGGGCTGACTATGATGATCTTTCAAGCATTCTGGTTCTTCCTGCTCTTCTGGCGGACGGCAGCCTTCCAGGTAGTAGCGCACCATGCCCTCGGTTTTTCCGAAGGTGTGGCTGCCCGGGAACCAGCTTACCGCCTGTTTGAGCAGCCGGTGGGAGAGTTTGTTAATCAATGGTTTGACCAGGGGGTGAAAGAGAATGCGCTGGCGGACCGGATTGGCGGTGTAGCCCATGCGAAGTTTAAACTCGTCAATGCTGGGAGGGGCGTCCAGGGATTGGTGTGTGTAATAAATATATTTCACTCCCGGTCGCTGGAGCATGGTTTCAGTGACCGAGAAAATCAGCGCATTGTTGACCCGCGCACAAAGATAGTCGCGGTGGCATTGCTGGGTGAGGAATTCCACCCACTCGCCGTAGGTATAACTGAACAGAGTGGCAGCCAGCTTGCCGTTGACAATCGCGCCCCAGGCTTCAAATCCGGGCAGGTCCGCTGCCGAAAGGCAATAGCGCATCCAGGCTTCTTTTTCAACTTTTTCGCGGCGTCCCTGGCGGGCAACGGTATCGGCTTCCAGCGACCAGCCTTCCTCAGCTAACCGCTCGATCGCAATCTTCTCGACGACGCAGTTCCTTGTCCCGGTGCGCACATTTTGACGCGCGCGCCGGTCCAACAGGTCCAGACGGTATTCGGGCTGATCGTGGATGATGTAATAGCTGGCGCAACCAGAACAACTATCGTGTGGAGAGAAAAAGCGCAGCGCAATTGCTCCGGATGTTTTCAGAAATTGGCGGATCTCCTCATCCGAGGGCTGAATGAGCAAATGAAATGGAAATGCCTGATAGACCCTGGGGTTGACATCATACCAGCAGCTGCTGTGGGTGCGGAAGACTTTGTGACCCTGGCGGCGCAGCCATTCACTGAAAATCTCCGTGCCAGTACCATCGACATCCGTTTGTGTGCTGCCGGATGTGCTTCCCAATTCTGGGGATGGCTGCAGAGATGGACGTTCGTCTGATTTCATGGGTTCTTCCTTCCCTCCTAACGGGCGCGGCGGGATAACGATAATAGGACCGGGTACTGATTCTGGCAACCAAGGCTAATTATTTAAACGCTCTCAGATTGGATTTGAGTCGTTACGAACTCGCATTGTTGAGTTCAAGAGCGTTAGGGTTTGGGTAGCCAGGTTCGCGGATAGTCCACAAATATAAAATAAATTCTCGAAATTAATCTCCCACTCTTTCAACTCTGCTGTGCTGGTGGCTGCCTGGTTGCGTATTCAGTTTTGCCTGATGATCGTTACTCACCTCCCCAAACCACGCTTGTGAATTTCAACCCATTTTCCACCAGGCTCCGAGACAGGATGGGTTGTTTGAGCGTAGATTATACAAACTCATTATAAGATCTTTTTATTAATTAGCAATAGTCTGTTAGGTAATTCCAAGGTGTCGCAGAGGCTTGGGGTCACAAGGGGGGGCAACCTTGGGGGTGGGAACTGGTCGCCACCCCAAGATATGGGCTGTTGGGACGTGTGGAAAACGACCCACCGTATTTGATACAGTTTCGCGGGCCTTCCAGATGGATCGTCGCAGTCTGCTTGACAACTCAACCTTAAGCACTATAATGAATTCATCGTAAAGGGTTTTTTGTCTGGTGGGAAAGTCTGTGAATTTCCTCCAGGTGCCCTGAATATGGGTGGCGCTGCGTTATCATTTTGACGGATTTGACAGGATTTTTGCATCTGGCAGCGGGTTCAATTGGGAGGATAGTTTGACGAATCGTGACTCAATGGATTTACGCTCAATTTTTCTGGTAATCCGTCGCCGGATTGGTATCATCGTGGTCATCACCATTTTGGCGTTGGCTGTTGTGGTGGTTCTTATCTCACGCATGAAACCTTCCTTTGAAGCTTCGGTGGTGCTGTATATCCAATCCAATCCGGACTCAAATTCTACCAATTACAATCTGATCATGGCTGGCGAGCAATTGGCTCAGACTTACAGTGAGGTGCTGAAAGGTCAGACCGTGCTGCAAACCACCATCAATGAGCTGCAATTATCAACTACGGTGGTTGATCTGACCGAAGATGTGATCGTTGAACAGGTGAAAGGCACCCAGCTCATTAAGGTGAAGGTCAAAAATTCATCCGCAGAGCAGGCGGCGCTGATCGCCAATACCATCGCTCAGAACTTCATCGCCCAGATCCAGGCGCTGCAGAGTGAGCGATATACGGTTTCAATGCGTAAAATCCTGGAACGTCTGGCAAGCGAACAGGCAACCATCGCCGACCTCCAGGCACAAATGGATATTTTTAATGCGGAAAGTGTGGGATTGACGACTGACCTGGATCAGCAGAAATTGCTGCTTACCGATTTGCGCAGCGATTTACGTTCAGCAGAAAAGAATGCACAGGTGTTGAATCTGGCCATGGCGCAATTGTCCGACTCGGTCAAGATCACAGAAGAAGCCCGCACACTATTTCCCGGAACAGCCAACACCACAGTCGTCACCGTCATGGTAGCCCAGCCGCCGGCAGCAGAGGGTTCCGATTTCGCCATGACGCGCTCCAGCGACCAGTTGGCGTTAACCTTCAGCCAGATGGTCACTTCACGCGTTGTTCTGGATGAGACCATTCAGAAACTTGAGTTGCCGTTCACGGTGGACCAATTGGCCGTGCAAATCAATGCTCAGCCGATTGCCGGCACCCAATTGATCACCATCAGCCTGGTGAGTTCGCTTCCGGAAAAGAGGCTGGAAATCGCCAACACGCTGGCAGCGGTCTTCGTCAACCACGCCCGGGGGATGATTGCTGAACCATATCAAAATCGACTGACCGGGATTCAAGATCAGAAACTGAACTTGCAAGCAGCCATTACGCTGGCACAGGAAAAAATAAAAACGCTGACCGAAGACAAAATCCGTGTGGACACCAATCTATCGCGGCTCAACGCAGATTTACTCAACCATAACAATACCATACGCTCGCTGCAGAACAGCTATGATCAGATGAGCGGAAGTTCATCCACGACCACCGATACTGTGGTGGTGGCAGAAGCGGCTCAAATTCCTGAAGAGCCGGTGGATCACCGGCTGGTCTATCTGGTGATCGCCATCGCGATGGGAGGGGCGGGTGGCATTGGGCTGGCTTTCCTGCTCGAACATCTGGAAGATCGGTTGTACAGCCGCCATGATGTAGAAAGCGCTTTGTGTTTGAATGTGTTGGGAACCATTGGACGGCTGCCGGTTGACAGTCAAGAATTATACATTCTCGAAGCGCCAACCTCGCAGATCACTGAAGATTTCCGCATATTGGCGATTAATATTCGACTGCATGGAACTGACAAACCAATCCGCCGGCTCATGGTCGCCAGCCCGTCAGCGCAAGAGGGTAAATCGGTGGTCACCGCCAATCTGGCGGTGGCTCTGGCTCGCACCGGTCTCAAGGTGGTGGTGGTGGATGCCGACTTGCGCGTGCCCCACGTTCACCGAATTTTCAACTGCCAACAATCGCTTGGACTCACAGATGCCATGTTAATCAACCGGTCTCTGAACCATTTCCTCAAACCCACTGCCCAGAGTGGATTGAGCATATTGACCAGCGGCAGCCTTCCCTCTGACCCGTTGGATATATTCAACTCACCGCAATTTCCTCCGCTGCTCGACCGAATTGACCAGAAGGCAGACCTGGTGTTGTTTGACAGCCCAGCCATCCTATCCCTGGCTGATTCATCTGTGCTGGCAACCAGAGTGGATGGGGTCATTCTGGTGGTGCGGGCGGGCAAGACGAATGGCCAGGACGCAAAGGAAGCCGTAGCGCGCCTACAGCAGGCCGCTGTCCCTGTGGTCGGTGTGGTATTGAACGGCATCACCAGCCGCAGCAATTATTACAATTACAACCGGCAAAATCGCTTTGGTGTGCGCCGTATGGTCAGGGTGGGCAGGCGGTTAGCTGAGCAGATTTCATCGGATTCAAAAGATTTGTTTGCCCGGTTTCCGAGATTTCTCAAGAAGCTGTTCAGAAAAACATAAGCGCGCCTGTTTATACTGTCGTTAAGGTCAAAAATGTCATACGCGCAATGGAGATGGCTTTCATTTGGCAGCATCATCTTGATTTTACTAATGGCTGCTGGGTGCGCTAATACGGCGATACCGGCGGGTGCAGATATTCGGCCGTCTGCTGAGCCGGTTGATGTAGTCATCGAGACCGTATCACTGCCCACAGCCACCATTCAGCCTGGTTCGGCTGATCTGGCAGCCGAGCCAACGTCTGTGATCCAACCCAGCCCTGTCCCCGCACAAGCCGGTTATCCGAGGATTGCCAACTTGTGGGGATTGTATGAGCCGGGTGAAGATGCGTTGGTGTATGCCGGGTTTGACCTGTATGTCCCGTATGTGCTGGATTCTCCAGCTGCCCAATTGGCTGCGCTCCGCACGCTCAATCCAAACATCCGCATATTGCATTACCAATATGCGTTCAAAGGCCGGCCTGAATTGTTCCCGATTTTTCAGGAGTGGTGGGATAGCCGTCCGGGTCAGCCTGGCTTTAATTGTTTTCTCCGCGACAGCCGCGGCAAAATCTTGCTGGTGAAAGTCTGGACGCATCCGATGGTCAATATGACCGATCCTTTGTGCCGCGAGGCAATGCTGGATAAAAATATTCAGGATTTCAAGCGCAGCGCATTTGCGGATGGAGCAGATGCTTCGTACGATGGGATTTATTGGGATCTGATTTTCGGGCATATATCCTGGTTGGGCAAGGATATTGACGCGAATGGCGACGGCCGCCCGGATGATCTGGGCGAATTGGATCAGCGTTACCACGCAGGGATGAAAGATTTTCTAGCCCAATTGCGCGCCAGCCTGCCGGATGTGCTCCTGGCGGGCAATGAGGCGGCGCTGGATTACGCTGAATGGATGAATGGGCGTTTGTTTGAATGGCAAATATCCAATATTATGGACGGCGCAGATTTTGTCAACTGGGACAAGGTGATCGATGAATATCGGGCTTGGACAGCCCAATCGAAAAATCCATCGATCACCATCCTGCAGAGTTCCCCCACCGGTTCGTTGGCCTTCAAGTATGCGGATGATGAGCTTGAGGATATCCCCCCGCAAATCATGGCTGAAGCTCAAGCCAGCTACCAGCGCATGCGCTTTGGCCTGACCAGCGCATTGATGGGTGATGGATATTACGGTTTTGACTTTGGTCCGATGATCCACGGTTTCCCGTGGTGGTATGACGAGTATGGCGCACCGTTCACTGAACCGTCTTCCACCCTTCCTCCGCGCGGTTACCTGGGTCAGCCGCAGGGAGAACCCTATCAGCCGGTTGATGGAGGCGGACTCTGGGCGCGGGTGTTTGAGCACGGCCTGGTGCTGGTTAATCCGACCCTCAAGGCTCAACAGACGACACTCCCTGCAGCGTACTGTAAAATGCACGGCACTCAGGCGCCCTTGTTCGAGACAATTGTCGAAGACGATCAGGCCAGTTTGACGGGAAAATGGCAGAAACAGGATGCCAGCGCAGGGCAATTTGGCGCCAGCGTGCAGGTTGCCAGACCGGGCGCCGCGCTGGAATCCCGCTACGTCTCTGATCTGGCGTATGCAGGAGAATATGAAGTGCTTGTGTGGCTTGCGCCTTCCGAAAAACAAAGCGCCGGGCTGAAGATTTCAATTGAGCATGCCGGCGGAACGGCTGACGTTATATTGGATGCGCGGCGGGGAGATCTGGGCTGGCGCAGTCTGGGCGTGTATTCATTCGAGGCGGGAAGATCGGCGGCGATTGTGATCCATTCCGCATCAGACGGCGCTGTGATCGCTGATGCCGTCAAATGGGTGAGCGTTGCGCGTTATAATGATGGTACAAGAGTCAATCAAGTCATCCTGCAACCTCAGGATGGGATCGTGCTGGTGACATGCAAACCGTGACTCCATATCGGGAAGAAAATAAGGTCTCTGAATTGGTTCGTCTGCTGTGCGGCGAGCTGGAGCGGCAGCGGATCGTCTACTGCCATTGGAAGAGCAATAATGCGCTCGACCGTTCGGCTTCCGGTGAGAACGACCTGGATATATTGATCAGCCGCAGGCATGTGCAGGAGTTCACCCGCATTCTTTTCCAGTTTGGCTTTAAGCAGGCGCATGAGCGAAATGAAAGAAAGCTTCCCGGAGTGCTGGATTTTTATGGTTATGATTCGACTCTGGAGCGTTTGATCCATGTGCACGCTCATTACCAATTGGTGGTGGGGCATGACGCCACCAAGAATTACCGCATTCCGATTGAGGAAGCTTATCTGGCTTCAGCAAAGCCGGCGGGGATGTTCATGGTCCCTGAAGTGGAATTTGAGCTGATCGTGCTGGTCATCCGTATGATGTTGAAGCATACCACCTGGGATGTTGTCGCGCTGGGGCAGGGCGGTCTTTCGCGCTCCGAAAAGGCTGAACTGGATGACCTGATCCAGAAAATCGATCCCACAAGGCTCGAGTCTGTATTACGTGAGCATGTGGGCTTTATTGAGCCGGGTGTGTGGCATGGCTGCCTGGATGCGATGGTCTCCGGCGCGCCGCTTGGGTTGCGGCTGAGCATGGGGCGTAAAATGCTGCGCTGCCTGGCGCCGTTTGCCCGCCGCCCGAGGGGAGTGGATGCGTTCCTGAAAATCTGGCGGCGGTTCGCCTGGCCGTTTGCCCGCCGCATTTTGCGCGCTGAACAGCGCAAGCAGATGAGCAGCGGGGGGTTGATGATTGCCGTGGCGGGCGGGGATGGCGCCGGAAAAACCACCCTCATCCAGGGTCTGCACCACTGGCTGGCGGATGAATTTGAGGTGCAGCGCATTCACATGGGCAAACCGCGCTGGTCGCTGACCACGGTGTTGATCCGCGGGATCATTAAAATCGGACGGTCGCTGGGATTTTACCCGTTTCAACGCACGGATCAGCTTTACATCCGCGACCAATCAGCAGTCATTTTCCCGGGCTATCCCTGGTTGATTCGCGAGGTCTGCACAGCCCGCGACCGCTATCTGACATACAGCCGGGCGCAGCGGATTGTCGCCAACGGCGGTCTGGTGATCCTGGACCGCTTTCCCATCCAGCAGGTGCAATTGATGGACGGCCCGCAGGGGGCGCGCTTGAGCGCCGGTGTGAAGCCCACCCGGTTTTTACAAATCTTGATTGACCTGGAGGAAAGTTATTATCGCCGAATCGGGCAGCCGGATTTGCTCATCGTGCTGCTGTTGGATCCAGATGAGGCGGTGCGGCGCAAAACGGATGAAGATGCAGAGGATGTGCGGGCGCGGTCGACCGAAATCTGGGAGATCGATTGGTCGAAGACATCCGCGCGGGTGGTGGATGCCAGCCAATCGAAAGCAGCGGTACTGGGAGAGGTGAGGCGGTTAATCTGGGAGAAATTATGAAGACGCAGACAATATCCAGGCCTGCCGTCGTGGTGGAAATTCTGGGAGTTGCCGGGGCAGGAAAATCGACTCTGGTACGAACGCTGGCGCAGAATGATGCTGGCTTGATCAACCAGGATTTGCCGGATGTGCGTGATCCTCGTATGGCCCCCTTTTTTTTCTGGAACCTTCTGAAATTAACCCCCATCCTGGTAAAGATGATGGGAGCAAGTGAGCGAATGGTCAGCCGGCGTGAATTGGCCTGGATGGCAATGGTAAACGGCTGGGATCGTTTGCTTGCCAGACAGCGCATCAGGGGGCATCAAGCCATCCTTCTCGATCAGGGACCGATTTACTTGATCACGGATTTACATATCCTCGGGCCGCGAATCCTGCAAAGTGAAAAAATCCAACCCTGGTGGGATGCTGTATATCAAAGGTGGCGCTCAGCCATGAATCTGGTGATCTGGTTAGATGCAGACGATGGGGTCCTGGCTGAACGTATATGTACTCGCCCGGATGAGCATCAGGTCAAGGGGTATTCGAATCGGGAAATTTTCGATTTTCTGGCACTATACCGCCATTGGTATGATCGGGTAATGGCCAGGTTATCGGCAGACAATCCCCGGCTTGTGGTTTTAAAAATTGATACATCTCAGCGTGATGTGGATGATATTTCTGCAGAAGCAGCTCTGGTAATTAAACACTGGTGGACTAGTGCTATGATTGAGATGTAGATGATCACTAGACATGCGTTATGAAAATCCAACGGGTATCCATTTTAAACCGAATCAAAGGTCTTCTGGGCGATAATAGCCTGACCAAAAAGGCCTCTCTCAATGCTTTTGTCTCGGCTCTGGATTACGCAGCCAACATCATCGTTGCATTGGTGATTACGCCTGTCATGGTGAGTGGGCTGGGCGATTTTTATTACGGCGCCTGGCAGTTCCTGATGCGGCTGGTGGGGTATATTTCACCCGCCAGCGGACGCCCAACCCAGGCGTTGAAGTTCACGCTGGCCAAAGAGCAAAATTCCACAGATTATGACCTGAAACGTTCCTACATCGGCAGCACGTTGTATGTGTTGGGCATCTTCCTGCCGCTGATGGTGGTTTTAGGAGGGGTGCTGACCTGGTTTGTCCCTGATTGGATCAGGACTCCCGAGGCGTTCGTCTGGCACGTGCGTATTGTCAGTGGGATTCTGGTGTACAACCTGATTCTGACCACTTTGGTTGAGGTGCCGCAATCTGTTCTGGAAGGTGAAAATAGGGGCTATAAGAGCCTGGGATTCTCAACCGTTCTCATCCTGGCCGGGGGTGCGGCAACCTGGCTGGCATTGCATCTTGGCCTGGGGATTGTGGGTGTTGGGGCAGCCGCCTGTGTACTCACCATGGCGCGCCTGGTCTTCTTCACTTATCTTGCCAAAGCCAATGCGCCCTGGTTCGGCATCGCCAGGCCGTCCAAAACCGCGGTGAAAGAATTTCTCAAGCTCAGCGGTTGGTTCATGGCCTGGAACCTGATCAATAAATTGATGATGGCAGCCGACGTGGTGGTATTGGGGCTGTTGAATTCAGTCGAATCGGTCACCCAATACACACTCTCCAAGTATGCGCCTGAAACTGTGATCACGGTGGTGGCAATGATGGTCTTTGGCGTGCTTCCGGGGCTGGGCGGCATCATCGGCTCGGGCGACCTGCAGCGGGCAGCCCGCATCCGCGGTGAGATCATGACCTTCACCTGGCTGGTGGTGAGCGTGCTGGGGACCAGCATCCTGCTCTGGAACCGGACATTTATCAGCATGTGGGTCGGCGCCGACCAATTCGTGGGCGCGCTGCCGGGTCTGCTGATCGTGGTGGTCATCACCCAGTTTGTGTTAATTCGCACGGATGCCAATGTGATCGATCTGACTCTCAATTTAAAGCGCAAGGTGATTTTGGGCGCCATCTCGGTGACCATTTCCATCCTGGCTGCCTCCATCCTGGTGCATTTCTTTGACCTTGGAGTCGTCGGATTGAGTCTGGGGATGCTGGCGGGGCGGCTGATCCTGAGTGTGGCTTATCCCCGCATGATTGGTCGTAGATTGCAAATTGATGATGCAGCCCAGATAAAGTCCGTCATCCGTCCGGCGCTGGTCACGACACTGCTCTTTCTGACAGCCGCCAGCCTCGACCATCTGCTGCCCACACAGGGCTGGGGCTCCTGGTTGGAGTGGCTTGTGTTTGCCTTGGGTGCGGGGTTGAGCGCATTTGTGTCGTTTGGCATCGCGTTTCTTCTGGGCCTCAATGAAAAGCAGCGCAGTGCCATCCTCCAGCGGATGCTGACCATGTTGAATCTGTCGGCCAGGTGATCATTACGAAAACTGGAATAATTGATGAAAAAGATTAATCGAGACCAATTGAACCAGCGAGTGTCGATTTACCTCTCCACCTTATCTGAAGGGGGGGCGGAGCGGGTCCTGCTTAACCTGGCGGTGGGTTTTGTGCAGCGCGGTTTTCCGGTGGATTTTGTACTGGCGCAGGCAGAAGGGGCATACATGCCCTATTTTCCGAAGGAAGTCCGGCTGGTGGAGCTGAATAAAAAGCATATCCGCGGCGGGCGCTCCTTTTACAGCTTTCCAGCCCTGGTGGCTTACATCCGGCGGGTGCGCCCGGCGGTCATGCTGACCGGCATGTTCAACAATATTTTTGCCATCTGGGCCAGGCAACTGGCAGGCGTGCCGATGCGCCTGATCATCAGCGAGCACAACACTTTCTCGGTCGCTAATCGGGAACCAACATTTATGAATCGCGTGCTGATGCCCTTGCTCCTGCGGATCAGCTATCCATTGGCAGACGAAATTGTCGCGGTTTCCAAAGGGGCAGCGGATGACCTGACCGTTTCTGCAGGGATCCAACGCGAGAAAATTCGGGTGATTTACAACCCTGTCATCACACCGGAACTGGTTCGCAAAGCCCAGGAACCTCTGGATCATCCCTGGTTCATGCCGGAAGAACCGCCGGTGATCCTGGCGGTTGGTAGGATCACCCCCCAAAAAGATTATTCTTTGCTCATCCGCGCCTTTGCGCAGGTGCGCCAATCCATGCCCGTCCGCTTGCTCATCTTGGGTGATGGAGAAGAACGAGCAGCGATGACGGAACTGGTCAGCCAGCTTGGTTTACAGGATTGTGTCAGCATGCCGGGTTTTGTTGAGAACCCATATGCTTTCATGGCCCGAGCGGGCGTGTTTGTGCTGTCTTCTCGCTGGGAAGGCTTGCCAACCGTATTGGTCGAGGCGCTGTACTGTGGCGCCCCATTGGTGTCCACGGATTGCCCCAGCGGCCCGCGCGAGATTTTACAGGACGGCGCTTATGGCCGTCTGGTTCCGATGGGCGACGCGGAAAAACTGGCCGAGGCCATCCTGGCTGCGCTGCGCGAGGAACACCGGGTGCCACCGCCTCAAAGTTGGCATCCGTTTGAGTCATCTACCGTCCTGGACCATTATGCTCGGCTTTTCTGGGGGGAGCTGTGATTCGCAAAATTGCTCTGGCCGGATTGCTGGCGTTGGTGTTCACCATCCCGTGGGAGAACGCGATCACGGTCAGCACGCTAGGGACTCTGAGTCGGGTCATCGGCTTGGGAGCAGCGGGGGTCTGGATGGTTTCGGTCGTCGGAAGGCAGGCTGCGCAAGCTGCAGTTATTCCACATCTGGGCTTTCCTCTTTGCGGCGATTAATGTGGCCAGCATTTTTTGGACGATTGATTATGATCTGACCTATTATCGGGTGAAAACCTTCAGCCAGTTGGCCATTTTGACCTGGATGCTTTGGGATCTGGTAGATACTCCGGGAGGGTTTCGAGCATTGCTCCAAGCCTTCATCCTTGGAGGCTACCTGGCGGTAGGCAGCTCCATCAATAATTATGTTACTGGTCAGATAATTTCCGAATACGAGTTTGGGCGTTATTCTGGGGCGAACCAAAATGCGGTGGAATTCGCAATTATTTTATCGGTTTGCTTTCCAACGGCCTGGTACCTGGCCACATCTGGAAAATCCGGGCGTTTTACGAGGTTCTGGCAGGCAGTTAATTTCGCCTTTATTCCAGCCGCTTTATTTGCGATCATACTCACAGCCAGCCGGACGGCATTGGTTACAGTGGTTCCTGGAGCTCTTTATATCATGGCCACCCTGGGGCGGATAAGGGTAGGGTGGCGTATCTTGATTTTTATTGTGTTTATCGCTGGAATTTTCCTCGCGAAATCGTTTATCCCTGTGGCAACCATTGAACGTCTGGGCACTTTTAGCAGTTCAGTAGCTGGCGCTGACCTTGGGGGAAGAGTTGGGTTGTGGGGAGGAGCCATTCAGATATTCTTAAAGCATCCCATACTTGGAATAGGGAGTTACTCACTGGAGTCGCCCAATCAGTTGGGTGGATTCGCACATAACACATTCTTATCTATCATGGCTGAATTGGGTATCATTGGTTTCTTGATTTTTGTGGGATGGCTTTCATCAGTCGTTTTGGCAATGATCAACCAAACCAGATCCATGGCCATACTATCTGCAACCATTTTTATCGTATGGTTGTTCAGTGTTCAATCAGTCACCTGGGAATATTCCAAGCCCACCTGGTTTTTCCTGAATATCATCGTGATCAGTGCAGCGATTTACCCGAGGAAGAAGGAACAGCCAGAAGGAGGGTCAGTCTCTGTCTCGCAACCGGCATCTCCGGATACCCTGCTGGGTGGCATGAATTCTTGAGATTATATCGAGAAACTTTTTCGATGGGCTAACTCATCATGACCTCTACGAAAAAAATAAAGATCGCCTTGGTGTTGGATACGCTGGAAGTTCCGGCCTGGTTCCATGCCTCAATTCAAAAGATTTCCCGGGAAAGTGCAGCCGAAATTTCAGCGATCATTTTATTGTGCGAACAACCTGTTATAAAGAAACCGGCAGCCAATCGCTGGCGAACGTTGATATATGCTTTTCTGTCCCAAATTGATGAAAAATTGTTTGTACGCAAATCAAACGCTTTTCACAAGGTTGACCTGCGCACTTCATTGGAGGATGTTCCGATCATCAATGTCTCGCGAACACAAGATGAGAACGGTTTCAATATCCAGCCAGATGAATTAATTCTATTAAAGAATCTCAACCTGGACTTGCTGATCCAAATGGCGCCTGAACCGGTGCCCCCAATGTTTCTGGCTGTGGCGAGATTGGGGATTTGGTGCATTAACCACAGTGATGACCGCCTGGTACGCGGAGAACCAGAGGGATTCTGGGAGGCAGTGGAGAGACAACCTGTTACCGGCATTACATTGCTGATGATGAATGAGCAACACCCTGCAGGAAAAGCCATCTTTCGATCTCAGATTATGACCTTTAAATACTCGGCTGCACGTAACCGTCAGGTGCTGTATTGGTCTTCTGCATCCATCCTGCCCGATCAATTGGGGCTGCTTTCCCGGTTGGGCGAAACAGAATATTTCGCACGCGCCGCAATCTATGCGTCTGGTTTGGAGATATATCACCATCCATTACGCCGGATTCCCAATAATTTGGAAGCGCTGCGCTGTTACAGCAAATTGTATCTGACCCAACTGGAAGAAATATTTCACCGAATTTTTTCCATCGATCAATGGTTTCTGTTATATGCTAACGATCCATCACACTCGAATTCAATACATCAATTCAAAAAGCTCATCCCGCCTGTGGATCGATTCTGGGCTGATCCGCACCTGATCATAAAAGATGGCAGGGTGTATATTTTTGTCGAGGAATTGTTTTTTACTCACCGCAAAGGGCATATCGCGGTGATCGAAATGGGTTCTTCAGGCAATTGGCTGCCGTCGAGGAAGGTTTTGGAGGAGAAATATCATCTATCCTATCCATTTGTGTTCGAACATGAACAGAAGATCTATATGATCCCTGAAACAGGGGAAAATAACAGTGTTGATCTCTATGAATGCCTGGAATTCCCCGATCGCTGGCAGTTTAAAATGCGCCTGTTGAATGGAGTCGACGCCAAGGATACCACGCTCATCCATCAGTCGGGTAAATGGTGGCTGTTCACGGGTATCACCGAGCACCAGGGCGCCAGTCCTGAGGTAAATACCCACATCTTCTATGCGGATGAATTGTTGACCAACCAGTGGACACCTCATCGACTCAATCCGGTGGTATCGGATGTAACCAATGCCCGACCAGCCGGGCGGCTTTTCTGGAAAGATGGAAAACTTTATCGGCCAACGCAAAATTGCTCTCACATCTATGGATATGGGATCAACATCAACGAAGTGACCATATTATCTGAGGATGATTTCGTAGAACATCACGTGGCAGAAATCAAACCGTTGTGGCATGATCGGATTATGGCAACCCACACCTATACTCATTATGATGGTTGGATTTTCATCGATGCCTTCACCCGTAGATTAAAAATTCTTGGAAATAGAAGTTACCCGATATAATAGATAAATGGGAAATTTGAGAAAGGGGATGGGAATGGAAAAGCCGATGAATATTCGAGTGTTAATGATTGGTCCGGGCGAGGGGGTGGGGGGTGGAATCTGCACGCTGGTGGACACGATCCGGCCCGCCCTGGAGAAACGCGTTTCACTTCACTATCTGGCTTCGGTGAAGAACCGGCCATTGAAACATTCTGGAAAAGTATCATTTCTCAATCTTCGAATTGCCATTTCACAGTATTTTCGCTTTTTCTTAGCTCTTCTGAAATATCGACCGAACGTCATTCACTTGCACACCTCGCACGGCCTGGCCTGGTTTAAGGACACCTTCTATGTAATGGTCGCAAAAGTGGTTGGTATTCATACCATTCTCCATATTCACGGGGGGAACTTTGACGAATTGCACAGCAAGAGCCCGTGGCTTTTGCAAAAACACACCTGTAAAATAATTGATGCAGTTGATGCGGTGGTCACGGTTTCTCAAGAATGGAAGAACCGCCTTCAAAATTATTGCTCCGAAGATCGCCTGTACTGTTTTGAAAATTGTATTGATATCCGATCGATTCCTCTTAATTCATATTGCGCCTCATCCGGAAGGGTGAATATCCTTTTTATTGGGCGGATAGGTCCTGCGAAAGGCATCGATGAATTGATAGAAGCGGTGCATATCATATCGAAATCAGTTGCTGATATTTATGTGTGGCTGGTGGGACCGGAAGAAAAAGATGGAGATATGGAAACCGCCAAAAAGAAAATCATTGAACACCGACTAGAGCAAGTCTGTGAATTGGTCGGCTGCGTTCCACATGATCAGGCGCTTGAGTTTTACCGGCATGCGAGTTTCTTTGTATTGCCTTCGCGTTTTGAGGGCTTACCGATGGTCATTCTGGAGGCATTGGCTGCCGGGCTGCCGATTGTCGCAACGCCAGTGGGAGGAATTCCGGATGTCATCCATGAGGGTTATAATGGGTTTCTTGTGCCGGTTGGAAACGTGGACGTTCTATCAGCCAAGATGCTGCTGTTGGTGAACGATGGAAATTTACGCGCGAGCATGGGCGCGCGCAGTCGTGAAATTGCTGAACGCGATCTGGATACTTCGTGTTATGTTAATCAGCTAGTTCAATTATATGAGTCTGTTTTGGCGGGATAACCTGACTGGTTGAAAAACCAGCCGAAAGGAGAGGTGTCAAATTAAGATTCTAGTGATCACCCCCTACTATGCGCCTGATTATGGCCCCAGTGCGCCGATCTACACCGCGTTGTGCGAAGATTTGCTAGCGCTGGGGGATGAAGTCAGGGTTGTGACCGGCTTTCCCAATTACGGTGGGGCGGATGAATTATATCCGCACCCGAAGCGGTTGGTAGCCAGAGATAAATGGAATGGTGTGCCGCTGCTGCGCGTATTCTTGTGGAAAGTACCCCGCGGCTCGCTGCTTCTTCGTATGGTTTATCATGTCTGGTATAACTTCATCGCAACCCTGGCGGCGTTGTGGGAGCCCAAAGTTGATGTGGTGGTCGCAGATGCGCCCATTCTTTGGGGCGGACTGCCCTTACTCGTCAAAGCCATCCTGCCGCGAACTCCTTTTATTTACGTTGTAAATGATATTTATCCAGATGTATTGGTCAAACTGGGCATGTTGAGCAATCCACGGCTGATTGGCTGGATCGAGCGCATCGAAAAGTTCTATTACGACCACGCCTCTGCGGTGGTGGTGATTTCCGAAGGTTTCAAGCAAAATTTGTTAAATAAAGGAGTGCCCGAAAATAAGGTGTCGGTTGTTCCAATCAGTGTGGATTCAACTTTCTTTATACCCCATCCGAAGGAAAATGCGCTCCGAGACCAATGGAATTTAAACGGCAAATTTGTCGTATTGTATGCCGGAAATATCGGTTTTTCTCAAGGGCTGGAGGTAGTGTTGGAAGCGGCTAAAAAATGCCGCGATCACCCCGAAATCATTTTTGTGATCGTTGGGGAAGGCTCCACCAAACCTGGATTGCAGGAGAAAGCCGCACAGGAGGGGTTGGAAAACGTTGTCTTTTTCCCATTCCAACCCAGGGAGGTTGTCCCCCAAATTTATGCGATGGCGGATGTTTGTCTGGTCACGCTCAAAAAAGAGATTGTTGTCGAGTCCGTGCCATCCAAAACCTATACAATCCTGGCCAGTGGGCGGCCTTTGATTGCAACAGTTGACCCGGGCACGGAAGTGTGGAATCTGGTGAATCAAACGCGCTGTGGGGTGTGCATTGAGCCGGAAAATGCCGATGAATTGGCAAAAGAAGTGATTGGTTTTTATCGAAACCCCGACGCAGCCAATGAGATGGGGGTGCGGGGGCGTGAGTACGCCGTCGCGAATTGTTCACGAATGGTAGCAGCGAGTCAGTACCATGCAGTGGTCAAGCGAATTGCAAAACATTAGCGGTATTCGCGGAGTGTAGAACATGGAAGACAAGACGAAAAAAATCGATGAGCAAGTAAGTTGCCAGATCTGCATGATGCCGGGTGTTTCCGAAGGCACTGCCGAGGCGCCCCACGAATCATGGCTGCGCAAGTTGCGTCTGATGGGCAGGAGAAGGTTAAACCCTCAACAGGTGCGCGCATTGCAAAGGAA
>CAZCBJ010000047.1:0-21609 GCA_964496705.1 uncultured Anaerolineaceae bacterium | reverse complement strand
AGTTCAAGTACGGCTCTGCCGAGCTGGAACCCGTGCTGGCTGAGAAATGCGAAGCCAACGCTGACGCCACCGTCTACACCTGCACGCTGCGCAAGGACGTCAAGTTCCACAACGGCGCCACGCTGGATGCTGCGGATGTCGTCGCCTCCTTCAGCCGCGCCTTTGACTACAACGATCCCAATCACGTGGGCAACACCGGCGTATTCCAGTACTACAAGGACTTCTTCGGTCCCGTCTCGCTCAACGAGCCGCCCGCCCAATAAACTGTTCCACCAATAAATCTTTTCCCCTTCTCCTCCCAGTAGAGGAGAAGGGGAAATTTGTTATAATTGCCCATCATTCTGTTTTTTAGAGAACGCGAGTAGCCATGCTCCAATACATCCTGCGCCGACTCCTCATGCTCATCCCCGTAATGATCGGCATATTGGTAGTGACTTTTACCATCACCCGCCTGGTGCCTGGAAATCCTTGTTACGTGATGCTGGGTGAGCGCGCCACACCTGAAAAATGCCAGTTGTTCCTGGAACGCTACGGACTCAACGACAGCATTCCCGAGCAGTTCGTGCGGTATGCCGCTCACCTGCTGCAGGGCGATTTCGGCGAATCGATCAAGGACAAGCGCCCCATCACCGACATCATCGCCGAACGTCTGCCGATGACCATGGAGCTGACCTTCTTCGCCATCCTCTTTTCCACCACCTTCGGCGTCCTGCTGGGGGTGATCTCCGCGCTCAATCGCAATTCGTGGGGCGACATGCTCACCATGCTGCTGGCCAACATGGGCGTGTCCATGCCGGTCTTCTGGCTGGGACTGTTGTTGGCCTATTTCTTTGCTCTGGTGATGAGAGATACGCCATTTTTCATCCCGCCCTCGGGGCGCCTTTCACCAGGCATTTCGCTCACGCCGCTCGCCAAGGTGTGGGGTTTGAGCGATCTGACAGGAATTCCGCGCTTTGTCATCTACTTTATTTCCAATTCAGCCATCCTCAACGGCATCCTCACCGGCAACTTCATATTGGTGCGGGATGCCCTCTGGCACTTGATCCTGCCCTCCGTCGCTGTGGGCACCATCTCCCTGGCAGTCATCGCCCGCATGACCCGCTCCAGTCTGCTGGAGGTGCTGGGACAGGATTACGTCCGCACCGCTCGCGCCAAGGGACTGATCGAACGACTGGTGATCACCAAACATGCGCTGCGCAACGCATTGATTCCCATTGTCACCATCGTCGGTCTGCAGACTGGCGGCCTGCTGGGCGGGGCGGTGCTGACCGAGACAATTTTCACCCTACCGGGGGTTGGCACGCGCATGGTGGAGGGCATTCTCTCCCGCGACTACCCCATTGTGCAGGGATTTTCGGTGGTGATCGCCATCATTTTCGTTTTCACCAACCTGATCGTGGATGTTTCTTATGCTTATCTCGACCCACGCATCCGCCTGGAGTAACCGATGACCACCAAAGTAGCCGAGCTTTCGCCAGACACATTTTTTGAACGCAAATCCCCGGCGGTAGAATCGCTGCGGCGTTTTCTGCGCCACCGCTCTGCCCAGGTGGGCCTGGTTTTGCTGGGCATCCTGGTATTTGCCGCCATCTTCGCCGAATGGATTGCGCCGTATGACCCCATCGTGCCGATCAAAACCTCCACCCGCCGCAGTCCACCCTGCATACACCTCCTCGGCTGCCCCCGGGATCAGGAGCAGCACATCATGGGTGTGGACGGCAACAGCCGCGACCTGTTTTCGCGGATTGTCTTTGGTTCGCGCCTTTCCCTCCAAATCGGTATTACCACCATCTCACTGGCCATCCTGGTGGGCGGCGTGCTGGGCGCATTCTCCGGCTTCGTGGGCAAGTGGGTTGACAATTTAATTATGCGCATCATGGACGTGTTGATGGCCTTCCCGGGCCTGCTGCTGGCCATCGCCATCGTCGCAGTGTTGGGGCCAGGGTTGATCAATGCCCTGCTGGCCATTGCCATTGTCCAGATTCCAGTCTATGCGCGCGTGGTGCGCGCCAGCGTGCTGGCGGTCAAGGAGCTGGATTACGTGCTGGCCTCGCGCGCCATGGGGGCTTCCAACATGCGCCTGTTGGTCACCCGTGTGCTGCCCAACGCGCTGACCCCGCTCATCGTGCAGGGTACGCTGGGCATCGCCACCGCCATCCTATCCGCGGCTGCGCTCAGTTTCCTGGGACTGGGCGCCGAAATCCCCAAGCCTGAATGGGGTCTGATGCTCGGCGAAGAGCGCAACAGCGTGTTCAATGCGCCCTTCCTGGTGTTCTTTCCCGGCCTGGCGATCATGGCGACCGTGCTTTCCTTCAATCTGATCGGCGACGGCCTGCGCGACGCACTTGACCCGCGCTTACGCGGGGGAAAATCCGCCTAGCTCAGTCACCGACGACGACGGCCATGTAGTCCAACACCCGCCATGAGGCGAGAAATTCGTCCAACGAGCGGATGTAATACAGTGAGCCGTCCACCACCGCCACCGATTCGGCATCGTATCCCACCACGATGACCGTGTGTTCAAACGGGGTGACGGTGGTTGTATTCCCATTGGAAGCGGTGTAGCTGAAACCGGTTCCCGGCCACACATTGCCCACCACCCAGGCGATGACTGGATCACCCGCAGCGATTCTGGTTTGCATCTCCCGCCACTCCATCCCCTTCCTGGCATGTGCATCCAGCCCGTATTCGCGCAGCAACTCTGCCACCGGTCCGGCGTGTACACCGTAAGAATTGGGCGGCAGCATGCCGCGTTCATCCCGGTAATTGCCCACAAAACCGCTGTCGGGATCATCTGAGCTGGGCAAATTATTCAAAAAATCATGTATATCTATACGAATACCATAAAACGCTGCCAGGTCCACCGCCGAACGCGCTTCGCAGTCCAGATTGTAAAGCTGCGCCCGCCCCACCACGCCCGTGATCTGCGCTGATTCCGGTGGCTCGGGAATGGGCGTTCGACTCGGCTTGGGTTTCCGCGTGGGCTTGCGCGTCGGTCTGGGCGTTGCAGTCAGCGTTTCGGTGGGCGTCAGGCTGGGGGTCAGGGTTACCGTCGCCGTCAGGGTTGGCGTATCGGTCGGCAGCGGCTGGAAGGGCGTGCTTGTGGCTGTTTCGGTCAGCGTAACCGTATGGGTGCGCGTCGAGACGCCGGTCAGGCTGGGCGTCGCGCTGGCTTCCACCAACAATGTCGCAAAAGCAGGCGGCACAGGCAGATTACCCTGCCGCAGGAATACATCCCCGGCAACAATCACTGCAATTGCCAGCAGAAAAAGCAGCAGAATGGCCAACAGACCTTCAAATGCGCTCAGACGAGAGGACATACGCGAAGATTATAGCAATAATGATGCCAGACACCGGAAGCCCTATCCTTAATATCTCAGCATTCCCGGCTCCACCTCGCTAGCCCAGGCGTTCAATCCACCGCGCAAATTCTTCACGTGTAGAAATCCCGCCGAAGCCAGGATGTGTACCGCCCGCTCAGAGCGGCTGCCCGTCCGGCAGAAGATCACGATCTCATCTTCGCGGTTCAGTTCTTCCATGCGGCTCGCCAGGAATCCAAATGGGATATTCACCGCCTCCTCCAAGCGGCTGACCTGCTGTTCCACCGGTTCGCGCACATCCAGCAACACCGGCTTCGCTCCGCGGCTCAAATTTTCAGCCAGTTCTGCCGGCGTGATCTGAAATTCTCCCGGCAAGCGGTCCAGCAGGTGGTGGTCAATCTGCACCCCACTGAAGGCTTCGGTGTCCACCAATGCAGTTATCTCGGGCTGGCTGCCGCAAAGCCTGCAGCGCGGGTTCTTGCCCAGCCGCACAGTTTGAAACGAAACATCCAACGCATCGTACAACACCAATTTGCCCAACAGAGGCTCGCCAATTCCCAAGACCAGCTTGATCACTTCGGCAGCCTGCATTGTGCCAATCGTGCCGGGCAGGATGCCAAATACACCGCCATCCGAGCTGGGCGGTGCCAGATTGGGCGGCGGCGGCGCAGGGAACAAGCAGCGGTAGCACGGACCGCGCGTGGCATCGAACACGCACACTTGCCCCTCGAAGCGGAACACCGCCCCGTACACATCCGGGCGGCCGCTCAGCGCGCACAGATCATTGACCAGGTAGCGGGTGGGGAAATTATCCGAACAATCCACAAGGATGTCATAACCTGCGGCGATCTCCTTAGCAGTTTCGACCACAAACGGCTCGACAATGGCATCCACCTGAATGTGCGGGTTGAGCGCCAGCATCCGCTCCCGCCCCGACTCGGCTTTAAATTGTTTGACGCGCCCGCTGTCGTGGATCACCTGGCGCTGCAGGTTGGAGGCCTCCACCAGGTCGTAGTCCACCAACCCGATGCGACCAATCCCTGCCCCCGCCAGGTACAAGGCAACCGGCGAGCCCAGTCCGCCAACCCCCACCACCAGCACCGAAGCAGCCTTCAGCCGGCGTTGACCCTCCAATCCAACCTCCGGGATGATCAGGTGGCGTGAATATCGCAGAATTTCTTCTTGGGATAGTTCAGGAAGCATGCTGTGTTCTCAAATGGATGATACCAAAGAATTTTGATTCTTGCCGGAGAGGAGCTGTCAGTTGTCGGTGGTCAGTTGTCCGTCTTGACACTCTCATTGATTCACTTCCATCTCATATAGATTGCTATTGACTTTTACCATATCACTTCTCCCTTATCACTTCTTCCCGCCTTTCATATTACAATAATCTCATGCACATCATCCTGACCCACGAACAGGCCGATTTCGACGCGTTGGGCGCGTTGCTCGGCGCATACCTGCTGGACGATACCGCCCTGCCGGTGCTGCCGCGGCGAATGAATCGCAATGTGCGCGCCTTTGTCAACCTGTATCGTTCGGAACTGCCGTTCGTGGAAGCCAGCGAACTTCCCCGCCAATCCATCCATAGCGTCACATTGGTGGACACTCAGGGGCTGGTCACGTTGAAAGGCATCACCAGGAAAACCTCCGTGCGGGTGATTGATCACCACCAGGCGCGTCCCAACCTGCCAACCGACTGGCAGTTCCGCAGTGAACCGCTGGGCGCCTGCACCTCTCTCTTTGTCGAAGGGCTGCTCGAGCGAAACGGTCGGCTGAGTCTCATCCAGGCCACACTGCTGCTGCTGGGCATTTATGAGGACACCGGCTCACTGACCTACGCCAATACCACCGCCCGCGACGTGCATGCCGCCGCCTATCTGCTCGACATGGGTGCCAGCCTGCGTCTGGCCGGACAGTATCTCAACCCGCCGCTCTCGCCCGACCAGCGCCAGCTCTACGAGCGGCTTCTGGACGCCGCACAGACTCACACCATCCACCAGCAGGCGGTGGTCATCGCCTGCGCGGATGCCGGGGAGATGGGCGAGGAAATTTCGAGCATCGCCCACAAATTGCGCGACCTGCTCGACCCCGATGCGCTGTTCATCCTGGTCAGCACCCTGGAAGGCATTCGACTGGTGGCACGTTCCACCACCGACCGGGTCAACGTCGCCCGCGCAGCCGCCCATTTTGGCGGTGGAGGACATGAGCGCGCGGCAGCCGCCTTGATCCGCCCGGGAGAAAAGGAGGGGATCACCACCTGCCAGGAGGCGAGTGCCGAGTTGCTGCACGTGCTGCCGGATTATGTCCTCCCACCGGTTACCGTCGGTCAGATCATGTCCCGCCACCCCTTGATCCTCAACCCGCAAATGCCCGCCAGCCAGGCGCTGCAATTGATGCAGCGCTATGGCTATGAGGGCTACCCGGTCGCCGATGAGCAAGGGCGGGTCGTGGGCCTGTTGAAGCGGCGTTCGGTGGACCGCGCATTGACTCACAAGCTTGATCTGACGGTCGGCAGCTTGATGGAGGCTGGCGAAATCTGGGTGAGTCCCGAGGATTCACTGGACCACTTACAGAACCAGATGACCAGCCATGATTGGGGACAGGTGCCGGTGGTTGATCCACATACCCGTCAGATCATCGGCATCGTCACCCGCACCGATTTGTTGAAGACCCTGGCGCGGCGCGAATCCAGCCCGGGCGGACGCCACAACCTCGCCGAGCGTTTAAATGCCGCTTTGCCCGCAGCGCGCCTGACCCTGCTGAAAACCATCGCTTCGCAAGCTCACGAACAACGCCTGGCGGTGTACATCGTGGGCGGCTTTGTGCGCGACCTGATCCTCAAACGTCCCAGCCTGGATTTTGACATCGTGGTCGAGGGCGATGCCATTACGTTGGGCCGCAGATTGGCCGAAGTTTTCGGCGGACGTATCGTTGCGCACAGACGTTTCGGCACAGCCAAATGGTGGCTGGCTGAGAAACGCGCGGTGGTTGCGCAGAAGATGCCCGCCGACCATCCCCTTGACGCGGCTGAATTGCCTGAATTTATCGACCTGATCAGCGCGCGAACCGAATTCTACGATCACCCCACCGCGCTGCCCACCGTCGAGCGCTCCAGCATCAAGCTAGACCTGCACCGCCGCGATTTTACCTTTAACACCCTGGCATTACGGCTGGACGGATCCCATTATGGCGAGTTGTATGATCACTGGGGCGGCTACCGCGATCTGGAAAAAGGCCTGGTACGCGTGCTGCATTCGCTTTCCTTTGTCGACGACCCCACCCGCATGCTGCGCGCGGTGCGCTTCGAGCAGCGCTTCGCCTTCCAGATAGAAGCTCGAACACTGCAATTAATCGGAGAGGCGCGCGACTTACTGCGCCAGGTCAGCGGCGAACGGCTGCGCCATGAGCTCGACCTGATCCTGGCTGAGGAAAAGGGCTTTGCCATGCTCGCCCGATTGCGGGAACTAAACCTGCTGGGCGCCATCCACCCGCAGATGGACTGGTCCTCTTCCATTCAGGGTGCCGTGGAAATCGCGTTTCATCCCGCGCGGGAAGAGCCCTGGGCGCTCCCAACCAAACTGGGGCACCTGCCCATGCGCACGGCTCTGGCTTATCTGCTCTGGTTGAACTGCCTGCCGGCCGAAGGAGGGGTGGCAGTGGCTACGCGGCTGCGTTTGTCCAGTGAGCTGATCCACGCACTGAAAGAAGTTCAAGCATTACGACCAGACCTGGCCGAGTTGGCTCAAGCCTCACCCAGCCAGGTGGTAGCGCGCCTGGATGGCATTCCCATCATCAGCCTTTACGCCTCCAGCCTCGGTGCCCCTTCTGATCAGCGCAGGATGCTGGAGACCTACCAACGCACCTGGAAAAATATCCATCCCGCCGCTGACGGTCACACGCTGCAAGCCCTGGGTCTGCCGCCCAGCCCGCTGTTCCGCGAAATCCTCGGCCGGCTGCGCGCTGCCTGGCTGGACGGGCAGTTGCGCACACCTGCCGACGAAAAAGAGCTCCTCGACAGACTGCTGACAGAATTCAAGGCCCCTTCCCAGCCCGCAGACAGCGCATGAATTCCGAATCGACCCCGCTCAACCTTGTCCATTTGCACATCCGCAGTGCCGTCGAAGCTGACCTTCCTGCGTTGGAATGGGAGGGCGCTTACCGTCACTTCCGGCGTGTCTACGCGGATGCCTTTCAACACCAACAGAAAGGATTGTCGCGGCTCTGGTTGGTTGAGCTGCCCGGTCAAGGGGTGATCGGCCAGGTCTTTGTCCAGTTCATCTGCGACCGCCACGAGCTGGCTGACGGCAGTCAGCGCGCCTACCTGTACGCCTTTCGCGTGAAGCCGCAGTACCGCTGGGTGTCGGCGGTCGGCTGCTGGAATGTGTCATGCAGGACCTTCGCCAGCGCAGATTTCACAGCCTGACCCTCAATGTCGCCAAGGACAATCCGCGAGCGCTGGCCTTCTATCAACGCCATGGGTTCAAGCCGGTGGCCGATGAACCCGGCTGCTGGTCCTACCCCGACGACCAGGGCATCTGGCACCAGGTGGTGGAACCTGCCTGGCGCATGGAGCGCGATCTGTAAAACAAACCCAACGCATAGGCCGATTCCCTGAAAAAGGGTCAAGCGGCCGGTCTGCGCCATTGCGCCCACAGCGACGCGCTGCTGTTCGGATCTTCCCCCTCTTCGCGGAAAATCAACTCGAGCACTGCGTTGAACTGCTGCATATCCTCTTCAACGAACGCCATCGCACCTGTCCGGTGCGCATACATCAAAAAGTGACCGCCCCGCCCCAGCAGCTTCAGCAGGTTTTGGCGATAGATGCCGCGCGACGGGGCTTTTAGGCCGTGATAACAACCGATGTCCAACACCAGATCGAACGGTCCTCTCAGACGGCGAATGTCGGTCACATCCCCCACCAGCACCTTTCCCGCCATTCCGGCCAGCCTGAGCCTGCGCCGCGCCTGCAGAACCGCGCGCAGCGCATAATCCACCCCATAAACTTCCCAACCTGCCCGGGCCAGGGTGAGCAGGTTGGTGCCGGTGCCGCAGCCCAAGTCAAGCGCTCTTCCAGGCGGGTGCGCCTGCAAAAAAGCGAGTAACTCCGGCGGAGTGATACCGGTATCCCACGGCGGGCGGCGGAAATACCAAAGGTTAAATAAGAATCTGCGCAGCAAGAGGCTATCTCTGATATAATAAGCGATTGTTTCGGCTTGTGCTTCAGCGTCACATGCAGGCATGAGTGTACCAAATCTTTGACAATCATTCAAACATCTCGTAAAATCGGTTTTCCGAGAAATTCAGGATATACAGAAGGGTTTTTGTTTCATGAAAGAATATACCACTGCGTCCATTCGCAACATCGCGCTGGCAGGTCATTTGAGCGCCGGCAAAACCATGCTCACTGAGGCTTTCTTACACTACAGCGGCGCAACCACCCGCCTGGGTCGCATCGAAGACGGCACTACGGTATCAGACTTCGATGAAGAAGAAATCCGCCGCGGGTTGTCGCTGTACACCAGCGTGGTGCCGGTGGAATACAAAGAAGTCAAGATCAACCTGCTCGACACACCCGGATTCAACGATTTCATCGGTGAGGTGATTTCCGCCTTGCGTGTGGCCGATGGCGCCATCCTCATGGTTGATTCGGTTTCCGGCATCGAAGTCGGCACCGAAATCGCCTGGCAGTATTGCGATAAATTCAACTTGCCGCGTTTTGTTGTCATTAACAAGATGGACCGCGATAACGCCAACTTCCAGAAAGCCCTTGCCACCGTGCGCGATTTCTCCGAAATCCGCTTGGTCCCGGTGCAATTGCCCTGGGGTGAGAAGGCTGCCTTCCAGGGGGTGATTGATCTGATCACCATGAAAGCATACAAAGGCGATGGCCGTGCAGTGGTCGATATTCCCGCCGAATTTCAAGCCGCAGCCCAGGAAGCGCGCGTCGTCCTCATGGAAGCCGCCGCGGAGGGCGATGACTCGCTCATGGAAAAGTATTTCGAGAACGGCGAGCTGTCCAGCGAGGAGATCATCAAAGGTTTAAAGAGCATCATTCGCTCGGTAAACTTTATCCCGGTTTTTGTGGCTGCGGCTTCATCCGAAATTGGTGTTGCGCCTTTGCTGGACGCCATGGTCAGCCTGATGCCTTCGCCGCTCGAAGTCCCCAAAGCCGCCGCTGCAGGCAAAGATGGCAACGAAGAGTTGGCTTGCGTCGATGACGGACCGCTGGCAGCCTATGTCTGGAAAACCACGGCTGATCCATTTGTCGGCAAACAGACCTATTTCCGCATCTATTCGGGCATGATGGCTGCTGACAGCCGCATCTGGAATCAGACAAAAAGCTACGAAGAGCGCATCGGCAACCTGCAGATCATGCGCGGCAAGGAAACCCTGCCGGTCAAGATCATCCATTCCGGCGACATTGGCAGTGTGCCCAAGCTGACTGAGACCGCCACCAGCAACACCATCTGCGACCGCGGTCACCCGCTGATGCTGCCCATCCCCGAATACCCTCACGCCCTCTACCGCGTGGCAATCGCCCCCAAGACCCAGGCTGACTCCACCAAGATCAGCCCAACTCTCACCCGCCTGTGCGAGGAGGATATGACCCTGAGTTGGTACCAGGAACCGGCCACCAATCAGACCCTGCTGCAGGGCATGGGCGATCAGCACATTGACGTGGTCATCCGCCGCGCCGAGACCAAGTTCCAGGTCAACCTGCTCACCCTTGAGCCCAAGGTGCCTTATAAGGAAACCATCACCAAAAAAGGTCAGGGCATGCACCGCCACAAGAAACAGACCGGCGGCGCCGGGCAGTTCGGCGAGGTCTGGCTGCGCACAGAACCCCTGGCGGAAGAGGATTTCGCGCTGACCTGGGATGTGTTTGGCGGCGCCATTTCACAATCTTATCAACCCGCCATCACCAAGGGCATCCAGGCGGTGATGAAAGAAGGCATTCTGGCCGGCTATCCGATCAACAACATCAAGGTTTCGGTCTACGATGGCAAAGAGCACCCCGTGGACTCCAAACCGGTCGCTTTTGAAATTGCCGGGCGTGAAGCCTTCAAAACCTCCTTCATGGAATCTGGACCGGTTCTGTTGGAGCCGATCATGAATGTCAAAATCATCGTCCCTGAAGGCAACATGGGCGATGTGCTGGGCGACCTCAACACCCGCCGTGCGCGCGTTCAGGGCATGGAGACCGAAAAAGGTCACTCGACCATCTCCGCCACCGTCCCCCTGGCCGAAATGCAGCGCTACACCACCCAACTGCGCTCCATCACCGGCGGTCGCGGCATCTTCACCATGGAACTCGACCATTACGAAACCGTGCCGGCTCACCTGACCCAGGAAATCATTGCCGCCCGCGCAAAAGAAAAGAAAGAGGAATAAATCCTCCAGTCTGGCAGCACAAAAACTTCCTTACCCCTCCGAGGGGGGTAAGGAAGTTTTTGTATTAGAATTAAACCATGCCTGAATTCCTTGACCCGGTTGAGTTGTTCTGGGATCACCTGCTCTCGCGCGAGCCGGATCAAATCCTGGCCGCCATCCATTCGGTGGACACTGAGACGCGCGAGCGCGTGATCCTCCATCTGGAGAGTATGGTCAGCGAAGAAGGTTGGCACCCCGAACAGCGCAAATCCGCCCAAGCCGCCCTCGAGGTCATCTCCGGTGAGCAGCAGACCTGAGCAGCAGCCAGCCAGGCAAACCGCCTGGATTCTGGGGGGCATTTTCCTGCTCTGCCTGGCAATGCTGACCTACGGACTGCATTCTCTCACCAAAGACAACAATTTGGGGATTGATTATTATATTTATTATGTTGCCGGGCGCACGTTGTTCATCGAAGGCGGCAACCCCTACAGCGACGAAGTGGCAGAACAGGTGCAATGGGCGGTATTGAAGCGCCTGGCGCGCCCGGATGAAGACCAGCTCGGATTTGTGTATCCGATTTATGCCTTCCTGCCATCTCTGCCGACCCTGTGGATGACTTATGAATGGGCGCAGGCTTTCTGGCTGGCGTTGAATATCCTCACCCTGGTCGCGAGCCTCCTTTTTACCTTCCCACGCGCCCGGCAGAGCCTGACGGTTTTCCTGGTATATCCTTTTTTGTTTGCCCTATTGACCGGTAATTACAACGTTTTAATCACCTCCATCCTTATCACATCTTTTAGTCTGCTGGCAAACGACTCATCACCATCCACGCTAAAGCAGCTTTTATTCGGCGCGGCGCTCGCCTGGGCAACCGCCAAACCCCAATTTGCCTGGTTATGGGTGGTTTTCTACTTATTATGGATGCTTCGCCGTCGGATGTGGCATGGATTAGCCGCTTTCGGGGCGAGCCTGCTTCTATTCGTTGGCCTTTCCTTTACTGTCATGCCTGCCTGGCTGCCGGCCTGGGCAGAACGACTCACCAAATACACCGAATATAACCAGACCTGGTTGATCCTCACCCTTTTCCTCAAGGAATTCGTTCCCACTTTGATTGCGCAGAGCATCACGCTATTCAGCGCGATCGTTTGTGCAGGAATTACCCTCTGGCTCTTCTTTCGCTGGTGGAAAGGCCTGTTCACCTCTTTGCAGATAGCAGGCTGGTGTGGTTTTATTCTTTTCCTTTTCCACCCGCATGGTGCGGCGTATGAACAGATACCTTTTCTGTTGCCCATCTTATTCTGGGTTTGCATCCAACACCCTCCACCCAGATTACCCGCTGCGATCTTCTGGGGCGGCAGCATCATCCTTTCCTGGATATTCTTCTTTCTGTCGCGAACTCCCGGTATGCCGGCCAGCATCGCAGAATGGCCGTTCTTTCTGTTCATCGGATGGCTGATGTATATCTTCAAGAAGCCAAAGGGGGGCATGGTATAATTCTGCAATCTTTTTTCTAAGCGGTCGAGAATGGATATCAAAGAACTTTCCCAGGCCATGCACCAGTTCGTCAGCGCCAAGGGTTGGTATGAGAACGGCAGCATTCATCCTCAGACACCCCGCAACATTGCCATCTCCCTGGCCTTGGAGTCCGCCGAGGTGTTGGAGCATTTTCAATGGTCGGAAACCAGCGCTGACCTAACCGGGCTGGAAGGCGAGTTGGCGGATGTGACCCTCTACCTGCTGCAGTTGGCCACCCTGACCGGCATCGACCTGGAAAAAGCCGTGCTGGCCAAGTTGGACCAGAACTATCAACGCGACTGGCAGCCTCCCGTTTCTTCCGAGGCAGCATGAACGTGGTGGTTTTTGGCGGCGCGCACCCCAAACCCGGCGAGTCTGCTTACCAGGAAGCCTACGAGTTGGGGAGTTTGCTGGCCCAGAGCGGACACACGGTGATGAACGGCGGCTACATCGGCACAATGGAGGCCGTGTCCCGCGGGGCAGCCGAGGCTGGCGGCACGGTGATCGGGGTGACCTGCGCCGAGATCGAAGCCTGGCGTCAAGTGGCGCCCAACCGCTGGCTGACCGTCGAATGGCGCTGCGCAACCCTGATGGAACGGCTGGAAAAGCTGACCGACGGCTGCGATGCCGCCATTGCCCTCAACGGCGGGATCGGCACCTTGCTTGAAATCAGCTTGATGTGGAACCGGCTGGTGATCGCCTCGCTGCCGCCCAAACCGCTGATCTTGGTGGGGCCGGGCTGGAAGCAGGTGATCGATTGTTTGTACCGCGAACAGAATGCCATTCTGGAACGCGACCGCCGCTGGCTGAAATTTGCAGCGGATATTCAACATAGCATCGCGTACCTTAACGCGTAAATCAATCAACAAGTGAGACCCATGAGCGACGAAAAATTACCCACCCGCAGTGAGAATTATTCCGAATGGTATAACCAGCTTGTCCAGCGCGCCGAATTGGCAGACTATGCCCCGGTGCGCGGCTGCATGATCGTGCGCCCCTACGGCTGGGCGCTGTGGGAAAACATCCAGCAAGCGCTGGACAGGCGCTTCAAAGCCACCGGACACATGAATGCCGCTTTTCCACTGTTCATCCCCATGTCCTTCCTGGAAAAAGAGAAAGAGCACGTCGAAGGCTTCTCACCCGAGCTGGCTGTGGTCACCATCGGCGGCGGTGAAAAACTGGAAGAACCCCTGGTGGTTCGCCCCACTTCCGAGACGATCATCGGGCATATGTACGCCAAGTGGATCAATTCCTACCGCGATTTGCCGGTGTTGATCAATCAATGGGGTAACGTGGTGCGCTGGGAGATGCGCACGCGTCTGTTCCTGCGCACACTCGAATTCTACTGGCAGGAAGGTCACACTGCGCATGCCACCCACGATGAGGCCGAGGAAGAAACCTTGCGCATGCTCAATATATATGCAGACTTTGCCTACACCGACGCCGCCGTGCCGGTCATTCGCGGGCGAAAGAGCGAGAGCGAAAAATTTGCTGGCGCACTGCGTTCCTACACCATCGAAGCGATGATGGGCGATACCCGCGCACTTCAGTCCGGCACCTCTCACAACCTCGGCCAAAATTTCGCCAAAGCCTTTGACATCCAGTACCTGGATGTCAACAACACCCAGCAATTCTGCTGGACCACCTCGTGGGGTCTCTCCACCCGCTTTGTTGGCGCCATTATCATGACCCACGGCGACGACCAGGGCTTGATCATGCCGCCGCGTCTGGCGCCGATCCAGGTGGTGATCGTGCCAATCTATAGAAATGACGCCGAAAAAGCCGCTGTTATGCCAGCCGTCCAGCAAGTCAAAACCATGCTGAGTGACTACCGCGTCAAGGTGGACGAACGCGAAGGTCTGACGCCCGGCTTCAAGTTCAACGACTGGGAAATGCGCGGCGTACCGCTGCGCATTGAAATTGGGCCGCGCGACGTGGAGAAGAGCTCGGTCATGGTCGCCCGTCGGGATATACCCGGAAAACCCGGAAAAAGCATCCTCCCGCTGGAAGGCCTGCCTGCTGCCATTGGCAATCACCTCGAAGTCGTTCACCAGGCCCTGCTGCAGCGCGCCACCCAATTCCGCGACGCGCACATCCATGATCCCAGAGATTATGCCGAGTTAACCGAAGTGGTGCAAAACGGCTGGGCCTACTCCTGGTGGTGCGGCAGCCAGGTATGTGAAGCGAAAGTTAAGGAAGATACCAGAGCCAGCACCCGCTGCATCCCCCTCGAACAACCCGGCGGACAAGGCCAATGCATCGTCTGCGGTCAACCCGCAACCGAGAAAGTCTATTTTGCACGCGCCTATTAATGCCTGCTGTCGCGCTGAACCAGCTCAAAAGCCAGATTAATCAACTGCTCTGGCTGTTCACCCGCCCGGAAGAATTCCGCGCCGGACTGAAAAACATGCTGGACGGGCTTGCCAACCGCGCTTTGCGCCCCTCTCAGGCAACGCAGAAATACGGCGGCATGCCAGCCCACCAGGTTTCGCCGCTGGTGATGCAGCAATTGCAGCAGCAGATATTGCCGCTGCTCATGGAAAACCCAGCCGCAGGGCTGGCGTTAACGGATGCTCTCTGGCAGGATGAGTACCTTGAACCGAGACAATTGGCCGCTTACATCCTGGGACAGGTGCCGCTGACCCCTCCCGAGCAGGTGACCAGCCGCCTGTTGGCATGGTGCCGCCCGGATACCGAACGCGTCCTGCAATATGAGTTGCTGCGTCAGGGCAGCGCGCGGCTGCGGCGTGAGCAACCCTCAAGCTGGTTGCAAATGGTGACCGCCTGGTTGAGCGCCGCTGATATGCAGAATCAACGCCTCGGTCTGCGGGCGGTGACCGCCCTGGCGGAGGACCGCTCGTTTGAGAACATCCCCCCGATGTTTTCACTGGTACTCTCTTTGATCCTTAGCTCAGCCGCGCAGTTGTCTGCCGACCTCGAGGAAGTGCTGGTCGCCCTGGCCAGACGCTCACCAGCGGAGACCGTTTACCTTTTACGCCAGGCGTTGGCATCCCGCCCATCACCCCCCATACAGCGCCTGGCGCGCCGGATTTTACCGGTTTTTGAACCCGAGCAACAGGCAGCTCTGCGCAGGCTCCTATAAGAAAACGCTTCGTCGTTTCGGGGATTAGCTGCCTCGCGTCTTGGAAGTGAATAAAAAAGCTTCGACACAGTCCAGTTTCTGGCTGTCTTTATGGTAAAATTCGTTGGTTATTAACCAGAGAGATAGCCCGGCGCATCTGCGGCTTTTTTATAAAGAAAATTCAAAACAATTAGGAGGACCTGATGTCAAGCAAGAAATGGGTATTTTTATTCGATGAAGTGGCGCAAGCTGAAGCCTATGTGGGCGGAGTTTGGGATAAGGTGCGCGCCTTGATGGGCGGCAAGGGCGCCAACCTGGCCGAGATGACGCGCATCGGCGTACCGGTGCCGCCGTTCTTCACCGTAACCACCGAAGCCTGCAATTATTATTCAGCCAACAATGCCTTCCCACCGGAACTATGGGAGCAGATGCTGGCTGCCCTGAAGCGCGTTGAAGCTCAGGCTGGCAAAAAATTCGGCGATCCCGGCAATCCCTTGCTGGTATCCTGCCGCTCGGGCGCTAAATTCTCGATGCCCGGCATGATGGACACCGTGCTGAATATCGGCTTGAACGACGAGACCGCCGAAGGCATGGTTAAACTAACCGGCAATGAGCGCTTTGTGTATGACTCTTACCGCCGCCTGATCCAGATGTTTGGCTCAGTGGTGATGGGCATTACTGACGAGGCCTTCGAAGATGTCCTCGAAGAATACAAACATAAGAAGGGTTTCAAACAAGACACCGACCTGACCGCCGATGATCTGAAGACGTTGCTCGCGGTATTCAAGGAAGTGGTGAAAAAGGAAACCGGCAAGGAATTCCCGCAGGATCCCTTCGAACAGATGCGCCTGGCAACCGTCGCCGTTTTCAACTCGTGGAACGGCAAACGCGCCGTGGATTACCGCCGCGCCACCAATATCCCCGATGACCTGGGCACCGCGGTCAACATCGTGACCATGGTTTTCGGCAACATGGGTTGGGATTCGGGCACCGGTGTGGCCTTCACTCGCAATCCTTCCACCGGCGAGCATAAGCTGTACGGCGATTACCTGCTCAACGCTCAGGGCGAAGACGTGGTCGCCGGCATCCGCAACACCGAACCGATTGAGAAGCTGGGCGAGGTTCTGCCCGAGGCTTACAATCAATTCCTCGATATTGTTAAACGCCTCGAAAATCATTACCACGACATGCAGGATGTGGAATTCACCATCGAGCGCGGCCGCCTGTGGATGCTGCAGACCCGCAATGGCAAGCGCACCGCTCGCGCCGAGTTCAAGATCGCGGTTGACATGGTTAACGAAGGTCTGATCAACGAAGAACAGGCTGTCAGCCGGGTAACCCCGGAACAGGTCAACACCCTGCTCCACCCGCAATTTGACGATAAAGAAATGAAAGCTGCCCGCACTTCCGGGCGCATGTTCGCCAAGGGCGTCAATGCCTCGCCGGGCGCGGCAGTCGGTCAGGTCTACTTCGACGCCGACACCTGCGAGAAGAAAGCCAAGGAAGAAAAACAGCAGGTCATCATGGTGCGCCCCTTCACCAAGCCGGACGACGTGCACGGCATGCTGGCTGCCAAGGGCATTCTCACCAGCGAAGGCGGCGCCACCTCCCACGCTGCCGTGGTCGCGCGCCAGTTCGGCGTCCCGTGTGTGGTGGGCGCTTCTGCGGTCAAGATCGACCAGGCCAAACGCCAGTTGATCGCCAACGGCGTCACCATCAAAGAAGGCGAATGGATTTCACTGGACGGCGGCACCGGTGAGGTGTTCACCGGCCAAATGCCGCTGGTCGCGCCTTCCTTTGAAGACCAGCCCGAACTGATGACTCTGCTCGACTGGGCGGACAAGATCGCCCGCATGCAGGTGTGGGCCAACGCCGACTATCCCAAAGATGCCCGCCGCGCCCGCGCCTTCGGCGCCAAAGGAATTGGCCTGTGCCGCACCGAGCACATGTTCTTCGAGCCGGAACGCCTGCCCATCGTGCAGCGCATGATCCTGGCCGGGACCAGCGACGAACGCACGCAGGCGCTCAACGAACTGCTGCCCTACCAGCGGGCTGACTTTGACGGTCTGTTCGAGGCGATGGATGGCCACCCGGTCATCATCCGCCTGATTGACCCGCCTCTGCATGAGTTCATGCCCGACGAAGAGAAGCTCTTCGAAGAGGTGATCGTCATGCGCACCAAGGGCGAGACCAAGGGTCTGGATGAAAAAGTGAAGCTGCTGGCTGCCATCCGCGGCATGCACGAATCCAACCCGATGATGGGCTTGCGCGGCGTCCGCCTGAGCATTTACATGCCCGAAATCGTCGAGATGCAGGTGCGCGCCATCTTCGAGGCTGCCGCCGACTGCGGCAAACGCGGCATCGTCGTCAAGCCTGAGGTGATGATCCCCCTGACCGGCACCGTTGCCGAGCTCAAATGGATCCAGCCTCGCCTGGTGCGCATCGCCAAACAGGTGATGGAAGAGAAGGGTGTCCACTTTGAATACAAGTTCGGCACCATGATCGAAATCCCGCGCGCGGCTGTCACTGCCGGCGAGATCGCCGAACTGGCCGAGTTCTTCTCTTTCGGAACGAACGACCTGACCCAGATGACCTTCGGCTACAGCCGCGACGACGCTGAGCGCAACTTCCTGGTCAAATACGTGGAAGAAGGCATCCTGCCCAAGAACCCCTTCCAGACCATTGACCGCGAAGGCGTTGGCCGCCTGATGCACATGGCTGTCAGCGAAGGCCGCCAGACCCGCCCGAACCTGGAAGTGGGCATCTGCGGCGAGCACGGCGGTGATCCCGACTCGATCGATTTCTGCCACATCGTTGGCAACAACTACGTGAGCTGCTCGCCTTTCCGCGTCCCGGTGGCGCGCCTGGCAGCCGCCCACGCGGCCATCAAGCACTCCAAAGGTCTGGAAATCGACAAGTAAGCCTGGTAAACGCTGATAACTGATTTAAAAAAAGGGCTGTCCATCCGGGCAGCCCTTTTTTTGACAACCTTATCCAATTATTACCTATGCCGCGAAAAAACAGTTAAAATAGGTGTGTTATCCAATACAAAGGTTGAAATCAATCAGAAACCATGAGGACGGACATGGAAAAAAACGAGTATCTGAAACTCTATAATGAGATGGTGGTCATCCGCCGCGTGGAAGAACGCTGCGCCGAGTTATATCAGCAGGGCAAAATCGGCGGTTTTCTGCACCTGTACATCGGCCAGGAAGCGGTCAGCACCGGGTTGATCTCAGCCCGCCGCCCGGAGGACCGCGTCATCACCGCCTACCGTGATCATGGTGTGGCGATCAACTGCGGCATTCCGCCGAGGATCGTGCTGGCTGAGCTGACCGGCAAACTGACCGGCTGCTCAAAGGGCAAAGGCGGCTCGATGCACCTTGCCGATGTGGACAAGAACTTCTGGGGCGGGCATGCCATCGTCGGCGCCCACCTACCGCTGGCCTCCGGGCTGGCGTTGGGTGATCTGTATGCCGGGCGCAAAGCCGTCACCATCTGCATGTTTGGCGACGGCGCCACCAACATCGGCTTCTTCCACGAGGCGCTCAACCTCGCCAAGGTGTGGAAACTGCCGGTGCTGTGGGTATGCGAAAACAACCAATACGGCATGGGCACTGCCATTGAGCGCGCCTCTGCGGTTTCAGAAATGGCTCAGAAAGCCTCGGGTTATGGCATGCACAGCCAGCGCGTGGATGGAATGAACGTCATGGCCGTGCGCGAAGCCGCATTGAAAATGATCGCCGAAATCCGCGAAGGCAGCGGTCCTCAGTTCCTGGAGGTGCTCACCTACCGTTTTCGCGGGCACTCAATGGGCGATCCCGAACGCTACCGCAAGCAGGAGGAGGTGCGCAAGTGGGAAGCCAACGATCCCATCGGCATCTACCGCGCCTATCTGGTGGAGCATAAAATTGCCAGCGAAGCCGAGCTGGACGAGCAGGACAACCTGGCAGATCAGGAAGTCCAGGAAGCCACCGCCTTTGCCGAATCCAGCCCCGAACCGCCGGCTGAAGAACTGTTCAAAGATATTTACTTCGAGACCTATTAAATACATCACCCGCAGCGGTGAATCCTGAAACGAAAGAGGGAATCTATGGCGCGAATTACCATGCGAGAAGCGATCTCCCAGGCTCTTTGGGAGGAGATGGAAAGAGACCCGAATGTGTTCATCATGGGTGAGGAAGTTGGGATCTGGGGCGGAACCTATGCCGTGACCAAAGGCTTTTACGATCATTTCGGCGCGGAGCGCGTGCGCGACACACCCATCGCCGAAGCGGCCATCATCGGCGGGGCAATTGGCGCCGCGCTGACCGGTCTGCGCCCGGTGGCGGAGCTGATGACGATCAATTTCGCCTTTTCGGCCATGGATCACATTGTCAATGAAGCCGCCAAGCTGCATTACATGTTCGGCGGGCAATTCGTGCTGCCGATGGTCATCCGCGCGGTGGGCGGCGGCGGGCGTCAGTTGGGCGCAACCCACTCGCAAACCCCCGACGCCGTCTTTGCTCATTTCCCCGGCCTGGTGGTGGTGGCGCCCGGCACCCCGGCGGACGCCAAAGGTCTGCTCAAAGCCGCCATCCGCAGCAACGACCCGGTTTTGTTCATCGAACACGCCACCCTGTATCAAACCCGCGGCGAGGTGCCGGAGGGTGATTATGTCGTGCCGATCGGAAAATCCACCGTTCAGCGCGCCGGCAAGGACGTGACCATCGTCACCTATTCCAAGATGCTGGAAATTTCATTCAAGGCAGCAGATGAGCTGGCCAAAGAGGGCATCGAAGCTGAAATTGTGGACCTGCGCTCACTGCGACCGCTGGACATGGCACCGGTGCTTGAATCATTCAAGAAGACCAACCGCGCGGTGATCGTAGAGGAGGGCTGGCGCTCCTACGGCGTAGGTTCAGAAGTCGCTGCGCGCATCTACGAGGAAGCTTTTGATCATGTCGATGCACCGATTCAACGCGTTGCGCAGAAAGAAGTGCCCCTGCCCTACAACCGCACGCTGGAACAAATGGCGCTTCCCAATGTGGCTGACGTGATAAGGGCGGTCAAGGAGGTGCTGTGATGGCCGAAACCGTAACCATGCCCAAGCTGGGTTTTGACATGGCCGAAGGCACCCTGGTTCGTTGGGTGCGCGCCGAGGGCGAAGCGGTCAACAAGGGCGACGTCCTGGCCGAGATTGAGACCGACAAGGCCACCGTCGAGGTGGAATCCTCCTTCAGCGGTGTGGTGGCGCGCCATCTGGTGCCGCAGGGCGAGATTGTGCCGGTCGGTACCCCCATTGCCATCATCGCCGCGCCGGGAGAAAAGGTGGAAGACAGCGCGCCTATCCCAGCGCAGCCATCTGCCGCGGTTTCCGCTCCAAGTGTCACTGTTACGACGGCTGCCGCTCCGACAGCAGCCGCAGCGCCCGCCCCGGTCTCAGGCGGCCCGGTCAAGGCCTCACCCCTGGCCAAACGCATGGCGGTCGAAAACGCGGTTGATCTGAGCCGCGTGCCGGCCAGCGGGCCAGGCGGTCGGGTGGTCAAGCGCGATGTGCAGGCTTTCCTTTCACAATCTGCCGCGGCTGGTGCTTCCGCGGGCATTTCAGCCCCACCCACCCCGGCCGCACTGGGCGCATCCGCCGGCGTGTCTGCCGGGATTTCTGCGCCCGCCCCAGCCGTTCCGCCCGCACCGTTCCCCACCCTCTCCCCGGCGTCGGTTGAGGAGCTCACCGATTCGCGCATCCCGATCGACCGGCTGCGCGCGGCCATCGGCCGGCGCATGGTCGAATCCAAGCAGCAATTGCCCCATTTCTACGTGACCCACGAGTACGACATGGAAGCCGTGATGAAACTGCGCAGCGAGGCGAACCTGCTGCTCCCCGAAGATCAGAAATTGTCGGTGAATGATTTCATCATCCGCGCTGCAGCCCTGGCGCTGCGCACGTACCCCAATCTGAACGCCTCGCTGAGCGCAGACGCCATCGTCCGCCACGCTCATGTCAACATGGGCGTAGCGGTGGCCGTGCCGGGTGGTCTGCTGACTGTGGTGTGCAGAGATGCCGACCAGAAACCCCTGCGCCAGATTTCCCAGGAGGTCAAGGAAATGGTCGCCCGCGCGCGCGCCGGCAAGGTGCGCCCGGACGACATCGAAGGCTCCACCTTCTCGATCAGTAACCTGGGAATGTTTGATGTGGAGCACTTCATCGCCATCATCAACCCGCCCGAGGCCGCCATTCTGGCGGTTGGTTCAGCCAAACAGGTGCCTGTGGTGGTGGACGGAGCGGTGCAGATTCGCGCCCGCGATCTGAACCTGCTCCTGGCGGGAGCGGATCCC
>CAZCBJ010000046.1:14521-22220 GCA_964496705.1 uncultured Anaerolineaceae bacterium | reverse complement strand
CGCTGGCGGTGCAGCAGTCCACCTGGGGCGGCATTTTCTGGGATGAGCCGCGCATGCGTATCCCGCTGACCTTTGCGCTGGTCGGGCTGCTGCTGCAGGGCGGGCTGTGGCTGGTGCGCCAGCCGCGGCTGGACGCGCTGGGCAATCTCCTGTTCGGGCTGGGGTTGGTCTGGAACCTGTCGCGCGCCGAAAACGTGCTGCACCCGGATGCGCCCCTAGCCGGCGCCGAGACCAGCGCCATCGGCCTGGTTTTCTTTCTCATGCTGGGGCTGAGCCTGCTGCTGGGCGCGCAGATTGCCTTGTGGCTGAAAGCGCGGCAGGCATGTTGAGCCAGCGCGCCATTTGGCTGCAGGCGGGACTGTTTGCTTTCTGCCGCCTGATCATCTTCACCCCCATCCGCATGATTTATCCCTTCCTGCCTGCGCTGGCGCGCGGACTGGACAGCGACCTGCCCACGCTCTCGTTGGCGGTCAGCCTGTCCATGCTCACCAGCGCCGCCGCGCCATTCCTGGCTTCCATCGCCGAGCGCAGCGGACGTAAAACCGCTCTGCTGGTGGGATTGGTGCTGTTCTGCGCCGGCGCGGCATTGCTGCCGTTCTGGGCGGCGGTGCCAGCTTTCTTCCTCATGCTGTTCCTGATTAACCTGGGAGACAATGTCTTTGGTCCGGCGTCGCAGGCCTACCTGGCCGACCATATCCCCTATGAGCGCCGCGGGCGGGTCATGGCGGTGATCGAAATGGGCTGGCCGCTCAGCTTGATCCTGGTGACCCCGCTGGTGGGGGTGCTGATTGACCGTTTTGGCTGGCAGTCGCCCTTCATATGGCTGGCGGCGGGCGGGATGATCCTGGTGATCATGGTCGCCCGCGCCGTGCCGCGCGACGCGCCCCCGGCTCTCTCCGGGCTCAGCCTGCTGACCGACCTGCGCGGACTGCTCACGCACCGCCCGGTGATCGCCGGCATGCTGGTGGGCTTGCTGATGGTCTTTGGCAATCAGGTGGTCGGCCTGGTGTTCGGCGCCTGGATGGAGGATTCGTTTGGGCTGAAAGTGACCGCTCTCGGGCTGGCTTCGATGATCATCGGCGCGGGCGAGCTGGGCGGGCAAATCTTTTCTGCGGGGATCATGGACCGCATTGGCAAGCACCGCGCGGTGGCGGCGGGGCTGTTGATCAACCTGCTTGCCGCGCTCAGCCTGCGCTGGCTGGGGGGCAGCCTGGCGGCCTCGCTGGCCTGGCTGGGGGTGTTCTTTTTCACTTCCGAGTTCGCGCTGATCAGCACCATGCCGATCATGAGTGAGGTGGCACCGCGGCTGCGCGCCACGGCCATGACGGTCTATTTTTCAGCCATCACGCTGGGCATCGCGCTGGGCGCCTGGCTGGCGCCGTTGATCTACACCAGGGGGATGAGCGCCAACGGGTTGGCGGCGGCAGCCTGCAACCTGTTGGCACTGCTGGCGCTCACCCAGGTCAAGCTTGAAAAACCTGGGGCGTCAGCCTGAGTTCGGGATCAGGCGCTGAACATCCGTTTTACCGCGTAGATTCTTTAATAAGAACAGCGAGAGGATGCAGAGGATCAGCTCCGAGCATGCCTCCGAAGCCCAGATGCCGGTCAGCGAAAACAGGCTGGAAGCCAGCAGCAGCACCGGCAGTTTAACCAGCAGGATGCCCCCCAGTGTGAAAAACAGCGCTTCCCTGGCTCGACCGACGGATTGGAACGAGGCCGCCGTGATCATCGACGCCCCAGTCAGCGGGTAAGAAAGCGCCAGCAGCCGCAGGGCGGTCTGCCCTTCAGCGATGATCGCGCTCTCCCGGGAGAGGATGCCGATCAGCACATGCGGGATCGTCAGGCAGATCGCGCAGACCAACGTGCCGTAGACCGCCGCGCCGACCAGGGAGAGCCGGATGGTTTGCCAGACCCGCTCGAATTTTTTCTGACCAAAGTTGTACCCCACCAGCGGCTGCATCCC
The DNA here is from genome assembly GCA_964496705.1 of uncultured Anaerolineaceae bacterium. Classification (GTDB taxonomy): domain Bacteria; phylum Chloroflexota; class Anaerolineae; order Anaerolineales; family Anaerolineaceae; genus CAZCBJ01. Next base: position 20,257 of record CAZCBJ010000046.1, on the reverse strand, counting down.
ATGAACAATGCCCGTCTGCGGAATGATCAGCCCGGAATACAGGCGGTTGACGATGGCAAACACGCCCAGCGCGGTGTCGCCGCCGATCACCTTAAGCAGGTTGTTGGTGACGATGACCAGCAGGCTGGCGCTGAAATTCTTGATCAGCGAGGGAAAGCCGATCATCAGCACCTCGCCGATGAGCGGCCAACTGGGTTTGAAATAGGATGCCCGGATGTTGTAGGAGCGGTTCTTCTTGAAGAAGAAGAAATACACACTCATGCTGGCCGAAATGAACTGACCGGCGACGGTCGCCAGGGCGGCCCCCGCAACGCCAATCTTCAGCACCATGATGAACAGCCAGCTCAGCACCAGATTGGCGCTGACCGGGATGACCCAGATGGCGGTCGAATAGCGCACATTGCCATCCGCCCGGATGATGGTCGAGAAGCCGGTGCTGGTGATGGCGCCCAGGAAGATGATGCGTCCGTAGGTGATGGCGTAAGGCGCAATGCTGGGGGTGGCGCCCAGCAGATAGACGATGGGTTTGATGAACAACGCGCCCAGAATCGTGATGGCAAGCGCTGCCACCCAGAAGATCATGAACGTGTTCGCCACCGTGCGCGAGGCTCTTTCTTCGTTGTTTTCCCCCAGCGCGCGGGAGACGACCGAAGCGCCGCCAGCCCCAACGGTGGTGGCCAGTGCGCCGAGGGCGATCAACACCGGCGAGACAATCGAGGCGCCCGCAGCCGCCAGTGAATTGATGCCTACGGATAGAAAATAGGTGTCGGTGATGGCATAGATGGCATACACCAGCAGCGAAAATGTGGTCTGGGACGACATTTCCAGCAGCAATTTGCCGATCTTCTCGGTTCCCAGTCTTTCCACCCGGGATGGATTGCCCATGCGCACTCAGTTGGCTTTCAGCCACTCCATGCTGCCGCGCATCACCATTTTGGAGATGTTGAAGACAAAGTCAGTATCGTAATTGCGGTAGTAACATTCGGTGTTCATCACCAGGCCGAGGTGCAGCGAATACAGGTGGTTGCGCTGTTCTTCAGCGAAGGTGAAAGAGGTCTTGCCATAACCGCGCAGGCTGTTGGTAACGCCCTCGAAGTCATGCGCCCTGAACTGAGCCTCCATCAAGGGATCCGCCCACAATGCCCGCTCGAAATCGATGATCCCCACGATTTTGCCGTCCCGGATGAAGAAATTGAGGTCCCAGGCATCCCAGTGCACCAGGCAAGGCGCGGTGATTTCCTCCAGCGCTGCGGCGTGTCTGTGCACAACGGAGCGCATCTCGTCGTAACCGTAGTCGTACACCACGTTCTTGCGCGCGCCGTCCTCCAGCACCGATTCCACAATCTTGATGAACGCTTCTTTCCAGGTGTCCGCGCGCAGATCCGGGTTGCCGTCGTAGCCAAAATAAGTGCCGGGAAAAGAGTTGATTTCGCGGATGATCTCGCCGACCTGCATTTCTGCGCTCGCGACCGTTTCAGGGGGCAGGTTGGCTTTGACATGCTCCAAAAGGTCGGCGCAAATCTTTTCCATGAAATAATAATCCGAGTCGCACAAATCGTGAGCATCATCAAAAAAGTAGATTTCTGGCACCGGGATGGCCGGATTCTGGCGCACCAGACGCATGGCATCCACCTCGGTCGCCATGATGTTTTTCTCATACAGCATGACTTCCGCTCCCGGCGGAGGGGCAATCTTGAGGATGACTTCACGGCCGTCGGCAAGGCGGATGTTGTAAGCTGCGTTGAACCAGCCTTCCTTTAGCTCAGACACGGCGTCTTCACCTTCGGCGAGCGTCATCCCGCCAAATGCCCGCGCCGCCATGGCTTCGAGCTGGGCGCGCGTTTTCCGATTTTTTGTTTTGGAGTCCATTCTTTTTCCTTTTATTTCGGGGATGCCTGGCGCGGTTTGCGCACAACCAGGCTATTATAACCGATCAGTTCAACCACCAAGGGTCTGGAGCATGAATCATCGTTCCCGGGTAATCCCCACAATCGCAGACTCGCGCTTGACCTTGACAAATCTCCGCCGGCAGTGATACACTGGCGCAGTTAATCCAATTTTAAGAAAGGAGATTGCATGCATCAAGTCGTTGTGTCCCAGGGAGTTCTCGTCGCGTAAGTGCGCCTCAATACCGGAGGTCCACACCTGATTTAAGGCGTGACTTTTCGGCCGCGGGTGCGCTTATGCACCCGCGGCTTTCGATTTAACCCGGAACACCGGGTGGGATTGAACCCAGAGCTTGAGCGGTTCAATCCACCTGTCCCCTGCCAGCCGCGGGAATTCCACGCGGCTGGCTTTTGTTTTAACCTGGAGAGTCTGTAACAATGGATTGTATGAAAGATTCATCAAGCAGTCAGGGTGTCGTGATGCAACGCACCAGCGGCTGTTACACCGTCCAAAGCGGCGAGCGCACCGTGAATTGCGGGCTGGCTGCTCGCCTGCGCCTGGGCCTGGACCCTGAGGACCCCGACGACTGGATGGAATTGCCTCACAACCCGCATGTCAGCCCGGTGGCGGTGGGTGACCGGGTTCTCTTCCGCGAAAACGGCGGCGAGCGCGCGCTGATCACCGCCATTCTGGCGCGGCGCAACCGACTTTCGCGCCGCACGGCGGTGCCGATGCCCGGGGCGCACGCCTTTGAGCAGATCATCGTCGCCAACCTTGACCAGGTGGTGCCGGTGTTTGCCGCCGCCGACCCGGCGCCGAAGTGGAACATGCTCGACCGTTATCTGGTGTCAGCCGAATCGCAGAACCTGCCCGCGCTGGTGTGCATCACCAAGCTGGACCTGGTTCAGGACGCGCAGGGGAAGGTGTCCTCGGAGCTGCTCGAAGCAGTCGAACGCTACCAGCGCATTGGCTATCCGGTGCTGCTGGTCAGCGCGCACAGCGGTCAGGGCATGGATGATATACGCGCGGCGCTGCAAGGGCGCGTCTCGGTGCTGGTGGGCAAGTCGGGCGTGGGCAAAAGCTCGCTACTCAACGCGCTGCAACCCGGGCTGGGACTGCGCGTCGGCGCGGTCAGTCAGCAGACCGGAAAGGGCCGCCATGTGACCACCAATGCCGGGATGTTCCCGCTGGATGGCGGCGGCGCCATCGTGGATACCCCCGGGGTGCGCGAGTTCGGTCTGTGGGAATCCGCGGGCGAGGACCTGGCGCTGTTTTTCCCGGAGATGCGCCCGCTGATTGGAAAATGTAAATTTGGGCTGGATTGCAGCCACAATGAGGAGCCCGGCTGCGCTGTGCGCCGGGCGGTCAATGCCGGTCAGATCAGCCCCTACCGCTATCAGAGTTACTTGAGATTGCGCGAAGATTGAGAGATGATCATGTGAAAGTCGCCTTGGCTATAAAAACCGCCCAAATTCACGGGCGGCACGGCGCCGGGGAGTTCCTGCGCCAAAGCGGCAGTTTTCAATGCAAGCACTGCCGCCAATATGTCCTGACTGCTCCCGCCATCAGCGGGGTGCAAAACCGCAACCACTGTCCCTTCTGCCTTTGGTCGCGCCACCTGGACCTGTACCGGGCCGGCGACCGGCTGTCGGCTTGCAAAGGAGAGATGCAACCGGTTGGTTTGACCGCCAAGCCCGCGCGCAATAAATACGCCGGCGCCGGGCCGGGCGAGCTGATGCTGGTGCACCGCTGCGTGGAATGCGGAAAGCTCTCGGCCAACCGGCTGGCTGCTGACGATCACAGCCTGGAAGTGCTGCATATCTACGAGCAGTCGCTCAGCCTGGACCGGGATGACATCCAATCCGGAGATCTCCGCTTGTTGGCCGGCGAACACCGCGCGCTGGTGCACACCCGCCTGTTTGGCGTCTGCACCACACTCGCGGTCTGATCCATGCTTATTTCCCCTCTCCCACTTGTGGGAGAGGGGGCAGGGGTGAGGGCTCTCTCCCACGAGTGGGAGAGGGAACAGGGGTGAGGGCCCTCTCCCGCATGTGGAAGCCGGGCAGGTGCAAATGTCGCAATAATATTTGCACCGCACTTGTTGTCTGATCCATCCTCGTTTCCCCTCTCCCACGAGTGGGAGAGGGGGCAGGGGTGAGGGCCTCTTACTACCGCTCGATCACGCAGCGCATAATCAACTGCGTCTCCGAAGCGCGGGCTGCCTCGCTGAAACCGGCCAGGCGAAAGGCCGAAGCAATGCCCATGTAGCCAGCATAACCGCTCAACCGCTGGCTGGTCAGCGGGTGGGACTGCATGTCGAGCGGATAGCCCTCCACGATCGACGCGCCGTGTTCAGCGGCGAAGCGCACCGCCCCGCGCAGCAATTCGACCATCACGCCCTGCCGGCGGTGGCTCTTGACCACGAAAAAGCACACCACCGACCAGACGGGCAGATTATCGATGGGTTTCAGGGTTTTTGAGGTGGCCATCGGTGGGAAATCCTGGCGCGGACCGACGGCGCACCATCCGATGGGCTGTCCCTTCGTGTAGGCGATGACCCCGGGCGGCAGGGTGTGGGTGGTCAACTCCCTGAGCCGCGCCTTTCTTTCTTCCTTGGTCAACTGGTTAAATTCTGAGCGTTTCAAGCGCCAGAACATACACCAGCAGCCGGCGTAAGCGCCCCGCGGACCGAAGACGGTTTCCAGGTCGTTCCAGCGCTCCGCACTGGCAGGCAGAACCTCGATCGGGTCGTTTTCCAGAGATGTTTCGGCCATACCATTGCCTCCATCAAATGAGAAATACTCTGAAGATGTGTTTCAGCGAACCCCCTCCGTATTTTACTGCGAGTGAGGTTGTGTTGTGTTAAAAAATCTCGCTGATCAATTGCCGGGAGCAGAGGGGCGATTGTGACAAAAATCACTTGTCAAAAATGTCGCAGGTTGTTATAATATTCACAAGTAAATGTTATAACATAATATAACAATGAGCGAATATCTCACCACCCGCCAGGTTCAAGAAATACTCAAGGTCGACCGCATCACCATTTACCGGATGCTGCAGGACGGTCGCCTGCGCGGGGTTAAAATCGGGCAGCAGTGGCGCTTTGCGCGCGACAAGGTTGAGGCGCTGCTTGGGGCAGTCAGCCAGCCATCCGCATCCGAGCTGCTGCCTGCTGCCGACTCCACCTTCCCCACCCATTGCATCCAGGCGGTGCAAAATCTGTTTTCCAGCGTCAGCCAGATTTCGGCGCTGGTGGTGGACCGTCAGGGCGCGCCGCTGACCCGCACCAGCGGCCCGTGCAAATTTTGCCAGATGCTGTCCAGCTCGCCTTCGGGGCAGGCGGCCTGCCGCAGCAGTTGGCAGCAGATTACCCGCGCCAGCGCCGAAGGGCAGCGGTTGTTCACCTGCCACGCCGGGCTGCTATACCTCTCTGCGCCAGTCCGCGACAACGGCGTGCTGGCAGGCTGGGTATTGGTGGGCGAGATTTATCTTGGTCAGGTTGACCCCCTGGAGGAAGCCGGGCGGGTGCGCTGGCTGGCGGAACTTCACAAGCTTCCGGCATCCGAGTTGCAGACGGCTGCGCGCATGGTGCCTGTCCTCTCCGAGGAGCGCCGCGCCCAACTGGACGGCTGGGCCGCCGCTGCCGCGCAAGCCACCGAGAGTATCCTGCAGGAGCGCGCGGGATTCATCCAGCGTCTCCAGCAGATCGCTGATCTTACCCAGGTTTGATAGGAGAAACATATGAAGACATTTTTGGTTTTAGGCGCTGGAACCGCCGGGACGATGATGGCGCGCAAGATGGCCAAACTGCTCGACGCGCATGAGTGGAAAGTGGTGTTGGTGGACAGG
>CAZCBJ010000046.1:0-14511 GCA_964496705.1 uncultured Anaerolineaceae bacterium | reverse complement strand
TTGGGAGGTCAAGATCGTTGACCCGCACGAGACGCACTACTATCAGCCCGGTTTCCTGTTCGTGCCTTTTGGCTGGTACAAACCCGAAGATGTGGTGCAGCCTGAGCGCAAATTTGTTCCCCGCAATGTGGAATTCATCATCTCTGACATCGAGCTGATCGAGCCGCAGGCCAACCGCGTCAAGCTGGCCAACGGCGCGACCCTTTCCTACGATTACCTGCTCATCGCCACCGGCTGCGATATCCATCCCGAAGAAACCGAGGGCATGGATGGCAATGGCTGGCGGCAAAACGTGCACGATTTCTACACCTTCGAAGGCGCTTCGGCGCTGGGTCAGTTCCTGCCGAAATTCAACGGCGGGCGCATGGTGGTCAATGTCGTCGAGATGCCGATCAAATGCCCGGTTGCACCGCTGGAGTTCCTCTTCCTGGCGGACGATTATTTCACCCGGCGCGGCATTCGCAACAAAGTTGAACTGGTTTACGCCACCCCACTCTCGGGCGCGTTCACCAAGCCCAAAGCCTCCGCTGCGCTGGGCGATCTGCTCAAGCGCAAGAACATCCACATCGAGGCTGATTTCGCCGCCAGCGAGGTGGATTCGAGGCGAAATGTCATCTCCTCCTACGACGGGCGCGAGATCCCCTACGACCTGCTGGTCAGCGTGCCGGTCAACATGGGCGCCGAGGTGATCGGACGCTCGGGGCTGGGCGACGACCTCAACTTTGTCCCGGTGGACAAATTCACCCTGCAATCCAGGCAGTATGAGAACATCTGGGTGATGGGCGACGCCAACAACATCCCCGCATCAAAAGCCGGCGCGGTGGTACATTTCCAGATGGAATCGGTGGTCAAGAACATTCTCGACCACATGCAGGGCAAAAAAGCAGAGCATGCCTTTGACGGGCACGCGAGCTGCTACATCGAGTCCGGGTTCGGCAAGGCGGTGCTGATTGACTTCAACTATGATGTTGAACCGCTGACCGGCAAATATCCCCTGCCGCTGGTGGGGCCGTTCTCGCTGCTGAGCGAATCGACCATCAACCACTGGGGCAAGCTGGCCTTCCGCCACATGTACTGGAATTTAATGCTGAAGGGCATCGAGGTTCCCCTCCCGAGCCAGTTTAGCATTATTGGTAAAGATCAATAACCATATTCATCCAAGGAGTGAAAACAATGTCCGATATTCTTTCTGCTGTTGCTTTTGATGTCGAAGGTTTCATGCTGGATGCCAGCGCCTGGACGCCTGAAATTGGCAATGCCCTGGCCGCCCGTGAAGGCATCGAGCTGACCGAGCGCCACTGGGTGGTGATCAATTACTGCCGCGCCGAATGGAAAGCCAAGGGCGAAGCCCCCACCCTGCGCGGGATCACCAAGAACACGGATGTGAGCACCAAGGAACTCTACCAGTTGTTCCCCGGCGGTCCGGGCAAGCTGGCCGCCAAGGTAGCCGGGTTGAAGAAACCCACTGGCTGCATCTGATTCTGTTTGAAACCAAATACAAGGATAACCAATGTCTCCCGAAACCAAACCCACCCGCAAGCTGTGCATCATCGCCTCCAAAGGCTCGCTGGATATGGCCTACCCGCCCATGATTCTGGCCAACGCCGCGCGCATGACCGGCATCGAAGTTCACCTGTTCTTCACCTTTTGGGGCCTGGACATCATCACCAAGAAAAAGATGGACCACCTCAACGTGGCCACCGTCGGCAACCCCAGCATGCATCCCTGGTTCCACATCCCCACCTGGATGGGCGCCATCCCGGGCATGTCGGCTGCCGCCAGTTGGATGATGAACAAAGAAATCGCCAAGCTGGATTTCCCGCCCGTCGGTGAGTTCATGCAGATGATCGTCGATTCCGGCGCCCACGTCTACGGCTGCAAAATGTCGATGGACATGATGAAGCTGACCAAGGACGACCTGATCGAGGGCGCCGAGGTGCTGGGCGCGATGGAATTTATGGAAATTTCCGAAGGCTCGCAGCTTCTGTTCGTGTAATTTACGCGGTTCCCCTCCCGATGAAAATCCCCGCCGCAAGACGGGGATTTTTTTATTTCAGATGACTCTGAATATCCGCAATGAACCCTTTGATGATCTGGCGCTGTTGCTCAAAAACCCCCGCTTCCTGCGGCGGGTAGAGCAGCGTGAGCAGGCCGCGTTCAAAATCCGGTGGGGTGTAGGTCAGCCCGCGCAGCGCGGGGAGCAGGTTCTTTTCGCCGCTGTAATACACCTCATTCATGGCAAACAGCACCTGCACCAGGTTGTGGGCAATCTGCTGGACGATACCGGTCACGTAAGGGATGTCATTGCGCTGGATGGCGCTGATATAGTGGAAGTTATCCGGCCAGGCGCAGGCCATCCCCAGAAAGCTGGTGATGATGCTTTCTTTTAGCAACGGCGGATAGAGCGCGATACGCTGTTTCCACCCCGCCAGCAGGCCGCAGGGGTCGTCCAGGATTTTGGCGATATTCAGGTCGGATAGATAGCAGAAGTAGTAATAACCGCGGTGAGTCCAGGCGGCCGGCTCAACATGAATCTCCCCCGCCAGGCATTCGGCCAGTACCCGCTCCACCAGCGCGATGCTGCGTGTGCTGGCTTCCACCCGCAGCCCGGCGAATTCGAAATCGGTGCAAACCCCCCAGGCAGTGTCGGGATCGCCGCCAAGGTACATGCTCGCCGGATCATCGGTGTGCGGCAGCAGGATGGCCTCGCGCGCGAAGACATCCAGAACCTCATCCGCAAAGAGGTAAAAATCCAGATCAGAATGCTGATCGGATTGGCCCTTGGCGTGAGAGCCAGCCAGGGCGATGGCATAACGTCCTTTGAGCATCTGGCGCAGGAGAGGCGTCAGCTCGGCGATGACAGCCGCACTGTTCATCTGCGCTCAGGTCAGGCTCAGCGTGATTTGGCGCAGCGGAGCGATATCATCCCAGATCTTGGGGTTTTCCAGCGACTCGGCATAGGCTTTCAGCCAGTATTCCAGATGATTCCAATCAATTTCGGGATGTGAGCCGAGGATGCAGGCGATGTCTTCCAGGTCTACCGGGCGGTGGGCGATGGCTTTGAAGACGATCAAGTCTTCAGCGGAGGGGAGCCTGACCGCCAGCCCGTCCACCTCGCGAACATGGCTGTGGGCGACCGATTCCATCTCAAACGGCAGCATTCCCAGCAGGATGTTGACGTTGGTGCCGCTGGGCTGATGGCGCAGCAGCAGCACGCGGTTGTCGTGGGCGAATTCTTGAGCCTGCTCGATGCGCGGGATGATGCCTTCATCTCGCGCCGCCTCCAGCACCTTGGGCAGCTCCTCGAGCGAAACCAGGAAGACCGCGTCCAGGTTGTTGGTCACCCGCGAGCAGCCCATCAGGCGGGCAGCCACGCCGCCGATGATCATGCCCTGCTGGTCGAAGCGGTTGATCACCCGCTGCAGCGCGGCTAGCGGTTCGAGCAGATTGATTGATTCGTGAGCGCTCATCTGGAAAATTACCTGGAAGAAATGGTTGAGAAAGAATGGGTGCTGCCGGAATTATATCAGATGAAATCCAACCCGTTTGTCAAGCGCTAAAATTGAATTCTTTATAGAATCATCGAGCGATGTTCGCTGAAGACAGGCTGGATTCATAGAAAAGCCATTGACAAAAAGGTTTAATTGATTTATCCTGTACATATATGTACAGAATAAATCAATTAATTAAACTCAACCAAAATATTTTTCACACCCATGATCTTGCGATAGTCTGGGGTATCCGTAATCCCAACACGCTCTATACGCTGATCAAGCGGTACGTGCAAAAAGGCATCCTGATCCCCATTTATAAGGGCTTGTATTCAATGCTGCCGGTAGATCAATTGCATCCGCTCGTGCTCGGCAAAGCTGTGATCCATCGCTACACCTATCTGAGCACCGAATCAGTGCTAGCTCAGGCGGGTGTTATTTCGCAACCCGCCTATACGTTTACGTTTATTAGCGATATTCACAAAAAGGCCGTGGTCGGCCCGTATTCATTCCTGTTCCGTCAGTTGAAACCCATCCATCTGCACCATCCCATCGGCCTTGCCAATCACAATGTTGTCCGAATTGCGTCGGTTGAAAGGGCTGTCGCCGATTTGCTCTATTACAACCCCCGATATCATTTCGACGTGATGGGTGGGGTGGATATCGATCAAGTAAAATTTATACAAAAGCAGATAGGCTACCCATGCTGAATTTACGCCCCGAGGATATTCTACATAAGGCGAGCATGAACCGGTTGTTGATGGAGATCATTGATAACCTGGAACTGGCACAGGGTTTGGTATTCAGAGGCGGTACCTGTGCTGCAATGCTGGGTTACCTGGACCGTTTTTCGGTGGACTTGGATTTCGATGTGCATGCAGGCGCGGATGAGGCTGTGCTGCGTGCCGCATTCTATCAGGTTTTCGACCAGCTTAATCTGGTCGTTACCAAAGAAATCAATCAGGCTTTGTTTTTCCAAATTCGTTATCCCAGTCAGCCCGGGCAGCGTAATTCAATGCGAATCAGCGCTAGCAACCTGACCTTGCATTCCAACCAGTTCAGACCCCAATATTTATCTGAAATCGACCGTTTTGCAGTTTGCCAGACGATTGAGACCATGTTTGCCAACAAATTGGTGGCTCTGATGGATCGTTATCGCGCTCATCATACGATCGCAGGTAGAGATGTATACGACATTCACCATTTTTTCGTTCAGGGCTATGCCTACCATGCGCCGGTCATTACACAGAGAACTGGCCAATCTCTAGCTGATTTCTTCGCCGATCTGATCACCTTCATTCAGACGCACGTCACCCAGACGATCATTAATCAAGATTTGAACACGCTGTTGCCGCCGGACAAATTTCAACAAATTCGAAAAATCTTGATTCCTGAGACACTGGCATTGCTAAAGCGCGAACAGGAGAAAATGAGGCTTTAGCTAACCTTCCCAGAGGTTATCTGCTGCGGTCTTGCCGCTCATTCTCCTTGCGGCGGCGGGATCAGCAGGTCATACGGCTTGCGGCAGGTGAAGCGCCCTTCCAGCGGGCGCCACTCGGCCACCGTCCGCCCGCGGTGGATGTACTTGAACAGCACTTTGTCCCCGTCGCGCAGCTCAAGAATCTGGATGGATGGGTGCCAGAGCCGCTGCGCCAGACCGCTGCGCCGCAGCCAGCGGTAGAACGGCCCGCCCAGCCAGACCGCCAGCCGGTACAGCGGGAAGCGCAGCCTCAGCAAGCGAGCGCGCAGCAGACCGCGCCACCCGTCCGCCACCCGCCAGGTTCGCCTGCCGCGCTGCGCGTGGGTCACCCGTCCAACCAGTTCGGCGGCGGAAAGCGGCTGCGAATCGGCGAAAGGATTGTTGTCGCCGCGCGTCACCAAGCCCTCGGCGCAGGTTGCGACCACGCGGTGCACCGTCTCCAGCGCTTCGCCGCCGGGGGGAAGGAAGACGACCACATCCCCGCGGCGCAGGCGCGCAAAGTCCACCGGCATCACGCTCAGCCGGTCGCCGGGGCGAAACGTGCCGCCCATCGAGCTGCCGTGGTAATAGCGCTGCAATGGCTCAGCCATGCAGACAATTATATCAGCGCCGCGCCGCTCAGCCGTCCACCAGGCGGGTGTTGGGGAACAGACCCTGATCGTAGGCCTGCTGGCAGAAGCCAAACGGTCCCAGCAGGTCGCCGGTCTCGTAGTAGGTGTTGGCCACGCACTTGCCCAGGCAATAGCTCTTGAACAGGCACATCCCGCACACGCCCTTGAGCTTGTCCGGCACACCGTCGCGCAGCAGCTTGAGGGTTTCGGTCTCCTCCCACACTTTGCGCACCCCCAGTTGGCGCAGGTCGCCGAAATTCATGCCTTCGATGTGCTCGCCGATGCCGCACAGCCCGGCTGAGCCGTCGTGCAAGACACCCAGCAGGTTGAGGATGCCGCAGGTTCCGCAGCTATTATTGGTGAACTCCTTCAGACCGAGGAACGCCGGCGGAAGATCAAAGCTGAGTTGAAAGTCTTGTGGCACGGCGGTTTTCATCTCGCGGTAAGCTTCGAGGATTTCTGGAATGGTGAGCAGCTCGCCGCCCGACTCCATCTCGTCGGCGCGGGCGGTGCCGGTGATGGGGTTGATCTTCAGGCTGCTGGCGCCCAGCGAGCGCGAGAACTCCATCATCTCGACAATCGCGTGGCGGTTGCCGCGGTGCAGGCAGGCGATCACCTGGAAGCTGAGTCCCTCGGCGCGCACGTATTCGATGCCCTTGAGCGTGCGCTTGAGAGCGCCTTTGACCCCGCGCAGGTCGTCGTGCAGCTCGGCGGTGGGGCCGTCAATGGAGATGGAGAAAAAGGCCGAGGTGTCTTTGAGCGCTTTGGCCTGCCGCTCGCCGATCAGCGTGCCGTTGGTCTCCACCGTCACACCCAGCTCCAGTTCCTGCAGGCCGTACATCACCTCCACCGCCTGGGGATGCAGAAAAGGCTCGCCGCCGGTCAATTTGACGCTCTGCAGACCCAGCTCTTTGGCCTCGACGATGATCTTGCGCAGCTCGCTCCACGGCAGCACCTCGCGCGGGCTGCCCTCGAAGTAGGGATCGATCCAGCAGTGACGGCAATTGAGATTGCACGAGCCGGTCAGGTAAAGGTAGATGGTGGTCAGCGGTGGGATGACCGGGGTGGATGGATTTTCACTCATGCTGGATACCCTCTAAGAAACGCACATAGCAATCCTGGGGATTGGCGCGGTTGAAATCGCCGGTCAGGTTGTAAGCCAGCCCCGGGCAACTGCCGTTGCACCAGGCATTCCAGGAGCAGTTTTCGCAGCCCGGCACCTGGCTCATCGGGATGTTCTGTCGTTCGCGCATCGCCTGCATCACCGGATGCGTGCGCCAGATTTCGGCCAGCGAGTCGGTCTGGATGTTGCCGATCACCAGCCCGTTGAGCATGTGGCAGGGGATGATTCCGCCGTCATGAAGGATGTCGATGCGCGCGAAGACGCAACCGCACGCGCTCAGCCGCCCCATGCCCCAGCGGTCGGTCAGCTCGCCCGTCTGGCGGGCATGTTCCATCTCGGCGTACATGCCGCGTTTGGCCTGCGGGCCGGCTTGGGCCTGCAAGCGTCCTGGGTAGCGCGCCTGCAGCCGGTCGAGGATGTCCATCGCCTCGGCGGTCTCGGCCGGGCTGAGCGCCACCTCGGCTTCGTTGTGGCAGCCGGCGCCGATCGGGGCGGCGTCGTTGGTGCTGATCGAGTCCAGACCGATTTCCTCCAACAGCAAATGGGCGGTGTTTTCCAGGTCATGCAGGTTATGCCGGTTGATGGTGACGCGCACGGTGATTGGAAAGCCGTGCGCCTTGAGCAGCCTCAAGCCGCGCACGGCGCGGTCAAAGCTGTTGGGGCGGCTGAGGTTGTGAATCTCAGCCCGTGAACCGTCGATGGATACCTGGATCGAGTCCAGCCGCAGTCGGCGCTTGCCCAGGTTGAACTGCGCGATCACCTCTTCGTTGATCAGCGTGCCGTTGCTGAGCAGGCTGTAGCGCATGCGGTTGGCGATCAACCCGTCGATCAGCTCGAACAGGTCGCGGCGGGTGAACACCTCCCCGCCGGTCAGGGTCACATCCATCACGCCCATTTGACCGAGCTGATCGAAAAACGCCAGCCACGCGCCCGTGGACAGGTCGCTCAGCGCGGCCATCTCGTCGGCGTAGAAGCAGTATTTGCAGCGCAGGTTGCAGCGCCCGGTGATGGCGATGTTCACGCTGCGCGGAGTGGGCATCAGACTCATATCCATCCGTCCTTGAGAATACCAATAAAGCCATGGGTCAGCATGTCATCCAGAAAGCCGCTCACCTCGCCCTCCACACTGTCCTGCGGCACGCTGTCAAAATGATCTCCCAGCGCCCGGATGATCCCCGGGCGGTCGTGCGTGCCGTCACAACGCTGCCAGATGAACAGGCCGGTGGCGTTGAGCGCGCGGATTTGCTGATTGTCGGGGTTAAAGAGCAGGGTGCTGTCGGGGCTTTCGCGGCGCAGCACCACATCCGGGTTGCGCAGGTAGATGGGTGGGTGGCTCATGCTTCCTCAATGCGCCCCTGGTGGGATTCATCCCCTGGTGGGGATAATGCGCAGCATATTTTACCATTTTCTCGACCATTTTTATCTAAAAAATTCTCTTCATGCCGCGGCGATCAACCCGCGCAGCGCGCACAATTGATCGCGCAGCGCATCTTTTTCGCGGATGTATTCCAGGGTCAGCGCTTGCGGTTGGCAGCGCGCCAGCGCGAATTCCAGCAGGCGCATGTCCTCCTCCTGCAGCGGTTGGTGGGCATCCACTAGCCGTCCATCTTGCATGCGCGGGCTGCTGGCATGCATGGCCCCACCTCAACCGCGTCCACCAGCCCGGGCTGCTCCGCCAGCAGCTCCAGCAGCGGTTCGCTCAGGTCAGCCGAGAGCAGCATGATCCGGCAGATTGCACAACTGGCAGGAGAAAGCCCACAGACGGCGGGCGACATCTTCGCGCTGCGCGTAGCGGCTGGGTGCCTTGGGGTGCAGGTCGTACCAGTAATGGACGGCGGCGTTCAACACGCCAGGGTCAGCGCTCAGGTGCAAAACCGTGCGGGCGGGCACCTCTGGCGGCTGACCGCCGCGCCGCCGCAATCCCCAGAACCAGGAAACCAGGCGGCCGGTGCCTTTCTGCCCGATGCCTGTGTCCACCAGCCCGGGGTCCACCGCGAAGGCGTGCAATTGGCTGCCCGCGGCCCGGCGGTTGAATTCATAGGTGAAAAGCACATTGCACAGCTTGGATATTTTGTAAGCCAGCAGGCCGTTGTAGAACAGGGGCTGATTTAAAGTTTTCAGGTTCAGCCGCGTGTTGTAATGCGAATTCGAGCTGACCGTGATCACCCGCCCGCCCGGCGCAGCCCTCAACTGCGGGAGCAGTTCGTGGGAAAGCAAAAATACCGCCAGGTGATTGACCGCCAGGGTCAGCTCAATGCCTTCGCTGGTGCGGGTCAGATTGCCGCTGAACAGGCCGGCGTTGTTGACCAACACATCCAGACCTGCCGCGCCGAGCGTCTGCAGCGCGGCGCGGACGTCTGCCGCCAGCCGGCGCACTTCGGACTGCAGCGACAGGTCGGCGAGCAGGAAACGCACCTGCGCCTCCGGACAGGCCGCCCGCACGGTTTGCTCGGCTTCGGCGCAGCGCGCCGCGCTGCGTCCCACCCCGATCACCGCCGCTCCGGCGCGCGCCAGCGCGATCAGGCTGTGCAGCCCGATCCCCGAGCTGGCGCCGGTGACCAGCGCAGTTTTGCCGGACAGGTTTTCGTTCATCGTTCTCTCCTCAGTTTGGATGGCAGAATGAATGCCTTTATTATATACTTTGCCTGGGAATATTTTTTGACTGGCGCGCCGCGCAGGCCGCCAGCAGAACCCAAGGCGAGGGAACCATGACCGCTTACATGCTTATCACCGGCGCGCTGGGCGGGATCGGCAGCCAGATGGCGCGCGAATTCGGAGCCCGGGGCTACGATTTGTTTTTGGTCGACCGCCTCGCCCAGGTCGCCGACCTGGGCGAAGCGCTTGCCGCAACCAGCGCGGGGCGGGTGCGCACCGCGCAATTTGACCTGACCGAAGCGGAGCAGCGCAGCGACTTCATCCGCCGCCTGGAAAACGATGGCGTGCACCTGTGTGGGCTGGTCAACGTCGCCGGGCGGGATTTTGAGGGCGGTTTGGGCGACCTGGCCCG
Organism: uncultured Anaerolineaceae bacterium; assembly: GCA_964496705.1. Taxonomy (GTDB): domain Bacteria; phylum Chloroflexota; class Anaerolineae; order Anaerolineales; family Anaerolineaceae; genus CAZCBJ01. The sequence goes on along the minus strand of CAZCBJ010000046.1, from coordinate 4,799 downwards.
CGAGCAGGTGCTGTACCTGGTTCGTCTGCTGATCGAAGCCAACCTGGACCTGACCCATGCCGCACTGAGGCTGCGCGAGCCGTCGCAGCGCTTCGTGGTGATCAATGTTTGCAGCATGGCGGCGTTCTATCCCATGCCCTACAAGGCGCTGTACGCTTCCGCCAAGCGTTTCCTGCTCAATTTCTCACAGGCGCTGCGCGAGGAGATGCGCGGGTACGGCAATGTGCTGGCGCTGTGCCCGGCCGGACTGCCGACCACACCCGAGATGCGCCGCAAGATTGCCACGCAGGGGGTGTGGGGGCGGTTGACCACGCTCAGCACCGAGCGGGTGGTGCGGCGCGCGGTTGACCTGGCGCTGCAGGGTCGGGGGGTGTATATTCCCGGCGTCGTCAACCGCCTGCTGGTGGCGCTCAGCGCGCTGCTGCCGCGGGCGTGGGTGGTGCGATATATCAGCGCCCGCTGGCAGCGCGTGCAGGCGCTGATGGCGCGCGGAGGGCAGTGATCAGTTCTCCGGCACGCGCACCAGCGAATGACCGACCAGGGTGAAATGGCGCGGCCAGAACACGGCTGCCTCAGGGTTGAAGGATTCAAAATCCACCGCGCAGCAGGTGAATCCGCGGGCGGCGTACTCGCGCAGCGCGGCGTTGATCATGGTGGGAAGCGTGCGCTGACCGCGGTATGCCGGACGCACATAGGCGCTGGTGATGGCGATGGTGGTTTATGAGCTGACGATGGCTGCGGCGCCGTAACGGCTTCCCTCGAAGCGCAGGTAGCCCGCCGGGGGCGCCGGCACCTGCCGGCGCAGACGCCGGTATTCTCGGATAAATAACTGCGCCGCCGCGGGCAGGTGCTGTGGCTGAACGGGGGTCAGCTCAAACATCCAGGCAAACTCTCCAGTAGATTCGTTTGGCCTCGCGTTCCTGCCGGCCGGTCATCTCGCGCACCCGGATTTCCACCGCCGCGCATTTTGCTGCAGCTTCCAGCGAAATTTCCTCCGCGCCGGGCTGCAGCATCTGGTTGAAGACATCCAGCAGGTGTTTGCGCTCGGCGATGTCCTCAACGATGCGCGCCGTGCCGGTACAAATGACGCTGTCGTTGTCCACGTGGCACACGCCGCCCGCGGCGTGGCGGCGCACCACCCCATGCTGCCGCCCGACGGTGAAGCACACCTGCGGGTTGGCGCGGATGTAGTCCAGCTTTTGTCCCTCCAGCGCGCAGTGGAACAGGATTTTCCCATCCGTATACACATAATTCAACGGGACGACATACACCTGGTCGTCCAACGCCATACCCAGGTAACCGAGCACTTCCTCGCCCAGGATTTGCTCCATTTCGGTGCGCGATTGAATGAATTCTCTCGACGGCATCTCTCCTCCTTATTTCCTCAGCACAAAACGCAGATATTTTCGCTCGCCGCTGTGCAGTTTGTTGTAAAAAGAGTGCGTGCCCTGCATGGCGGCGAACTCATTGAACAGGCTCTGCAAGATGAGCGGAACTTTGGCCTTGATAAAAGCCTGTTTGCGCTCGTTGTCCAGCTCCAGCGCGCGCAAAACGTTGGCGTTGATTTCCTCTTCTTCGATCAGGCTGAAACCCGCCTCACTCAGCAGGCGGCGCATGCCTGGCAGGTCATATTGCTCCCAATGGTCCGTATAGAGGAAATAACCGCCGGGTTTGAGGATGCTGTAAACGCCGGCATAGAATTGATGCACGGCATTGTAACAATGGGATGATTCCACGTTGACCACCGCATCCAGGCTGGCAGGCGTAAATTTCAATGCCTGGGCGTCGCCCTGCACAAACGACAGGCCGGGGATGCCGGCGTAATGTTTGCGACAAAATCGAACCGCGTTGCGGGCGCGGTCCATCCCGGTCATGCGCTTGGGGGACAGGTAGCGGGCGATGTAGGACGCGCCGCCGCCGCGCCCGCAGCCCACCTCGAGCACGTCCCGCCCTTGCAGGCTGACCGCGCCGGCAACCCGGTGGTACAACTGGATGCAGTAGCGGTTGGTTTCATCTTCGGGCTGAAGCGACAGCGGCTGCGGGCCGCTGGCAAGGGCGGCCCAGCCGTAGTTCATAAAGATCATATTGGCTTCGCGGTCGAGCAGCGACATTTGCTCATACCAGCCGTTGGTGAAAATATTCTGGATTTTCAGCGGCAGGCGGTAGTAAAGGTGAGTGAAGGCTTGCAGCAAAGAAGTTTCTCCGTGGAACGAGGATATGCTATTGTACTTGTTTTCAGCGTGCTTAGCGGTGAAATCAACGCCCGCGAGGTTGCACGCCTATTCAATTCGAAATGCAAGTGCCAGGGAAACCGGCCTCTTCTAGGTTAATTTTACAGATGCTATAATGATGGTAGCGGCACATTTGTCATTGCGAGCGCAGCGCGGCAATCTCCGCCAGCCGGTAACTGGGATGGTCATTCCAATCGATCTCCCGAATGAATGGTTATCCATTCGCACGGTTCGCAACAACCTTTTTCATGGCGCGAAGTTTCAGGACATCCTCCGCGAAAATCCTAAAATAACCCATGACCAACCAAGTAAAATCAAAACAGCGGGTGGCCAACCACGGCGAGGTGTTTACCGCCGAACGTGAGGTCAATGCCATGCTGGATTTGGTCAAGCAGGAAACCGAACGCATCGACAGCCGCTTTTTGGAACCAGCCTGTGGCGATGGCAACTTCCTGGCGGAAATTCTGCGCCGTAAACTGGCGGTTGTTAAAAGGAAATATAAAAAAAGCCCCATCGATTATGAAAAGAACGCCGTGCTGGCCGCGACCAGCATCTACGGCGTGGACCTCCTGCAGGATAACGTGGAAGCCTGCCGGGCGCGCATGTTTGCGATCTGGGACAGGGAATATCTGGCTGTGCTAAAGAAAGAAGTCAACGAGGATTGCCGCGAAGCGGTGCGTTTCATTTTCAGCCGCAACATCCTCTGCGGCAACGCGCTAAGCCTCAAAAAAGTCGACGCGAGTGGCATGGATACCGATGAGCCGATCGTGTTTTCGGAATGGGCTTTTGTGACCGGCTTTAACCTGCAGCGCAGGGACTATACTTTTGACAAGTTGTTGGAGGGGGATGAAGAGGGCAGAGACCTGTTTGCCAAAGAGAAGAAAACGAAAAAACTTGAACCGGTGCAGCCCTCATTGTTGGACGACGCCGAGAAGGAAAAACTCGATGAAGAAGGCGTGTTTCTAAAACAAACTATTTCTCATTACAGGAGGGTCCAAGAGAATGGCTGAAGATTTTTACAGCGGGATTTACAACCCGGATGTTCTGTCTTGCATTGCGAACCTGTCCAGTGATGAGGTGTTTACCCCGCCGGATATCGCCAATCAAGTATTGGACATGTTGCCGCAGGAACTTTTTCAAAGCCCCGATACGAAGTTTCTTGACCCGGCCTGCAAATCTGGCGTGTTTTTGCGCGAGATCGCCAAACGGCTGATCAAGGGGCTGGAACCGCAGATCCCCGACCTGCAGCAGCGCATTGATCACATTTTTCAACATCAACTGTATGGTATTTCCATCACCGAGCTTACCAGCCTGCTTTCACGACGCAGCGTGTACTGCAGCAAATACCCAAACAGTATTTATTCGGTGACAAGGTTTAACGACGCTGAAGGTAATATTAGGTTTAAACGCATTCAACACCATTGGGGGGACGATCGGTGCGTTTTTTGCGGAACATCGAGAAAAAGCGAACTAGGTTTGGATGAACGTGGAGACACTCTCGAAGCTCACGCTTATGAATGGATACATACAAGCAAACCAGAGGAGATTTGGGGTATGAAATTCGATGTGATTGTTGGAAATCCACCTTACCAATTGAGCGATGGGGGATTTGGGAAAAGCGCTTCTCCAATCTACCAAAAATTTGTTCATCAAGCCAAAAAACTCAAACCTAGATATTTGACAATGATTATCCCTTCAAGGTGGTATGGTGGTGGAAAAGGACTAGATGATTTTAGGAAAGAAATGCTCGCCGACAACCGAATTCGAAAACTTGTTGACTTTGAAGATTCAAATGAAATATTTCCTGGAGTCGACGTTGCGGGGGGAGTTTGTTACTTTTTATGGGAAAGAGACAATAAAGGTTTATGTGAAATAACCAATAGATACAAAGGTACAGATATCGTTTCTGAACGAAAACTTGATGAATTTGAAATACTAATTAGGCAGAGTCAAGCAGTTTCGATCGTAAGAAAAGTTCTTAGTAAAAATGAAAAGATGATGAACAAACAGGTTTCTGCCTATAAACCGTTTGGATTACGAACATTTGTTAAACCACAACAAACAGGTGATATTGTTTTATATTGGCAAAAAGGTACTGGACCCTATAGTAGAAAAGATATTACTGTAGGAGTAGAAATGATAGATAAATGGAAGGTTATCTGTTCTCGTTCAGGACATGAACATGCTGGAAATCCTGGCGTGGACGGAATGCGTCGTGTAATTTCTAGGACAGCAATTTTACCTCCAGGTACTATTTGTACAGAAACCTATCTTGTTATTGGAAGTTTTTCAACTGAAGAACAAGCGAAAAATTTATTAGTATATATGAAGACTCGTTTCTTCAGGTTTCTAATGTCGTTGCTTATGTACTCTCACGGCATCACTAAAGATACCTTTTCTTTTATACCAATTTTAGGTATGAATTCAAAAGTGACAGAAGCTGAGCTTTACAATCGATATGAATTATCTCCATCAGAAATTTCTTATATTGAATCTAGGATTCGAATAATGAGTGATGAAGAAAAAGAAGAAGAAATTGAAGCAACAGAGGAAGAGTTTGATGATTAA
>CAZCBJ010000045.1:0-22472 GCA_964496705.1 uncultured Anaerolineaceae bacterium | reverse complement strand
GTTCAAGGGCCAGGTGCTCAACCAGCTCTCGGCCTGGTGGTTCGAACACACCGCCGACATCATCGCCAATCACCTGATCGCCATCCCGGATCCCAACGCGGCGCTGGTGCAGGAAGCCCGCCCGCTGATGGTGGAGGTGATTGTGCGCGGCTACATCACCGGCGTCACCTCCACGGCGCTGTGGTACCGCTATTCGCTGGGCGAGCGCGACATTTACGGCTACCGCTTCCCCGAGGGTCTGCACAAGAACGACCCGCTGCCCAGCCCGATCATCACCCCCACCACCAAAGGCGGCCCCGGCGGGCACGATGAGCGCCTGACCTGCGCCGAGGTGATCGAAAAGGGCATCCTCGACGCCGACACCTGGGAGCAGGTGCAGAGCGCCGCGCTGGATATCTTCACCCGCGGACAGCAGGTGGCCGGGCAGAACGGCCTGATCCTGGTGGACACCAAGTACGAGTTCGGCCTGTCGCCATCCGGGCGGCTGCTGCTGATTGACGAGGTGCACACGCCCGATTCATCCCGCTTCTGGAAGGCTGACACCTACGCTGAACGGGTGTCCAGGCAGCAGGAGCCGGAGTACTTCGACAAGGAATTTGTGCGCCTGGCCTACGCCGCCGGCGGCTACCGCGGCGATGGCGAGCCCCCGACCATGCCGGATGATCTGTGGGCGCGAGCCAGCCAGTTGTACATCGCCATTTATGAATATTTAACCGGTCAGGTTTTCCGCCCCGGCGCCTACCCGGTGGGGCCGCGCCTGGAAAACAACTTGAAGAATGCGAGGATTTTGCCATGAGCGCACTGCTGGTCATCTTGATGGGTTCGCGCGCCGATGAGGCCCACGCGCGTAAAATTGCCGAAGCTGGGTTGGGTTTTGGCCTGGAGGTCGAGCTGCGCGTCAGCTCGGCGCATAAAACGCCCCGCCAGGCCTTGAAGCTGCTCGAAAGCTACGAGGCCGACCCGCGCCCCAAGGTGTATGTGACCATCGCCGGGCGCTCCAACGCGCTTTCGGGCTTCACCGACGGCTCGGTGACCGCCCCGGTGATCGCCTGCCCGCCGCCCAGCGAATCATTCGGCGGCGCGGACATCTACTCCTCGCTGCGCATGCCCTCCGGCATCGCCCCGGCGGTGGTGCTGGAGCCGGGCAACGCTGCCCTGCTGGCGGCCAAAATTCTCGGTCTGTCGGATGCGGCCATCCGCGCCAAAGTGGCTGCCTTCCAGCAAGCCCAGGCCGGGAAACTGGCTGCCGATGACGCGGCGCTTCATCCTCAGTCAGGAGCGTGATGCAAGCCATCTGGCAGGACGACCACCCCCGGCACGAGTGCGGCATCATCGGCGTATTTGCGCCGCATGAAGACGTTGCCCGCATGACCTTCTTCGGGCTGTACGCGTTGCAGCACCGCGGTCAGGAGGCAGCCGGCATCGCCGTGGCCGACGGCTTCAGCATTCGCATGCACAAAGACATCGGCATGGTCTCGCAAATCTTCACGCCTGCCAGCCTGGAACCGCTCAAAGGGCATTACGCCATCGGTCACACCCGTTATTCCACCACCGGCTCCTCATCGGCGCGCAATGCCCAGCCCTATCTGATCGAAACCATGCACGGGCCGGTGGCGCTGGCGCACAACGGCAACCTGGTCAACGCCGCCCAGTTGCGCCAGGAAATCCTCAGCCGCGGGGTGGGATTGGTTTCCTCCTCTGATTCAGAGTTGATCACCATGATGCTGGCCGGCGCGGAAGGCGCGACATGGAACGAGCGCATCAAACACAGCATGTCGCGCTGGGTCGGCGCCTACAGCCTGGTGCTGCTCACCCGCGATCACGTGTACGCGGTGCGCGATCCCTGGGGCTTCCACCCGTTGAGCGTGGGCATCTTGCCCAGCGGTGGGCACGCCGCGGCCTCAGAGACCGGCGCGCTGCAGACCCTCGGCTGCCGGGCCATCCGCGAGGTGCAGCCGGGCGAGATTGTGGTGCTCAGCGACAGCGCGCTGACCGTCCAGCAGGCGCTGCTGCCCAAAACCGACCTGGCTTTATGCACCTTCGAGCATATTTACTTCTCGCGCCCCGATAACACCTTTGACGGTCAAAATGTTCACCTGGTGCGCCAGCGGCTGGGCAGGCAACTGGCGCTTGAAGCCCCGGTCGCGGCTGATGTGGTCATCCCCATCCCCGACTCAGCCATCCCCGCCGCCATCGGCTACGCCGCCGCTGCCGGCATCCTCTACACCGACGGCTTTATCAAAAATCGCTACATCGGGCGCACCTTCATCCAGCCCACCGAGTCGCTGCGCCAGCAGGGGGTGGCGCTCAAGTTCAACGTCATCGCCGACAACGTGCGCGGCAGGCGCGTGGTGCTGATCGATGACAGCATCGTGCGCGGCAACACCACCGGCCCGCTGGCCGATTTGCTCTTCGAGGCTGGCGCCAGAGAGGTGCATCTGCGCATCACCTGTCCGCAGATTTCCCACCCCTGTTTCATGGGCGTGGACATGGGCACCCACGAGGAATTGATCAGCCACCGCCTGACCCTTGAGGGGCTGCGCGCGCATTTGCGTTGCACCAGCCTGTACTTCATCTCGCTGGAGGGCATGATGAACGCCATCGGGCGCAGAGACGGCTACTGCAACGCCTGCTTCACCGGCAACTACCCGTTCAATGTCAACTTTGAGCAAACCAAAACCGGCTTTGAAAACGGGCGCAGCGCCTATCCCAAGTATATCGGTTCGGGAGGCGGGGCATGAAGGTGCTGCTGGTCGGATCGGGCGGCCGCGAGCACGCCATCGCCTGGAAGCTGGCCCAATCGCCGCGCCTCAGCCGCCTGTTCATCGCCCCAGGCAACGCCGGCACAGCCACCTGCGGGCAGAACGTGCCTGTCTCTGCCGAGGACATCCCCGCGCTGGTCAGTTTTTGCCAGATCGAGTCGATCAACCTGGTCTTCGTTGGCCCTGAGACTCCCCTGGCGCTGGGTCTGGCCGACGCGCTGCAGCAGGCGGGTGTGCCGGTCTGCGGCCCTTCACGCGCCGCGGCTGAGATCGAGGCCTCCAAGGTCTTCGCCAAGCAGTTCATGCAGCGCCATGCCATCCCCAGCGAGCGCTTTGCGGTGTTCAGCGATTACCCTGCCGCGGCTGCATTCGTCGAGCAAGCCCCCTGGCCGCTGGTGATCAAAGCCTCCGGTCTGGCGGCGGGCAAGGGCGTGCTGCTGCCCGATTCGCCCCAGGAAGCCCGCCAGGCGCTGCGCGAGATGTTGATTGAGGGCGCGTTTGGCGAAGCCGGCGGCGAGGTTGTGATTGAGGAACGTCTGAGCGGCGAGGAAGTCTCGCTGCTGGCTTTCACCGACGGGCGCACGCTGCGCCTGCTGCCGCCCGCCCAGGATCACAAACGCCTGCTGGACGGCGACCGCGGCCCGAACACCGGCGGAATGGGCGCCTACGCTCCCGCGCCGGTCTGCCCGCCGGAGTTGGTGGAGGAAATTTGCCGCACGGTGCTGCAGCCGGCAGTGGACGGGCTGCGCGCCGAGGGGCGGCCCTTTTGCGGCGTGCTGTACGCCGGGATGATGCTCACCGCCGACGGCCCGCGCGTGCTGGAGTTCAACTGCCGCCTGGGCGACCCTGAGACCCAGGCGCTGCTGCCGCTGCTGGAGAGCGACCTGCTGGAGATCGCGGAAGCCTGCGTGAACGAGACGCTCGACCGGGTGCACCCGCGCTGGAAGGGCGGCTGCGCGGCCTGCGTGGTGTTGGCCAGCGGCAATTATCCCGCCGGCGGGCAGAAAGGGCTGCCGATTCACGGCCTGGATCAGACTCTGGCGGGGGCTTTCGCCTTTCACGCCGGGACCAAGTTGGCTGGCGGTCAACCGGTGACCAACGGCGGGCGCGTGCTGGGCGCCACCGGCTGGGGTGAAAATCTGACCGAGGCGCTGGGCCGGGCCTACGCGCTGGCGGAGCACATTCACTTCGACGGCATGCAATACCGCCGCGACATCGGCCGCCGCGCCCTGCACCCGGCGAGCAGCTCGGCCTACGCGGCTGCCGGGGTCAGCATTGACAACGGCAACCGCGCCGTCGAGCTGATGTCCGCTGCGGTGCGCTCCACGTACACCCGCGAAGTGCTGGCGGGCATCGGCGCCTTCGGCGGGCTGTTCGACGTTTCTTTTCTGAAAGAAATGCGCGCGCCTGTGCTGGTCGCCTCCACCGACGGGGTCGGCACCAAGGTCAAGCTGGCCGCCCAGGCCGGCGATTACCGCGGCATCGGCATTGACATCGTCAACCATTGCATCAACGATATTCTGGTGCAGGGCGCCCGCCCCCTGCTTTTCCTGGATTATTTCGCCTCCTCCCGCCTGGTGCCGGAGGCGGTGGCCGAGGTGGTCGCGGGGATCGCCGACGCCTGCCGCGAGGCGGGCTGCGTGTTGATCGGCGGCGAAACGGCCGAGATGCCCGGCGTTTACCTGCCCGGCGAATTTGACGTGGCAGGCACCATATTGGGCGTGGTCGAGCGCGAGGCCATCCTGCCGCGCGCGGGCATCTGTCCCGGCGACCGGTTGGTGGGGCTGTGCTCGGTCAGCCCGCACACCAACGGCTACTCGCTGATTCGCCGCATCTTTGAGGGCGTCCCGCTGGGAACAGTTTACCCCGAACTGGGCGAGCCACTGGGTCGAGCGCTGCTCCGCCCGCATCGCTCCTACCTGCCGCTGCTCCGACCGCTGCTGGAAGACGGCTTCCCGATTAAGGCCCTGGCGCACCTGACCGGCGGCGGATTCATCGAGAACATCCCCCGCGTCCTGCCCCAGGGGGTCGGCGCGCTCGTCCGCCGCGGGAGCTGGCCCGTGCCGCCGCTCTACGCGCCTGGGGAAGGTGAGTGATGAGGAGATGGCACGCGTCTTCAACCTGGGAACCGGCATGGTCGCGGTGCTGGATCCCGCTGATGTGCCCGCATTTCAACAGGCGCTGAGCGAAGAAAGCTGGGTGATCGGTGAACTGACTGCCGGCGAGCGAAAGGTGGTGCTGGCGTGACCCCTGCCCGACTGGTGGCGCTCATCTCCGGGTACGGTTCCAACCTGCAGGCCGTGCTGGATGCCTGCGCGGATGGCAGCCTGCCCGCCGAGGTGGTCGCGGTGATCTCCAACAAGGCCGAGGCTTACGGCCTGAAGCGCGCCGAAGCCGCCGGCATCCCGGCGATTTATTTGCCCAAGTACAAGGAGCAGGAGCGCCAGGCCTATGACACGCTGCTGGCGGAGCGCGCCGCGGCCTATCAGCCGGATTTCATCATTCTGGCCGGCTGGATGCGCATCCTCAGCGCCAGCTTTCTCGACCGCTTTGCGGGGCGGGTGGTCAACCTGCACCCCGCCCTGCCGGGCGCCTTCCCCGGCACCGACGCCATCGACCGCGCCTTCGCAGCCTTTCACGCCGGGCAGATTGACCACACCGGGGTGATGGTGCATCTCGTCCCGGATGAAGGCGTGGACTGCGGCCCCGTGCTGGCCAGCGAGCCCGTCCCCATCTTCCCCAGGGACACGCTTGAAGACCTGCAAGCGCGCGTCCACCAGGTGGAACACCGCCTGCTGGTCAGCGCGCTGCGCCAGTTGATCCGCTCGAACCCTTTTGCTGTAAAGGAGTGATGCATGCCCAAAGCCATCCTTTCCGTATATGACAAGACCGGTCTGGTGGATTTCGCCTCCCGCCTGGTGGACCTGGGTTGGACCTTGATCGCCTCCGGCGGCACCGCCCGCCTGCTGCTGGGCTGCCACCTGCCCGTCATCGAGGTGGCAGATTACACCGGCTCGCCGGAGATCCTCTCCGGGCGGGTCAAAACCCTTCATCCGGCTGTGCACGGCGGACTGCTGGCGCGCCCCACCGGCAGCGACCTGGCCGAATTGCACCGCCTGGGCTGGGACTACATTGACCTGGCAGTGGTCAACCTGTACCCCTTTGAGCAGACCGTTGCCCGCCCGGACGTTTCCCTGGCGGACGCCATCGAGCACATCGACATCGGCGGGGTCACTTTGATCCGCGCGGCGGCCAAGAATTTCGAGCGCGTCACCCTGATCTGCGACCCTGCCGATTATGGGCGCGTGCTGGCTGAGGTGGAGCAGGGCGGCACCAGCCTTGAAACCCGCCGCGAGCTGGCGGTCAAGGGCTTCGCTCAGACCGCCCGCTACGATACTGCCATCAGCGCCTTTCTCAATCCGGGCGGCGCGCTCAACATCCAGGTCTATCCGGTGCAGACCTTGCGCTACGGCGAGAACCCGCACCAATCGGCAGAGTTGTATACCTACCAGCCGGGCGACGGACCGCTGGGCGGGGTGGTTCTGCAGGGCAAGGAGCTTTCGTACAATAACTTGTTGGACCTGGACGCCGCCTGGCGGGCTGCGCTCAGCTTTGAAAAGCCCGCCGCCGCCATCGTCAAACACCTCAGCCCGTGCGGCATCGCCTGCGCTGAGAACCTGGCCCAGGCCTTCCAACTGGCGCTGGAGAGCGACCCGGTCTCGGCTTTCGGCGGGGTGATCGCCGCCAACCGCGCCTTCGATGGCGCAACTGTCGAGGCGCTCGGCGGGCTGTTCGTCGAGTGCATCATCGCCCCGGGCTTCACCGATGAGGCGCGCGCCGCGCTGGCCAAAAAGAAGAACTTGCGCCTGGTCGCGGTGGCCGATGCGCAGATCAACCCAACCTTTGAGCTGCGCAGTGTGGCGCGCGGGCTGCTCAAGCAGTGCATTGATTTTGGCGACCCGCCGTCTTCCGAATGGAAGGTGGTCTCGCAGCGCCTGCCGACCGCCGCCGAGTGGGAAGCCCTGCGCTTCGCCTGGAAGGCCTGCCAGCACGTCAAGTCCAACGCCATCGTCTTCGCCCGCGGCGAGGCCACAGTGGGCATCGGCGGCGGGCAGCCCAACCGCGTGGACTGCGTGCGCATGGCCGCCGCCCGCGCCGGCGAGAAGGCGCGCGGCGCGGTGATGGCCTCGGATGCTTTCTTCCCCTTCCCCGATTCAATTGAGGCGGCTGCCCAGGCCGGGATCAGCGCGGTGATCCAGCCCGGCGGCTCGATCCGCGACGCCGAGTCGCTGGCCGCCGCCGACGCGGCCGGCATGGCCATGGTGTTCACCGGCGTGCGCCATTTCCGACATTAGCATAAGGAGCAAACATGAACGAAGCGTTATTTGCCGAAAACCTGGCGCTGGCTTTTGACGATGTGCTGGTTGTGCCGGATTACACCGAATTGCTGCCCTCCCAGGTGGACGTGAAGGCGCGCCTGGTGCGCGGCATCACCCTCAACGCGCCGCTGATATCGGCGGCCATGGACCCGGTCACCGAATCGCGCCTGGCCATCGCCCTGGCGCGCGTGGGCGGCATCGGCATCATCCACCGCAACCTCTCCCCCGAGGCGCAAGCCGCCGAAGTGGACAAGGTCAAGCGCTCCGAGTCGGGCATGATCACCGACCCCATCACCCTACCGCCCACCGCCACGCTCAAAGAAGCCGAGGAGCTGATGGGGCGCTACCACATCAGCGGCATCCCCATCTGCGAAGCGGGCGGGATGCTGGTGGGCATCCTCACCAACCGCGACATCCGCTTTGCCGAGGGTGAAGATCTCGACCGCCCGGTGAGCGACTTCATGACCCGCGAGAACCTGGTCACCGCCCCGGTGGGCACCACGCTGGACGAGGCCAAGGTCATCCTGCAGAAGCGGCGCATCGAGAAGCTGCCGCTGGTGGACGGGCAGGGGCGGCTGATGGGCCTGATCACGGTCAAGGATATTCAGAAAAAATTGCAATACCCCAACGCCGCCAAGGATGGGCTGGGGCGCCTGCTGGCGGGCGCGGCGGTGGGCGTGGGCGCCGATTTGGAAATTCGCATCCAGACGCTGGTCGAGCGCGGGGTGGACGTGGTGACGATTGACACCGCCCACGGTCACTCGCAGGGCGTGATACGCGCCATCCGGCGCATCAAGAGCGCCTGGCCGGAGCTGCCGGTCATCGCCGGCAATGTGGTCACCGCCGAGGGAACGCTGGCGCTGATTGAGGCTGGCGCGGATGCGGTCAAGGTGGGCGTGGGTGCTGGCTCGATTTGCACCACGCGCATCATCTCCGGCGCGGGCTACCCGCAGCTCTCAGCCATTTTCGCCTGCTCGCGCGCCGCGCGCACCCGCGACATCCCCATCATCGCCGACGGCGGCATCAAATACTCGGGCGACATCGTCAAAGCCATCGTCGCCGGGGCTGAGACGGTCATGCTGGGCAGTCTGATGGCCGGGCTGGAAGAATCTCCCGGCGAGTTGATCCTCTATGAAGGCCGGCAGTATAAATCCTACCGCGGGATGGGCAGCCTGGGCGCCATGCAGGGTTTCGGCCGCGACCGCTACGCCAGCGGGCAGGCCGCCGGAAAGCTGGTGCCGGAGGGCGTGGAGGGCATGGTGCCGTTCAAAGGCACGCTGGCAGATTTCACCTACCAGCTCATCGGCGGGCTGCGATCGGGCATGGGTTATGCCGGCGCCGCCTCGCTGGAGGACTTGCGCACCAAGACCAAGTTGGTGCGCATCACCAATGCCGGCCTGCTCGAAAGCCATCCGCACAGCGTGACCATCACCCGCGAGTCGCCCAATTACCAGCGCGGAGACCAGTAGGGTATAATGTCCTTCATCCTCCGTCCAGGAGCCTGAAGCATGCCCTTTCGATCTCGACAGCTGTTCGCCATCCTGACCGCCCTGATTGTGCTGTTGGCCGCCTGCGCCCCACGCACGGCTGAGCCCGGCCCGCGCCCGCAAGTGGATACCCCCGCGCCCAGCGCGGTTCCCTCATCCACCGCCGTGCCTGCCCCCACCGCCACCAGCACCCTGCCCCCGCCGCGCGCGCTGGTGGTCTGTCTGGGTCAGGAGCCGTCCTCGCTGTATGTGTATAAATCCTCCACCCGCGCCACCTGGTCAGTGCTGGAGGCTGTCTACGACGGGCCTTACGACACGCGCGCCTTCTCCGTCCAGCCGGTCATCCTGGATGGGCTGCCCAATCCGGAGGACGGCTCCGCAAGCATTGTGCCGGTCAGCGTTGAGCCGGGCGAAGATATCGTGGACGCCGACGGCAACCTCTCGGCGCTGGTGAAAGGCGTGCGCTACCTGCCCTCTGGCTGCCTGGATTCTTCCTGCGCCGCGACCTGGGACGGCGGCGGGCCGGTGGAGATGGAGCGCCTCAACCTGAGCTTCACCCTCAAGCCCGGGCTGAAATGGTCAGATGGCGCGCCCCTGACCGCGGCCGATTCGCTGTTCTCCTTCAACGTTTCCGCGGATGCCGCCACCCCCACGTTGAAGCGCCTGGTCAACCGCACCGCGTTTTACCAAGTGATGGACGATTTGCATGTGATGTGGATGGGACTGCCGGGCTTTTTTCCCCAACGCTACGAGACCTTTTTCTGGCTGCCGCTGCCCAAACACGCCTACGGCTCGCTGACCCCCGCCCAGATGCTGGAAGATGAGCGGGTCAACCGCGCCCCGCTCGGCTGGGGGCCTTACCAGGTGGATGAATGGGTGGTCGGCGACCACATCACCCTCAGCAAGAACCCCAACTATTTCCGCGCTGACGAGGGCCTGCCCAAGCTCGACAAGCTGGTCTTCCGCTTCCCCGGTCAGCCGGCTGACAACAACCAGGCCGCGTTGTTGACCGGCGAATGCGACCTGGTGGACCAGACCGGCCTGGCGGACGTGGATTATCAGTCCATCTTCGACCTGCGCGAGGCCGGCAAAATCCAGCTCTTCACCGGACAGGGGCCCGAATGGGAGCATCTCGACTTCGGCATCAAGCCCGCCTCTTACGATGATTACTATTATCCCGGCGCCGACCGGGCGGATTTCTTCGGCGATGTGCGCACGCGCAAAGCCGTCGCCCTGTGCATCAACCGCCAGGCCATCGTGGACGACCTGCTCTACGGCCTGGGCATCGTCCCCGCCAGCTATATCCCGCCGCAGCACCCGCTCTTCCCCGCCGACCTGCAGCCGCTGCCCTACGATCCGCAGCAGGGCATGCGTCTGCTGGAGGAGGTCGGCTGGATGGATGAGGACAACGACCCCTCCACCCCGCGCACTGCGCTGGGCATCCAGACCATCCTGGGCGGCACGCCTTTCAGCATCACCTATTTGACCACCCGCGCGCCACTGCGCCAGCAGGTGGCTGCCAGGATCGCCGCCGACCTGGCGGGGTGCGGCATCCAGGTGCAAATCAACAACCTCAATGTGGATGAGCTGTATGCTGCCGGGCCGGACGGGCCGCTGTTCGGGCGCAAGTTTGACCTGGCCGAATTCGCCTGGGATTCTTCCGTCCAGCCGCCCTGCGCGCTGTACGAATCAGCCCAGATCCCCCACCAGAAAAACGGCTGGCTGGGCGGGAATGTCACCGGTTACGCCAACCCTGACTTTGACACCGCCTGCCGCGCGGCGCGACTGGCGCGCTCCGATCAGCCGCAGGTGATCGCTGACAACCACGCCGCCGCCATGCGCCTGCTGGCCGGGGAGCTGCCCTCCATCCCGCTCTTCTTCCACGTCAAGATGGCCGCCGCGCGCCCGGGCCTGTGCGGTTTTGAGATGGACGTGACCGCCCGCAGCCAGCTGTGGGGCATCGAGAACATCGACATCTGCCAGCCGTAGCCGAGCCCGGCAGGCGCCAGCCCGACTAGCCTCGGCACAGCCGGCGCAGCGGGCAGCGGTAGCATTCCCCCACCGCCGCGCCGTCATCGGCGGCGCGGATGCGCTGGATGGCGCGGTTGCCCTCGCGGATGCGCTGCACCGCCTTCTCCCAGGCGTGCGGGTGCAATTTCACCGCCTCGCGCTGGAAAGCCGGCTTGCGAATGCGCGAAAGATTGTTGACCCAGCGGTAGGTGTCGTAATAGAATTCACACTCACCGCCGCCGTAGGCGCGGCGGATGTATTCCACGTAAATCGCCATTTGCAGTTCATCCTGCGGGTAAAAATCGCGCCCGGTCTTGTGGTCCACCACGATATAATGCCCGTTGCGGCGCAGAATCAGGTCGATCACCCCCACACAGGGCGGCAGGTCGTCAGCCAGCAGCATCACAAACGGCTGCTCCACCGCGACCACCTGGCAATCCTGCCAGTGATGCTCCCGCGCCAGCTCCAGCGCGTTGCGCAAATGCCGGCGCGCCTCTTCGCCGCTGGGTTCCTCCGCCGCGCGCTGCAGAGCCGTCCAGTCGGGAGGTTCGCCGCGCGCGGCGCGCTGGTAGGACTCCGCCAGGCACTGATGCAGCAGCTTGCCCTTGGTGAAATAATCCGGCGGCGGGTCGAGATCAGCCAGCGCCACATAGGTCAGATAATAACGCCGCGGGCAGAATTCCACCGTGGTGATCTGGCTGAAGGATAGGTGCGGGATCTGGCGGTGGCGCAGCGTCTCGGCGAAGCGGTCGGCGTCGCCGCGGGTGGCTTCGAGCACTTCCTGGACGGCGGTCAATGAGTCGGTCGTGGTCAGCGCGGCAGAGGCAGGCATGAGGATTGGATTTTATCATGGATGGTGAAAAGTGACGCGTGAGGCGGGATGGGTAATATGTGAAGGAGGTTGGGGGAGTAGTCGTAGGTTGGGTTGAGCGAACCTTCAGACCCCGAATTTCCACAAGACACCCGAGCGAAACCCAACATGGATGCATCGTATCTGTCCCGCGGATGGCAGCATGCTTGGGTTTCGCTGGAGGATCTGAACGGGTGCAGCCGCTGCCCGACCCGCTCAACCCAACCTACGGATTTGGTGATGTGGCGGCGGGTCTGGGTAAAAGTTGATTTCGATGATGATGGTCCAGCCCCGCTGCTGGGCTGGGCTACTGCGGGATGAAACCCTTCGCCCCTGCGGGGCTCAGCGAATCACCCGGCGTGAGTCCCTGAAGGAGCGCAGCGACTGATGGGACTGCGGGCTTTTTTGGCAGACCCGCCTCTACTCTATTGGCAGCGTGATGGCTCCGCGCCCAATTCACAGTACAATACACACGGAAAGGATTCCGCCCATGAAACCCATCTTGTACATCATCACCAACAATCATTTCGATCCCACCTGGCGGCGCTGCTGGCAGCGCCGTTTTGAATTCAAGGGGCAGACCTTTGTCAGTTATGCTGACATCCAGGAATACTATATGCTCGACAACCTGGCGATTGCCCGCCAGAATCCCGCATACAAATTCGAGGCTGAGACCCCGCACGTCGTCCAATCCTTCCTGCAGCGCCACCCCGAGGCGCTGGGCGAGCTGCAGGCGCTCAGCTGCGCCGGGCGCTTCGCCGTCAGCGGCAGCGGCTACCTGATTGTGGACGGCAACATGATCCAGGGCGAAAGCCTGGTGCGCAACCTGCTCAACGGTCTGCTGTGGGTGGAGGAAACCTTCGACCAGCCCACCCGACTGGCGGTGCGCAACGACGCCTTTGGCAACCCGGCCCAGCTGCCGCAGATCTTGCGCGGCTGCGAGCTGGACTGCGCCAGCGGATTAGTCTACACCTACCCGGAAGGGCGCTACTGGCGCGGGCTGGACGGCAGCGTGGTCTTTCTGCCGCACATGACCGCCGTCGCGCATCTGCCGCAGGGCGTGGTCAAGTACCGCCCCTGCCCGGCCTGCCGCGGGCGCGGGGAAGGTTGCCCGGACTGCGCCGGACGCGGCATTGACACACGCGGCCAGCCCACCCTCCTGCCCGACGAGGTGGACCGACTGGCGTTGGAATCGGAAGGCGCGGGGGTGTTCCTGATGACTCCCGAGGAGCTGCTGCCCAATCCCGAAATCATCGCCTGGGCTGAAGGGCTGCGCGCTGATTATAATGTGCGCTTCGCCCTGGCCGGGGAGCTGCTGGCCCACAGCCGGGCGGAGCTCGCCGCGCTGGACAATCCGCCTGCCGACGAGCTGCACCCCGGCGTGGAGCTGAACCCCAACAACTCCGGCGTGTGGGTCACCCGCATCCGCACCAAGCAAAACGTGCGCCGCCAGGAATTTGCTCTTTATGCCGCTGAATGGCTGGCGCAGTTGGCCGACCTGCAGGGGCAGCCCTACCCTCGCGATGATTTTGAGAAAGTGTGGAAGAAGCTTTTCTTCACCATGTTCCACGATGCCATCACCGCCACGCATGTGGACCCCTCCCACGCCGAGCTGCAGGAGATATACGCCGAGATCGAGGTCGGCACCGCCACGCTGCGCGACCGCGCGCTGCAAGCGCTGATTCGCACCGCTGAAGATGAGGTCGCGGTGCTCAACCCAAGCCCGCACCCCTCCACCCAGGTCGCCTCGCTGACCCTGCCCGGCGAGCGCCCCGACCTGGGGCTGACCGATGCGCATGGTCAGGCGGTGCCTGTGCTGGCGGTGAGCGCGCCCGGCGGCAGCACGAAGATACGATTCCTGGCCGAAGGGGTGCCCGGGCGGGGAACGGCCGCCTACCGGTTGGCACGCCGCGCGCCTGACCCGCTCAAGCCGCTCGCTGCAAATATCCTTGAGAACCAGCGATACCGGGTGGAATTTGACGCCAACGGCCTGCTGGCGGTGCAGGACAAGGCTCTCAATCGCATGATCCTCGAGGCGGGCGAATACCGCCCCGGCGAGCTGATCATCGAACACGACGAGGGCTCGCCCTGGGCCACGCTGCACCCCGACCAAAGCCGCACCCCGCTGAGCGAGCACACCCGGCTGCTGTGCGCCGAGGGCAACCGCGCGATGCAGCGGGTGGTCTTTGCGGTCGAAGCCCCCTGGCGCGCCGGTTTCGTGAACAATGGTTTTCGCGCCCGGCTCAGCCTGAGCCTGGTGCAGGGCCTGGACCGCCTGGACTTCACCCTGCATGTGGACTGGGACACCTTCAACCACCGCCTGCGGGCTGCCTTTCCGCTGCCCGATTGCGGGCGGCATATCTACGAGGTGCCCTTCGGCATGCTCGAACGGCCGCCTTATCAGCCCTGGTTCGGCTGGGCAGCGGCCAACGGCGACTGGCCGGCGTCCAACTGGGCCGGGGTGGAGGCTGAAGGGATGAGCGTGGCGCTGTTCAACGCTGGCACCCCATCCTACAAAATTGAAACCCATCCGCAGGGCGAGGTGATCCTGCTCAGTCTGCTGCGCAGTCCGGCGGTGCCCACCTACCTGCACGAGCCGGAAAATTACACCATGACCGACTACGACGGCATGCGCGACGCCGGGCCGCATGACTTCGATTTCGCCGTCGCCAGCTATAACCAGCCGTTTGCCGCAAGCCCGGTGGTGCCGGAGGCGCACAACTATAATGCCGGGCTGCTGGCCGTCGCGGGCCGGGCAGACCTGCCCGAACAGCCTGTGGTGGAAAGCCGCTGCGCCTGCCTGGCGGCGAGCAAACCCGCCGAGCGCGGCGACGCGCTGATCCTGCGCCTGGTCGAGTTTCGCGGGGAAGGTGGAGCGGTGGAGGTGCGCCTGCCGGCAAATGTTCGCGCCGTGGCACAGACCAACCTGCTCGAACGCCAGCCCCGCCCGCTGGAAATCAAGGCGGGCAAGGTGCGGCTGAACCTGCGCGCGTGGGAGATCGCCACACTCCGCCTGGAAATTTCCCGGTAAGCTCGCGCGTCAACCTGCAGCCGGAGCGGTCTTGCGCCTTGATGCGGCGGGATGCAGGCTGATGCCCAGGATTAGAAAATAAGCCAGATATCCGGCCACTTCGCTCAGGGATGGATTGCCGTTATAGCCAAACAGAGCCGCCAGCAGGGAGCCGAACACAGATTTCTCGTTCAAAACCGGATTCACGTCCCAGACGTGTTCGATGACGGGCGGGATCAGCCCCGCTTCGTTGAATTCGTGGATGCCATGTGCGACCAAGCCGGCGGCAAAGAGAACCAACAGCACGTTGGTCACGGCAAAGAACGTTTTTAGGTTGAGCCGGGCGGTGGATCTGAACAACAGGTAACCCAGCCCGGCGGACGCCAGCAGGCCAGCGGACGCACCGAGCAGCACCTGACCGGGTTTGGCGTTCATGCCTGCCGCGTACAGGAACAGCGTCAATTCCAAGCCCTCGCGCACCACCGCCGCGAAGGCCAACCCGAACACCGCCCACGCGCCGTTGTGTGAGGCCGCTTGGCGAACATTGTTATCCAGCTCTTGTCGCAGCGACCCCGCCTGCCGCCGCATCCAAAAGATCATCCAGGTCAACAGCCCGGCTGCCAGCAGCATGGCGGAGCCCTCAAAGATTTCTTCCGCCCTGCCTTCGAATTCCACGCCAAGCGCTCTCAGCAGCAGGGCTGCAATCAGGCTAACCAGTGCGGCGATGCCGGCGCCGCGCCAGACTGCCGGGATCAAGACCGGGCGGTTGATTTTGCGCAGAACGCCCAGGATGATACCGATGACCAAGGCCGCTTCCAGGCCTTCGCGCAGGGATAATAAGAACGATGGCAGCATTTCCATCCTCCATGAATTTTTTTGTGTGGGGCAGAGTATATCATACTATTTATATGAGATTTATCATATTTATCTTTCGGTTTTGCAACTTTTTCAGTAAAATTGCATCCAAAAAGCTGGAAAGGAATTCACCATGAAGATCACAATCTCGAAACCATCGCTGCGGATCACACTGCTCCTGGCGGTGGTTATATTGATATTATCGGTGGGGCTTTCCGCCTGCCAGCCGACCAGCCCGGCAGCAGCCGTCCAGGCCCCTCCCGCTGCCACCCAGCAGGCTGCGACCACCCTGCCCCTGAGCATACCGGTCAGCAAGGCTGCTGAGCTGCGCGAAGCGGGTTATTTCATGCTCGATGTGCGCCAGCCCGAAGAATGGAACCAGATTCGCATCCCCGGCGCCGCGCTCATCCCCCTCGACCAGTTGCCCAACCGGCTCAGTGAAGTGCCCAAAGATCAGCCGATCGTGGTTTACTGCCGTTCCGGCAACCGCAGCCAGACCGGCCGCGACATCCTGCTGCAGGCTGGTTTCACCAACGT
Organism: uncultured Anaerolineaceae bacterium; assembly: GCA_964496705.1. GTDB lineage: Bacteria > Chloroflexota > Anaerolineae > Anaerolineales > Anaerolineaceae > CAZCBJ01. Next base: position 6,582 of record CAZCBJ010000045.1, on the reverse strand, counting down.
GACCAGCATGTCCGGTGGGGTCCTCGACTGGGCGGCCAAAGGCTATCCGGTCGAGCCCTGAGAATCCATCTCAAACGCCAAGCCTGAGTGCGCCGACCCGTACGTGCAGGTTTGTGCCTGCGATCACCCAATTCCTCCTCCACCCAGACCCGCTCTGCTAAGGGCGGGTCTGTGCTGGCAATCACCCAGTTGATCCTCCACCCAGACCCACTTGGTAAGGGCGGGTCTGTGCTGGCAATCACCCAATTCCTCCTCCACCCAGACCCGCCCCTACTCCCGATAAAGGCTGATTGGGTGTAAAATCAGCCAATAGTTGGCAGCCGGAGGCAGTCATGCAATTGTTGAAAGAGCGCATCCTCAAAGAAGGTAAAAATCTGGGCGGCGGCATCCTCAAGGTGGACAGCTTCATCAATCATCAGGTGGACCCGGTCTTGATGGAAATCTGCGGCCGGGAATTTGCCCGCCTCTTCGCCGGTGTGGGCGCCACGCGAGTGCTCACCGCTGAAATTTCCGGCATTGCCCCGGCGGTGATGACCGCCATGCACCTCAACCTGCCTGTGGTCTACGCGCGCAAGAGCAAGCCCATCACCATGCCCGAGACGGTTTACCTGACCACCGCGCCCTCGCACACCAAGGGGCGCATGATTGAGCTGATCGTTTCGCCGGATTTCCTCGGCGACGGTGAGCGGGTGTTGATCATTGACGACTTCCTTGCCTCCGGCGAGACCATCCTCGGCCTGGTGCGCCTCACCCGCGCCGCCGGCGCCAGCGTGGTGGGTATCGGTGCGCTGATTGAGAAAATTTTCGAGGGCGGACGCAGGACGCTGCAGCCCCTCAACGTGCCCATCGAATCGCTGGTCTGCATCACATCGATGGACGACGACCAGATCATCTTTGCCGATTAACCGCGCCATGAGCAACGCGATAGCTATTCTCGACTTCGGTTCGCAGTACAGCCAGTTAATTGCGCGCCGTGTGCGCGAGTTGCAAGTCTATTGTGAGCTGTTCCCCTGGGATGCGCCGCCCGATCAGGTGCAGGCCCTGCAGCCGGCGGGCTACATTCTTTCCGGCGGTCCGGCCTCGGTGTATGAGCCGGGCGCGCCGCACATCCTGCCTTATATCCTTGAATCCGGCCTGCCGGTGCTGGGCATCTGTTACGGCATGCAGGCGCTGACCCTGGCGCTGCAGGGGCGCGTGGCTTCCTCTGCCCACCGCGAATACGGGCACGCCCGCGTGGAGACCATTTGCTCCAACCCGCTGCTGCCTGACGGCGTCCAGCCGGTGTGGATGTCGCACGGCGACCGCATCGAGCAGCCGCCGCCGGGTTTCATCATTCTTGCGCGCAGCGCCAACAGCCCGGTGGCCGCCATCGGCGATCTGCAGACGCGCCGCTTCGGCGTGCAGTTCCATCCCGAAGTGCACCACACCCCCGGCGGACGCGAAATCCTGCGCCGGTTTGTGGTGGATATCTGCGGCGTCCGGCAGGATTGGACCTCGGAGTCAATCATCCAGCAGTCCGTCGAGCGCATCCGCGCCCAGGTGGGCGACGGGCGCGTGCTGGTCGCGGTCAGCGGCGGGGTGGATTCGAGCGTGGCCGCCGCGCTGGTGCACCGCGCGGTCGGCGGGCAATTGGCCGCGGTGTTCGTGGACACCGGCCTGATGCGCCAGGGTGAAGCGCTGCAGGTGGTGCGCGCCTTCCGCCAAACTCTTGGCGCCGAATTCATTCCGGTGGATGCCGCCCGCGAATTCTTCACTGCGCTGGCGGGGGTGAGCGAACCGGAACACAAGCGCCGCATCATCGGCGAGAAATTCATCCGCATCTTCGAGGCAGAGGCTGCCCGCCTGGGGAAGCCCAAGTTCCTCGTTCAGGGCACCATTTACCCCGACGTGGTCGAATCCAGCGCGCCGGACCGCAGCAAAGCTGAGCGCATCAAAACCCATCACAACGTGGGCGGGCTGCCCACCGATTTGCAGTTCGAGCTGATTGAGCCGCTGCGCTACCTGTTCAAGGATGAGGTGCGCGCGGTGGGCGAAGCGCTGGGCTTGCCTGCTGAGCTGGTCTGGCGCCAACCCTTCCCCGGCCCGGGACTAGCGGTGCGCTGCCTGGGCGAGGTGACCCCGGAGCGTGTCGAAAAGCTGCGCGCCGCCGACGATATTTTTACCGCCGAACTGACCGCTGCCGGGCTGCTCAACCGCCGCCAGACGGACGGGGAGCGGATCATCTCGCAAGCCTTCGCGGTGCTGCTGCCCGTGCGCTCGGTGGGCGTGATGGGCGACCAGCGCACCTATCAGGAGGCCGTCGCCCTGCGCGCGGTCACCACCGAGGATTTCATGACTGCTGATTGGGCCGACCTGCCGCACGCGCTGCTGGCGCGCGTGGCCAACCGCATCGTCAATGAGGTCAAAGGCGTCAACCGCGTGGTATATGACGTGACCACCAAGCCGCCGGCGACAATCGAGTGGGAGTGAGACAATCTCCCGATCTGAGCTGCGAGCTGCCGCTCTGGCAGGAGGGGCTGCTGACCGCCGGGCTGGACGAAGCCGGGCGAGGCGCCTGGGCGGGACCGGTGGCTGCCGCGGCGGTGATCCTGCCGCCCGATCCGCGGCTGCTGCAGCGCCTGAGCGGGGTGCGCGATTCAAAGCAGATGACCCCCGCGCAGCGCGCGCACTGGGCGATTGAGGTTAAATCGGCCGCACTGTCCTGGGCGGTGGGGCTGGCTTCCAGCCAGGAAATCGATGCGCTGAACATCCTCGGCGCCACCCGCCTGGCGATGCAGCGCGCGCTGGAAGCTCTGCAGCCCGTCCCGCAGCACCTGCTGATCGACGCGCTGCGCCTGCCCGCCGTATCCATCCCGCAGACTGCGCTGGTGCGCGGCGACGCGCGCTGCCTGAGCATCGCCGCCGCCTCGGTGCTGGCCAAGACCGCCCGGGATGCGCTGATGGCTGAGCTTGACGGGCAGTATCCCGCCTACGGCTTTGCCCGTCACAAGGGCTACGGCACCGCCGCCCACCGCCGCGCGCTGCGCGAAGCCGGCCCCTGCCTGCTGCATCGTTTCAGCTTTGCCCCGCTGCGCTCTTTGATGGAGTGAGCGCCGTGGATCTCTTCAGCCACAACATTTACCAGAACATCCGCACCCGCGTGGTGGTCATTCATCAGAGCAGCCTGCTGCTGATGGAGCCGCAGCAGCCAGGCGACGGCTGGCGGCTGCCGGGCGGGGGGCTGGAGCCGGGTGAGGGCCTGTTCACCTGCGCCGAGCGCGAGGTATTGGAAGAGACCGGCATCCCGGTGCGCGCCAGCGGGATCGCATTTCTGCGCGAGTTCATCCTGGCGCAGGATTACGACGCGGCGGGTGAGGATGATCCGAGCCCGGCGTATTACCTGGAAGTGTACCTGTACGCTCATCCCATTTCCGCTGAACTTGAGCCGCGCCTGGAGGCGCCGGATGCCCAGCGCCCGGTCTGGATTGCGCTGGAGCGGCTGGCAACCTTGCCCATCTGGCCCAAGGAGCTGCGCGCCCTGGCCGCCACGGCCCTCTCCGGCCAACCGCTGCGCGGCGCGCCTTGCTTTACCGCCCATTTTGAAAGCCCGGACGCGGTGCCGCCGGAGGGGATAATTTTCTCGTAAACCTTCACGGACAATTAACTCCAGATTCCATATTCCAAATCCACGAAAAGTCGCTAAGACCTTTCGCCCAGAGTGTGACATACTCTACCTGTTTCGCAAATCGTCACTAATTTAAGTTAAATGACGATCTGCGACAATGAAAGGTTCCATGCAATGGATGATCACCAGACAAATTTTTCAATCTCTGAGATGCGAGCGCAATTTGGCGCGCGGGAAATTATCGGCAAAAATGAGTTACGCGACTTTTTGCGCCAACGTGATCCCGCTCTGACCGAGCAGGCTTTTCGGCGAGCGCTGTACTTTGGGGGACAGAATGGAATCCTCTTGCCGATTGGCGCCGGCATCTATGCCTTGCCGAAAGCCTCAGCAACGCCTGCCAAAAGACAGTTTTCCCCCCGGCTATCTGGAACTGCTCAAGCGTTGGCTATGGACATACGCAGACAGTTTCCCTACACGCGCCACTCAATCTGGGAGACGAGTCTTTTGCACGAATTCATGCTCCATCAACCAGTTAAAGGGCAAATGGTTATAGAAGTGGAAAAAGACGCATGCGAATCGGTGTTCAATTATTTGAGAGAGGCTGCCGCTTATCAGGTTTTCTGGGAACCTGACCGCATCACCCTCGAGAGATATGTGATGCATTTATCCCAGAGCATCCTGATCATCAAGCTCTTGACCCAGGCGCCCACTTTGAGAATCGACTGCCTGAAAATTGCCAAGTTGGAGAAAATATTGGTGGATATTTTTTCCGACGAGCATCTATTTCCCGCTTTTCAGGGACAGGAAATGATCCATATCTTTGAAAACGCGTTCAGGACGTATTGGATTAATCCAAAAACCCTCTTTCGTTACGCCGGACTCCGGAAGGTTGCCGGGAGATTGAAGTATTTTCTGAACGCGCAGACCGAGGTCAATTTATCCGCCTGGATGGAGGATGTGCGGTGATATCTGCACAATCGCGCAGCAAGAAATGGATCATGGGCATCCGGGAGATATCCCCAGGCAGAGATCCAATCTTAGATAGAGAAGATGATCATGGCATTGATCCTGGTTGAGAGTTTGCAAACAACGGGTTTGGAATTTATTTTCAAGGGGGGAACCTCTCTACTCTTGTTGCTGAATTCTCTACATCGGTTTTCAATAGATGTTGACATCGTGCTGCCGGAACAGGTAAACCTGGATCAGAGTTTTCATAGTGTAATGCAAGGAGGAATTTTCCACCGTATCGAGGAGAGCAAACGCCCAGGCGAGCTTCCCAAACAGCATTTTCGGTTTTATTTTCAAAGCGCAATTCAAGAAAAAGAAAGCCATATCATGCTTGACTTGCTGTATGAAAAATCCTTATATCCACAGTAAATAGCGGTTGAAATCCAATCCCCCTTACTTCAACTGGAAGGTCAACCAACAAGAGTTTTCTGCCCAGCGCTGGAGTGTCTGCTCGGGGATAAACTGACTGCATTCGCTCCACACACTACGGGCATTCCGTATGGAAAGGGTAGAGACCTTGAAATTGTCAAGCAGTTGTTCGATATTGCACTTCTTTTTGATCAGGTCAATGACATTGGCCTCGTTCGTCGCACCTATTCTCGCATTGCCCAGCAAGAGCTGGCATATCGTCAATTAACGGATTTGTCTTCCAAAGATATCTTGCAGGACACGTTTTCTACATCAATTTTGATCGGCACTCGGCCCGGGATTTCCAATCCGGAGTATGTTGAATTCATGTATGGCATTCGGAAAATGACTGCTTTTGTGAGTTCGGGAATTTTCACCCTTGACACAGCCATTCTCTGTGCAGCCAAGGCAGCCTACCTGACCGCATTGATTCGACAAGAGATAGACCAAATTACCCATTTTAACAAAACTCAAGAACTATCCTCCTGGGGAATTTCCAATCCAGCCTTCAACAAATTGAATAAACTCAAGAAAACAATTCCCGAAGCTTTTTATTATTTCTACCTTGCACTCCAGTCGCAAAACCTTTTGTGAAATCACATCGCAAGGATCGAATAGATCGCAGCAGAATTCCGAATACCGTATTCGCGTGAACAAACACTTTTCTTCAATTGACATATACCATCGTTCCATATAGACTTATGCGCATGCCCCCCTTGCTTGAGCGCTGGAAAGAGCGCGCCGAACAGCTCGAAGCCGAGACCTACGCGCTCTACCTGGCCTACCGCCACCCGCGGGTCAAGTGGTATACCAAATTGTTTGCCGCCGCGGTGGCCGCCTACGCCTTCAGCCCGATCGACCTGATCCCCGACTTCATCCCCGTGCTGGGCTACCTGGATGATCTGGTGATCGTACCGCTGGGGGTGATGCTGGCGCTGCGCCTGATCCCGTCCGAAGTCATGGCTGAATGCCGCGCCAAAGCCAAAGAGACCCTCGCTTCAGGTCAACCGCGCAGCCGCGCGGCCGCAGCGGTGATCATCGTCATTTGGCTGCTGGGGCTGGCGCTGGCGGGCGTGCTGGCCTGGCGAATGATCCAAAAATAAAGGAGATTAACCATGCCTGAAACCTTCACCGACGCCGACATCGCCCGCTACACCGCCTTCCGCGCGCCTGAACCGCTGCACATCGACGGCCGGCTGGATAAGCCCGCCTGGCAGCGCGCTCCGAAATCGCCGCGCTTCGTGGATATGACCAGCGGCGCGCCCGGTTTCTACGACACGCGCATGGCTGCGCTGTGGGATGAGAAATACCTCTACGTGGGCTTCTGGGTGGAGGAGCCTCACCTGGCCGCCAGCCATACCCAGCGGGACGCGGTCATCTTTCAAGAGAACGACATGGAAATCTTCATCGATGGCGGCGATTGCTATTACGAGTTCGAGATCAACGCGCTGGGCACCATTTACGAGGTGTTCTTCATCTGGCGCGATGCCTTTGGGCGCGGGACGCGCTTCGACGTGCCCGAGTTCGACCACACGGGGCAGATCTTCTGCCGCCAGGTGACC
>CAZCBJ010000044.1:0-22518 GCA_964496705.1 uncultured Anaerolineaceae bacterium | reverse complement strand
CTGAGCCCCGAAGGGGCGAAGGGTCTCTCTTGGATATTACCGTTGCGAAAGGACATTGAACATTTATCATGAAAAAGCCCATTAAAATACATCCCGCAACCCGGCGGGATTTCTTGCGTATATCATGGTAGACACATCTTCGAACTGGAGGTTCGCATGGACGTTGGAAAATCATTCACGTTTGCGTTTGAGGACCAGGATTGGCTCAAAAAGCTGGGTCTCGGCGTGCTGATCGCCCTGGTGCCGATCTTGAATTTTGCCTGGACGGGCTACATGGTGGAAATCATCCGCCGTGTGAGCGAGGGGCGCGCGCTCCCGCTGCCGGACTGGGATGACCTGGGAAAAAAGTTTGTGGACGGCCTGATCATCGCGTTCGCCGGCTTCGTGTACATGCTGCCGGGGATGCTGCTGTTCATCCTGCCGCTGGCGCTGGTCATCATCCCGCTGTTGGTTGGCAACCAGGATGTGCAGACCATCCTGGGCGTGATCAGCGCGGGGATCTATCTGGCGCTCTTCGCGCTGTGGGTCATCTACATCATCCTGTTCTCGCTGCTTTTCCCGGCCATCCAGGTGCATTTCGCGCGCACCGGCACATTGGGCGCCTGTTTTCAAATCGCAGAGATTTTCCGGCTGGCGTTCTCGAATGCCGGGGATTACTTCACCGCCTGGTTGGTGAACATCCTGGCGGGTCTGTTCGGCGGGATGTTGATCGGGCTGGTCTCTGGTCTGGGCGCGCTGATCCCCTGTATCGGCTGGATTTTCTCAGCGGCGGTCAGTATGCTGGGCAGCGTGTGGCTGGGCACGATCTTTTGTCACCTGTTTGGTCGGGTTGGAGCCCGTCAACCGGCTTGATTTTCGCAGTGGATTTCCGGAAAGGCTGGCCTCGCGCCAGCCTTTTTTGTATTGAACCTGCTTACCAAGGACCGACAACCGACAACTGACAACTGACAACCGATCACCGACAACCGCCTCTTCGACGGATTTTCGCAAATTTTAAGAATTGGGTTGACTCAAACGGCATTCATCGCAGTATAATACTTACAGATTTGTAAGGTGGGATGAAATTGTCAACACAAATCAATCAGAAATGGTTACGGGAGGACAAACCTTCGGGAGAGGAGGTCCAAAAATTCAGAAACTGAGTTCAACCTGGAAGCACCGTACGTTTTTCCATTCCAAATCAATTTTCACAAAATCAAAAAATATATCAAGTTCGGAGGGAATATGATTTCAAGATATTTCCGGCAAGCAATGACGCTGTTCACTGCGCTTGTCATTGTGTTTTCGCTGTTCTTCAGCCCGGCCACCAGTCAGCCAGCCAGCGCGCTGCCGGCTGTGCCGGTCACCTTCACCATCCTGCACACCAACGACTTCCACGGGCAACTGGAGTGGAGGTCGGGCGGCAGCAGCAGCAACCCCGGCGCGGCGCGCATGGCACAGGTGATCAACAATGTGCGCACAGCGGTTGGCGCGGACAAGGTGCTGGTGGTGGACGCGGGCGACGAGATGCAGGGCAGCCTGCTTTCGAACATCCAGAAAGGTGTGCCGACCATTGCCACCTTCAATGCGATTGGCTACAATGTGGCCACCTTCGGCAACCACGAATTTGACTGGGGCAAGGATGTGCTGGCTGCTCGTGTCGGTGAAGCCACCTACCCCTATGTCTCTGCCAACATCGTAGTCAACAACACCGGCAACTGCGCCACGGCTGGATGGGAGAAACCATCCTTTGTGGATGCGCCTTATGAGATCAAGACCATTGGCACGGCGCCCAATACGGTCACTGTGGGCTTCATCGGTGTGACCAGCACGGAGACACCGATCATCACCATCCCGGCTGCCACCGAGGGGTTGTGCTTCAAGGACCCGTATGAGTCGGTCCTGCGTTACTACGACACGGTCAAAGCTGCGGCGGATGTGATCGTCATCCTCAGCCACCTGGGTTTCGGCGACGGTGGTTACGGCTACGGCATTCCCATCTACGGCGATCAATCCCTGGCAAAAAAGCTCAACACCGCAGGAAAACCTGCCAATTTGATCATCGGCGGCCATAGCCACACGAGTCTTGCTAGTGCAACAATGGAAGGTTCAACTGCAATCGTGCAGGCTGCGAACAATGGACGCAGAGTTGGCCGCGCAAACATCACCGTGCAGCCGACTGGAGCTATTTCAGTCAATTGGAGCTTCACGCTTGTTCCCACCGGCGCGGCTGATCCGGTGGATGCCGCCGTCGATGCGCTGATCACATCCTACAATAGTGATCCGGCATACCAGGCGCTGATCAATCAGGAAATCGGCTGGACCAACGTGCCCATCGCGCGCAATTACGACGGCGATTCACTGATGGGCTACTTTGTCAACGACGCCATCTACAATCAGCTCAACGCGGATGCCTTCCCGGAAAATGATGTGGACATGGTGTTCAACAACTCGGGTGGTTTGCGCGCGGACATCGCCTGCGCGGTTTACCCCTGCAAGCTGACCTACGGGATGATGTATAACATCCTGCCTTTCGGCAATCAGACCGTGGTGGGCGAAATGACCGGGGCGCAGATCCTGGAGCTGCTCAACCAGGCGGCATCCTTGTCCAAAGGCGCCATCCAGCCGGCTGGTGTTCGCTACTCATTCTATAACTATCGGGTCTGGCCCACGCCGACGACTTTCCGCTCTTGGTCGTGGGGTGCGATCGATCCCTGTGTAATCGACAAGGTCAGCGGTGTTTGTCAACCGCTGGATTTGGAGAAGACCTATCGGGTGGGCACCAACGAATTTCTGGCGCCGGCCGGACAGGACAACTTCTACGCCTTCAAGTACATGAAAAACATCACCTACTGGGGCGACATGCTCGACCAGGTCAACGCCTGGGTCACCGCCAATTACACCGCCGGGGCTCCCTACAACGGCGCGCGGGATGGGCGCATCACCCGCCTGGGTGACGACACCTATGATCCTGGCATCGATCCGATCATCCCGCTGACCATCCTGCACCACAACGACATGCACGGCAACCTGTACAAGGGCAGCTTTGTCGGCTACACCCAGTTGGCCACGATCATCAAAGAGGAGCGCGCCTACAACCCCGATCGCACGCTGCTGCTCAACTCGGGCGACAACATCCAGGGCGATGGTTTCTCGTTCTACTTCAAGACCGCGCCGCAAGGGTTCGCTGCAGATGGCACGCCCATCACCGACTCGGCGATGAAGATTGCCCCGCTGATCAAGGTCATGAACGCGATGAACTATGACGCCATGACCCTGGGCAACCACGAGTACAACTTCGGCAACAAGGTGTTCACGACTGTCCTGGAGCAGGCAACCTTCCCGTTGCTGCAGGCGAATGTGAAAGACGACGGCTCCTACGGGCTGGCTGCTGCCAATGTCAAGGATTATGTGGAGAAGACGGTGGGCGGCATCAAGGTGGCCATTCTGGGCATCGGCAACCACCGCATCCCCAACTACGAGCTGCCCAGCAACATCCCCGGCCTGACCTTCACCAATCCGCTGTCCAAAGCGCAGGAGTTGTCGGATGCGCTGCGCGGCACCAACGACGTGGTCATTGCGCTGACCCACATCGGCTTCACCGAAGATCCCAAATCGGTCGAGGTGGACGCCAATGTGGACACCAACATGGCTGCCACGGTCACCGGGCTGGATGCGATCATCGGCGGGCACAGCCACACCAACCCCGCCTCTGGCTTCGGCAACTACAAGTACCTGCCCACCTTTGTGGTGGATCCGGACGGTGTTCCGGTGATCATCAACCACGCCCACCGGTATAACAATACCCTGGGCGAGATCTTCATCGGCTTGATGGCCAAACCGGGCGGCGGTTATGAGGTGGTCTCGCGCGCCGGGCAGTACATCTCGGTGGGCAGCGGTGTGGCCGAAGATACCACCATCAAGACTATGCTCGATCCCTACATCGCGATGTTCAACACCTATAACAACACGGTGGTCGGGCAGACGACGGTCGCGATTGATGCATTGCAGGCTTACACGCAGGAGACCAACGGCGCCAACCTGCAGGCTGACGCGGCGGTGTATGAGCTGGAGACCAAGAACAGCATCCCGGTGGACTTCCACCTGTCGGGGGCGATGAGCAACCGGGCGGTGGCGACCACCGGCCCGTATCCGGTATCGCTCAAGGTCTCGGACATGTTCACCCTGATGCCCTACGAGAACTCGCTGGTGGTGATGGAGATGAACGGGCCGCAGTTGAAGGCGGTGTTGGAGCGCGCCTACCGCAACTACTACTACTACAAGTATGTTGCCGGCTACGGCGGTTACTCCTACTACACCACCTGCATGCTCGACATCAACGCCGGCGGTCAGATCACCTACAACGATCTCTACCCGGCGGCCTACGATCCGGCGAAGAGCTATGTGGTTTCGCTGAAATTCAAGGACGGCGACGAGACGCGTGAGGTGAACTTCAGCGATGCCAGCACCTACTACCGCGTTTCGACGGTGAACTACCTGGCGGCTGGCTCGTGCAACTTCAACAACAGCGGTGTGACGCTGTGGCCGTTGAACAAGATCGTTGCCGATACCCAGTTCTACGTGCGCGATGCGGTGATTGATTACCTGACCTTCAAGGGGACGGTGTCGCCGGCGATCGAAGGGCGTCTGAACTTCATCACCGATACCGCAGGACCGGTCATCACCATCACCGCGCCGACCGCCAGCACCTACCTGCACAGCGATCCGCTGGTGTTGAATTTCGGCGCCACGGATACCCCGGCGGGCGTGTTGAGCGTGACGGCCAAGCTGGACAATGTTAGTGTGAACAACGGTCAGAGCATCAACCTCTACAACTACATGGCCGGCAATCACACCCTGGTGGTGACCGCCACCGATAAGGCCGGCAATGTGTCCACCAAGTCGGTGACCTTCAAGGTGGGCGCAACCACGACCAGCCTGATGAACGACGTGGATCGCTACTATAGCGAAGGGAAGATCAAGAGCGCGGGCGTTTACAGTGCGTTGAAGTCGTTGTTGGAAACCATCTACAAGACCAAGAGCACCAAGACCGCCGCATTGAAACTCACCGCCTTCATCACCCTGGTCAAGGCGCAGCGGGGCAAGATGATCACCGCTGACGCAGCGGATATGCTTCTGACGGATGCGCGCTGGATGCTGAGCAACAACTGGTTCGGCAACTGACCGACCGCTGACGGAGCAATCCGTATCATCATCACCCAAACCGTGACCCGCCGGTTCACACCGGCGGGTCTTTTTTATCGGCGCAGGATTGCGATATAATTCACATGTTCAGCTTGTTGGTACATTCCCCTGATGAGGAGTTCGTATGAGCAGAATAATTCCTTATTCACCCCGCCTGGGCTGGCTGTTGGCGCTGGCTGCGCTGGGGCTGATCGGCCTGGGGCTGCTGGGCCGCCCGGCGCAGGCCTCTGCCCCTGGCGAGCCGGCTGCGCTCCCGCCGGTTGCGCCTGAGGGGCAGGTATCCAACGCAACCTGCCTGGCCTGCCACGCGGAAGCAGGCCGGACGATGACCTTACCCAACGGGGATGCGTTGTCCATCACGGTGGATCCGGCTGTTTATGGCGGCTCGGCGCACGCTGCGTTAAGTTGCATCATCTGCCACACCGACATCACTGCATACCCCCATCCGGCTGTGGCGGCGCAGACTGCCCGCGACTACACCCTGGAATATCAGGGAAGTTGCAAGACCTGCCATCCCAATCAGTTCGCTGAAGTGCAGGACAGCATGCACACCAAGCTGCTTCTGGCGGGCGACAAGAACGCCCCCACCTGCGCCGACTGCCACAACCCGCACGTCCAGGGGCAGGTAAAGGATGACCAGGGCAACCTGCTGGCTTCGGAACGGGCGAAGATTCCGGGTACCTGTGCCAGTTGTCACAGCGGCATCTTTAATGAGTATGCCGCCAGCGTTCACGGCAGCGCAGTGTTGGCTGAGAACAACCCGGACGTGCCCACCTGCACGTATTGCCACGGGGTGCATAAAATCAGCGACCCGACCTCCGCGCAATTCCGGCTGAGCTCCATCAATTTGTGCGCCAGTTGCCACACCGACGAAACGGTGATGGCGAAGTACGACCTGTCAACGGCGGTGTTGAACACTTATGTGGCCGATTTTCACGGCACCACCACCACGCTGTACCAGCATCAGTCGCCGGATGAGATGACCAACAAGCCGGTTTGCTACGACTGCCATGGGATACATGCCATTTACAGCGTTGACGATCCGCAAAAAGGACTGCATGTCAAAGCCAACATCCAGAAGACCTGCGAGCGCTGCCATCCGAATATCGGCTCCAACTTCCCCGACTCATGGTTGAGTCATTACATCCCCAGCCCCAAGCATGCCCCGCTGGTGTATTACGTCAGCCTGATCTATCAAATACTCATTCCAACGGTGATTGGCGGGATGCTGGTTTTTGTGGCCAGCGACGCTTATCGCCGCTTCTTCCGGCGCCAAAAACCTGGAGCTGGTAAAGAGGAAACCGCAGCGAAAGCTCCGCTGGAAGCCGCAACACAGACTCCGATAGAAGCCCCGGCGGAAGCCGCAGCGGAAGCCCCGGCGGAAGCCGCAGCGGAAGCCCCAGCGGATGACGAAGCGAAGGAGGAATGAGCGATGAGCGCACATAAAACATACACCCGATTTGATATCGCTCGCCGCATCGAACACCTGCTGCTGATCCTCTCCTTTGGCACGCTGGCGATCACCGGTCTGGCGCAGAAATTCCCGCTCAATTCGTTTGCCCAGTGGGTGGTGGCGCTGTACGGCGGGATCGAATCCATCCGCGTCATCCACCGCATCGCTGCCACCCTGATGATGCTGGAGACCATTTACCACATTGTCTATCTGTTCTACCTGATGTATGTCCGGCGGGTCGGATGGAGCATGCTGCCCGAGGTTAAGGATGCCACGGACGCGCTGCAAATGTTCCTCTATAATCTGGGGATCCGCAAACAGGCGCCGCGCATGAAACGCTACAACTTCACCGAAAAGGCCGAGTACTGGGCGATGATCTGGGGCACGGCGGTGATGGGCATCACCGGTTTCATGTTGTGGAATCCAATTGCCACCGCCAAGATCCTGCCCGGGGTGTTCATCCCGGCAGCCAAAGCCATCCACGGCTACGAGGCCATCCTGGCGGCGCTGGCGATCATCGTCTGGCATTTTTACAATGTTCACCTGCGCGGTCTAAATCTGTCGATGATCAACGGCAAGCTCAAACATCACGAGATGGAAGAAGAGCATGCCCTGGAACTGGAGGAGATGGAGAGCGGCGAGCAACAACCGCCCCTGGCGCCCGAGGTCAAGAAGAAGCGCATGAAGGTGTTCGTGCCGGTTTCGGCGGTGTTTGTGGCGCTTTCGCTGGTTGGGGTGGTCGCGTTCGTGACGGTTGAGGATTCGGCTATCGAAACCATCCCGCCGCTGACGGAGAAACAGGAGATATTTCTGCCTCAAACGCCCACACCGGCTCCCACGCCGCTCCCCACCCTGACCCCCGCGCCGGTCGCGGAGGGTCAATCAGAGGTGGTCAGCGCACTCACCTGGGATGGGCAGATTGCCCAATTGTTCAAAGACCGCTGTGCTGCCTGCCACGGCGCGGCAGGGGGATACTCGGTGGATTCTTATGAAGATGCGATGGCCGGGGGCAACCAGGGTGTAGCGATCCTGCCTGGCGACGCGGCAAGCAGCCCGTTGGTTGTGCTGCAGGAGAGCCAGCATCCGGTCACCTTCAGCGCCGAAGAGCTGGCGCTGGTGAAGAACTGGATCAACGCTGGAGCGCCGGATAAATAAGTGACGTGGTTGATATAAAAAAAAGGGCGGGGACTGTTCCCCGCCCTTGTTGGTTAATTGCCCTCATTCCTCAGCCTGGCGCCGCAGGCGCGGCAGAACACGTCTCCGGGCTGGGCTGCTTTGCCGCATTGGTGGCAATAGCCTGTTGTCCGTGCGCCGCCGGCATGGTTCCGCCCGGGAGAAGCGGCGGGATGGGTGTGCCGCTTGCGCGATGCGCCGCTTTGGTCGCGGTTGGATTGCCAGTACCAGAAGAAGCCGGCTGCCAACAGCAATGCGCCAAAAATGCCCAGTATGATCGGCAAAGCCTCCTGGAAAGTGGTTCGGCCGGGCGCTTTGGCGCTGATCGCTTCCACCGGTTCGACCGGCTGAGCCTTGGAGCTGAGCGTGTCGTCCGCCTTTTCGTAGGTGAAGCGGATGACCACCGGTACGGCGGCCTCCACCCGGCCCACCACGGCGGTGAAATAAGTCAGGCCATCCTGTCCGAGCCGGCCGCTGCCCATCTCTGGAATGGTCTGCATGTTTTCAGCGCCGTTCGGACGCTGGAGCTGGATGGTCATGGAACGCACGGTGTATTCGGCGGGCCAGCGGTATTCAAAACTGCGCTGGGCGCCGCTTTTCTTCAGACCGGGGTCATAATACTCGATTTGAATGTCCGGTGAGGGGGTCATAAATGAGATTTGTACCCAATCGTCGTCGACCGGGGAGATGGCGTATTCCAGGTTGTACAACAATCCGTCCACATCCTGCATGGCGACGTTGAAGGGCGCTCCGCTGAGGCGGGGAATCTTGATCGCCAATCGGGCAGGCAGATTGGCTTCCGCCGCCAGGGTGATGTGGTAGATCACCAGCACATCCGGGCGGTCGTATTCCGGCCAGATATCCACCTGCAGACGCTCAAGCTCAATCTGACCCTGAGCGATCGCTGTCCGAGGATGGAGCAGCAGTCCGAACAGGACGGCGCAGGTGAGGAAGATGCGGATGAATTGGGCTTTCATCGACTCGCTCCAGTCAACTGAGAATGGGGTATCATACCATGCGCTGCGCGGGGCGTCTATTCCTCCGATTCCAGCCGGGCTGTATATTGCTGAATGTTTTCGACCGGACGAGGATACTCCATTTTTAACTCTTTGAGCTTTTTGACCAGGATGGTGGCGATGGCCAGATCCCGATACCAGTTGCGATTGGCCGGGATGACATACCAGGGGGCGTTTTGGGTGCTGGTCTCGCGCACGGCGTCCTCGTAGGCCTGCATATAGGCATCCCAGTATTTTCGCTCGTCAATGTCGCCCGGGTTGAATTTCCATTGCTTTTCGGTCATCTGGATGCGCTCGATCAGGCGTTGTTTTTGCTCCTCTTTGCTGATGTGCAAAAAGAACTTGAGGATGGTCACGCCCTCTTCGGTCAGCATGCGCTCGAAATCGCAAATCTGGCGGTAATGCCGCCGCCAGGCTTTCTCAGGTTCCAATTCACGGACGCGCACCACCAGCACCTGCTCGTAATGGCTGCGGTTGAAGATGACGATCTCCCCCTTGCCAGGCACATGTGGATGGACGCGCCACAGATAGTCGTGGTCGGCTTCGATGGGGGTGGGCACCTTGAAGCTGGCAACTTTGACCCCCTGGGGATTGACCCCGTCAAACACGCGCCGGATGACGCCGTCTTTTCCGCCGGTATCCATGGCCTGCAGCACCACCAGCAGGCGGTGTTTGTGTTCGGCGTACAGCAATTCCTGCAGCAGTTCCATTTCTTCGAGTAATTTTTTAAGTTTTTTCTGACCATCTTCTTTGCTGCCCTCAAACGCGCTGCGATCATCCGGGTCGCAATTGCTCAACTTAAACTTGGACCCCTGTTTAACGCGGTAAGCTTCCATGTCCATCTCCTTTTGTCCTGTGTGTTTGGTTAATCGGTAAAAGTGTCTTGACTGCTATTATTTTAATATGAAAGTGAGTTGATTTAAGTATGCAATCCAGCACCGCGGATATATAATCATCGGGATGTCTGACCCATATACCCCGCCCAAAAATGGCTTTCGCACTTTCTTGTTCGTGTGGAGCACCCAATCGATCTCGGTCTTTGGCAGCGCGCTGACCTTTTTTGCCATGACCATCTACTTAACCCAGGAGATGTACCCGGCCCCGGAGCAGAAAGCGCAGCTTTCTTTCGCGCTCACCGCGGTCGCGCTCGCCTTTGGCATTCCGAATATTTTTGCCGCACCGCTGGCAGGCGCCTGGGCTGACCGGCACGACCGCAAACGGACGATGATGGCGATGGATTTGGTCAACGGTCTGATCAGCCTGGCGATGGTCTGGCTGATCAGTCTGGGGCGCCTGGAGCTGTGGTTGTTGATCGGGCTGATTGCCCTGTCCTCGGTGGTTAGCGCGTTTCATTTCTCCGCCTTTGACACTTCCTACGCGATGCTGGTGCCGCAAGAGCTGCTGCCGCGCGCCAATGGCATGATGCAGACCATCTGGGCGTTGTCGGGCATCCTATCGCCTGCCATCGCTGCCGGGATCATCTCGCTGCCAACGCTGGCTCGCCAGAATCAATGGGGCACCGCGCTGGGACAATACCTGGCCGGGATGAAAAGCGGAATTCCGCTCAATATCACATTGGATGCGGTCACCTTTTTTTTCGCCTCAGCAGTTCTTGTCTTTCTGACCATTCCCTCACCCAGGCGAGCCGATTTGCATGCGGAGGGCGGGAAGGCGAAAACCAGCCTGTGGGCGGATGTGCGAGAAGGAGGGGTCTATATCTGGAAACGCAGACCGATGCTGTGGCTGCTGGCGACTTTTACCGTGATCAATTTCGCCAGCGGTAGTTTTGTGCTCCAACCGCTGCTGGTGAAATTCAACCTGGCCGCCGATTGGGCGGCGCGGATTTTACCTATGAAACGGCGCTGGCTCTGCTGGGCACACTGGCCAGCATCGGTGGCGTAGTGGGCGGGGTGGCGGTCAGCGCGTGGGGGGGATTAAAACAGCGCCGCATTTACGGGGTGGTGGTTCCGATCCTGGCCTTCTCGTTGCTGATGGCGGGATATGGCCTGTCCCCCTGGCTGTACCTGACCTGCGGTTTATTGTTGCTAATGAATTCACTCACCCCGGTGATGAACGCCCATTCCCAGGCCATCTGGCAGGCGCAGACGCCGCATCATTTACAGGGCAGGGTCTTTGCAGTGCGGCGCTTGATTGCCCAGTTCACCTTCCCGCTGGGTTCCGCGCTGGCGGGCTGGTTGGGCGGGCTGGTCAATCCGGCGTGGATTTTTGGCGCGCTGGGCTTGCTGGGGGCGATCTTCTGCGCGGCGCAATTGTTCAACCCGCATCTCTTGAAGGTGGAAGACAAAGAATATCTCGACCGTTTGGCCGAAGTTGGACCAGCGGTTACTGCTTAGCCCATCGGCGCTCCAGCCATTTTACAAATTCGATGAAAAAGAAGGTGAAGGTGGCGATCCCAAGTACCTCGGCCCAGGCTATGAGCGAGATGGGGGCGCTGAAGAACACCCGGTTCATGAACGGCAAATAGGTGAAGGCTAGCTGCAGCAGGATCATCCCGATGATGCCTAGGATCATCCAGCGATTGTTCAGCAAGTTGATTTTCAAGGACGGCTGGGTTATGGAGCGCGAGTTGAGCAGCAGGGCGATTTCCATGAACACCACCACGTTGACCACGGCGGTGCGCGCGGTGGCCAGACTGGAACCGCCCATCGTTTCGATCTCGTACAGCCCAAAAGCGCCGATGAGCATCAAAATACCGATGATGACAATCCTGCGGATCACCATGCCGCTCAGAATGGGCGCGTTGGGTTGGCGCGGCGGGCGCTGCATGATGCCCGGTTCGCCCGGTTCAAAGGACAGGGTGGTTCCCAGCACGACCACGGTGATCAGGTTGATCCACAGGATTTGAAGCGGCAGGATCGGCAGATCTTGACCGACCAGCAGCGCCAGCAAGATGATCAGCCCTTCGCCCAGGTTGGTGGGCAGGGTCCAGGCGATGATCTTGGTGAGGTTATCGAAGATGACGCGCCCCTCTTCCACAGCAGCGCGAATGGTGTTGAAGTTGTCATCGGTGAGCAGCATGTCGGCGGCTTCTTTGGCCACCTCGGTGCCAGTGATGCCCATCGCCACGCCCACATCGGACTGTTTGAGAGCGGGGCCGTCATTCACGCCGTCCCCGGTCATGGCGACAATATGATGCTGCACCTGCAGGGCTTCCACCAGCCGTAATTTTTGTTCCGGGGAGACGCGAGCGAAGACGATCACTTTACTCACCGCTTCGATGAGCTCGTCGTCCGAAAGAGCGGCCAGCTCCTTGCCGCTCAGCACGTTGGGCATCTGGCAATCACCGCCTTCGCTGGGCTGCATGCACAGTTGCCTGGCGATGGCAGCCGCGGTGATGGGGTGATCGCCGGTGATCATCTTCACCTGGATGCCTGCGCGCTGGCAGGCTTTCACCGCTTCGATGGCCTCCGGACGCGGCGGATCAATCATGCCCTGCAGTCCGAGGAACACCAGGCCGCTGGCGATATCCGCATGCTGCAGTGTGTCCTTGCCGCCAGGAAGATCAATGCAGGCGAAGGCGAGCACGCGCAAACCGTGCTGGGCCATATCTTCCACCTGCGCGTGGATGGCGCCGTCATCCAATGCAATGGCTTCTCCGCGGGCGTTCAACCCGCTGCCGCTGCGCTCGAGAATGGCTTCCGTGGAGCCTTTGATATATACGCGCCGGGGCTGACCGGCGCCCATGTCGTGCAGGGTGGCCATGTATTGGTATTGTGAGTCAAACGGGATCACATCCAGGCGGGGCAGGGATTGGTTGGTGCGGTTAAATTCCAGCCCTGCCTTGCCGGCTGAGACGATCAAAGCCACCTCGGTGGGATCGCCGCGAGCGCTGTAGACGCCATCCTTTTCTTCCAATTGCGAGTCGTTGCACAGTAGTCCGGCCTGCAGTACCTCGCGCATGCCTGGATAAGCCCCGGTCTCGATTGCTTCCTGGCTGCGGCTGATTTGCCCTTGCGGGCTGTAGCCGGTGCCGCTGACATCGAAGAATGTGCCGTCCGAAATGGCGATCTGCTGCACGGTCATCTGATTTTGGGTGAGGGTGCCGGTCTTATCCGAGCAGATCACGGTCACGCTGCCCAGGGTTTCGACGGCCGGCAATTTGCGAATGATGGCGCGGCGTTTAGCCATGCGCGAAACACCGATGGCCAGGGTGATGGTGATGGCTGCGGGGAGGCCTTCGGGGATCATCGCGACCGCCATGGCAATTGCCGCGATCATGGCGTCCGCGGCCGGGTTGCCGCGTCCGACGCTGATGGCGAAGGACACCAGCGCCAGCACCAGAATGGCGTAGAGCAAAATGCGGCTGAAGCCTTCAATTTTGCGGGTCAGCGGGGTGGAAATCTCCGGGGCGCTGGCAATCAGGGCGGAAATGCGTCCAATCTCAGTGTGTTCTCCCGTGGCAGTGACCACACCGGTGCCTTGACCAAAGGTGACCAGCGTGGATGCGTAGGCCATGTTGCGGCGCTCAGCCAGCGGGGTGTCTGGGGCAAAGAGGAGGTCGGGTTTTTTTTCCACCGGCAGCGATTCACCGGTGAGAGCGGCTTCGGAAATCTGCAGGTCGCGGCTGCGCACCAGGCGCAAGTCGGCCGGCACCTTGTCGCCGGCTTTGATCTGCACCACGTCGCCCGGCACCAGTTCAGCGGCGGAGATGCGTTCCACCTTTCCGGATGTGCGCACCACCGTGGCTTCGGTGGTCATGGATTGTGAAAGCGCCTGGATGGCTTTTTCGGCGCGCGCTTCCTGGATGTAACTGATCACACCGTTGAGCAACACGACCACGAAGATGGTGGCAGCGTCGGTGATATCCTTGACCAGCGCGGTGACGATGGCCGAAATGATCAGGATGTAGATGAGCGGGTTGTGAAATTGTAAAAGGAAACGCACCAGCGGGCTTTTGCCTTTTTGCGGTGCCAGCTCGTTGCGTCCAAAGCGCGCCTGGCGGTGGCTGATTTCGAAGCGGTCCAGGCCTTTTTCCAGGTTGGTGTCCAGCAGTTCGATGACCTGCTTTTTCGTCAGATGGTGCCAGTGGTTGCCAAGAATTTCTTGCATGGTCCCTCTTTTATTCGTTTGGGTGATGATATTATAAGTACGAATGGTCATATGCGGCAAGATCTGTATCAAAAATAGTCTCACTTAAAATAAAACTTCCGCAAATTTCCCGTTTGCGGAAGTTTTTCAGCCGAGGCGGTTTGGCTCAGGCTGTCAGTTGAGATCGACCGAAAAGGCGTTCGCGGATTTGAATGACCTGGCGGCGCAGGCGGTCGTCGCGTTCAATCAGGTCTGCGACCTTGTCACATGCGTACATGACGGTGGTGTGGTCGCGCCCGCCCAGCGCTTCGCCAATTTGTGGCAGCGACACGTTGGCTTCCTCGCGCATCAGGTACATGGCCACCTGACGCGGCAGGGCGATTTCGCGCGTGCGATTGCGTCCCAACATGCTTTCACTGCTGACGCCGAAGAAAGAAGCCACAGCATCCACGATCTGGCGCGGTTCCACCGCGGTGCGCTGCGGGAGAAGATCGACCAGCGCGGTGTTGACCAACTGCGGGGTGAGGGGCATGCCGCTGAGATGGGCGTAGGCCATCACGCGGGTCAACGCGCCTTCCAGCTCGCGGATGTTGGACTGCACCTGGCGGGCGATTTGCTCAACGATGCTGTTGGGCGCTTCGTGACCGGCGCGCTCGGCTTTGGAGCGCAGGATGGCCATGCGGGTTTCGAGATCGGGCGGCTGGATGTCAACGGTCAATCCCCATTCAAAGCGCGAGCGCAGACGCTCTTCCAGTGTCACCATCGCCTTGGGCGGCCGGTCGGATGAAATCACGATCTGTTTATCCTTACCGTGCAGGGTGTTGAAGGTGTGGAAGAATTCTTCCTGGGTGGATTCTTTACCGGCAATGAACTGGATGTCGTCAATCAGGAGGACGTCGCACTGGCGGTAGCGCTCGCGGAAGGCGCTGGTGTTGTGAACGCGGATGGCGTTGATCAGGTCGTTGGTGAACTCTTCGGAGGAAACATACAGCACCGATAGGCCCTGCTGGAGCGCAGCGTTGCCGATGGCATGCAGCAGGTGAGTTTTGCCCAGCCCCACACCGCCATACAGGAACAGCGGATTGTAGGCGCGGGCGGGGCTTTCGGCGACGGCCATGCAGGCGGCGTGTGCGAGGCGGTTGGAAGCGCCAACCACAAACGTTTCGAAAGTGTAACGGGCATTGATGTTTGTGTTGGCGCGCGGCTGGACCGGGCGAATTCCCTCAACTTCTGGGACTTCCTTCTCATCCGCCTCTTCAACGGCTTCGCGGGTGGTGACCGAAAAGGTCACCGACTGCGGGCGCTCCATCAGGCCGGATAGAATGCGGCTGATGGTGCTGGTGAGGCGGCTGTCCAGCCAGTCTCGGGCGTAGGCGTTGGGGACGCCGATGGTGAATGTTTCCTCTTCGTATGAAACCAATTCGGCGTTGCTGACCCAGGTGTCAAAGGATGATTTGGGCATTTCCATTTGCAGTTGCCCGAGTGCAGCCAGCCAGGCTTGTTGTGCGTTCATACGATGCCTCCTTTCTGTGATTGTGGTAAAATACGCAAATCCGATCGAGTTGCAGTGGGATGGAAATCCACCGCCTTCGCGCAGAGGGGGTTATTAGGATGAAATTGCGATGTCCGGCTGTGCTGAGGAAGACCCCGTAACCGAACTTGTATCAATATTCTACTTCACGTGGATTCGCAGAACAATTCGATCACCCTACGTCATTCTAAAAATAAAACATTCTTTAAGGTATCTAATCTTAAGCGTGGACGTCGGAAGCATTCTTTAAGATTTCTAATCTTAAACCCCCAACCCTAATCATGGGATAAAGGCACAACGACTACCCCCATATATGGGGGTAGTCGTTGTGATGAAGCGATTCGATCAGAAAGCCTGTCTTTCGTGCATAGGAAAGAAGATTCTCGTTAGGGGGGCGTGTCTTGTGAAACATTTAAACGTTGGTTTCGTGGAAAGGCTGCAAAAGGCAGTTGTCAATTTCGTAAACCATTCGTAGTGAAAAATACCTTCTTTTAGAACATATTCGGGGCATTAATGCGCCTATTCCTAAAAAACAACACAGAGATACGCTAATTGTTGGTGAAAAACGGTTATATGCGCTAAAGAATCTTAAAAAAGGCAGTAATAAGCGATTATATTTTTAAGATTCGAGCAAAAAATGGCAATCGAGGAAGAATTTGTTTGTGATTCATGTGGACATAAAGCCCAGCCTGCAATTGCGGCTAAATATTGCAGGATTGGTTTCCACAAAACCATTTGGTTTCACCGTGAAACATTCTGTCGTTAACCGCGGTCCGCGAGCATCCACTGCGCGGCGCGGCGACCGATTTCCACAGCAAAATTGGTGCCTCGATCCCAGGGATATACCTGACTCATGCTCGCAAAATATACGCCAGGGATGGGGGTACGAATATCAGGGATATTGCGCGAATGGTTGACCAACGGCACCGGCTGGGCGTAGGGGGTGCGAAATAGCCAACTTTTACGCACCCAGTCCGACGTAAATTTAGGATTGAATTGTGTCAGGCTGGGCAGAAACTCAGCCAGGATTTCATCTTTGTTCAGGCTGAAATAAGGATGCTGGGGATCGAGGTAATCGCCGCAATAGACGATGTGGTCGCCGCCAAAAAATTCGGGCTTCAGAAAGTTGGTGTGCTCCACCAGCGCCAGGAAGGGAAAGCCGGCCGATTTGGGCAGGTTGTACCAGTAATACCCTTCAGCCGACAACTGGTGGCGCAGGGCCAGCACCAGCACCACCGCGCCGAGACTTTTCAGGTCCAGGAGGCCCTTCAGGTAGGTGTCACCCAGCGCGGGGATCATGCGCGCCAGCAAGCCCGGCGAAACGGTCACCAGGCAGCGGTCGAACAGCTCAGATTCTGTGCCGAGGGAGAGTTGCAGACGACCGTCCGGGAGGGGAGCAATTTGATTGATGGGAGTGTTGAGGCGGATTAGCACACCGCGCTGGCGGAGGGTATCAGCCAGCTTGTCGGCAAAAGCCTGGAATCCGCCCTGGAAGGTGGCCAGCCGGGTGGTGCGTGCTTTGAACCGCGCCCAAAACCAGGCCATGGTGACCTGCTGATAATACGGGCCAAACTTTCCCATCAGCAGCGGCTCAAAATGAGTTGCGTACAAACGCTGGCCGTAGGCGCGCTGCATCCACTGATGGGCGGTGAACTGTTCCAGATCCTGCCAGCGCGCGGCATAGCGCAGGTAGGCGGTGACCAGACCAAAGCGCATCATATCCAGGAAGGTGAATCCGGGGAAGGTGAGGGCGGCCAGCGCCGAATCGAGGCGGTGGAAACGCCCCTCGTAATAGACCACGGTTTTGGGGCTGGGAATGACAACCTGATCTTGTTCTCCGATCTCATCAATCAAAGCGAAGATGTGGCGATCACTGGTGAACCAGTGGTGATAATAACGCTCCACCGACCAATCCCAGCCTTCATCCTTGAACCCTGCTGCCAATCCGCCGACCACATCCGAGGCTTCGAAGATGGTCACCTGGTGGCCAGCCTTGACCAGGTCCAATGCGGCAGCCATTCCGCCCACACCTGCGCCGACGATCGCTATGTTCATGCTTTCACTCCATCCTGGTCAGTTTGGGACTCGCGCAGCGTCTCCATTTGCTTGCCCCAGCGCAAGGGTTGGCGAAAATAATAATAAGCCCCCAGCAGGGTGATGGGGAACCACAGCGCGGCGTGCAGCACCAGGGTGTAGCCCGCCGCGACAGCCTGAGAAACGCCGTAAGCCACCAGCAGGGCAATGCCGGGGGCATCAAACGTGCCGACATAGCCCGGAGCAGACGGCAAGGTGGTGGTGAGGTTGACGATGCCGTTCATCAGCATCAGAGCGAAAAAGCTGACTTCAAAGGGGAAGGCGTGCATCACGAACCAATACTTGCCGGTTTCCAGCAGCCAGATGACCACGCTGGTGACGAAGATCATCAGCGCTTCCTGGGGTGAGCGCAGCGATTCCAAGCCACTCAAAAAGCGCAGCGCCACCGCGCTTACTTTTTCCTGCAGGCGGACGGGCAAGAGCTTGCGGATCATCCAAAATACAATCTTTTCGGTTGTTCGATGAAACATGGCCGCCAGCAGAAAGACGACCAGGGCGCCAATGAAGATCAGCGACCCCCACAGCGCCAGGTCGCGGATATTGATATTGCCAACAAAGCCCGCGCTGCCGGTCAGCCTGGACAATTCGCCCAGGTTGACGAAGACAAATCCCAGCATCACCACCGCATCAAATATGCGCTCGACGATAACCGTGGCCAGCGAAGCCGAGATGGGCACCCCCTCGCGCTGCTTGAGCACCGCTGCACGCAGCACCTCGCCCGCGCGCGCCGGGTAAATGTTGTTGCCCATGTAGCCGATGGCGACGATGGGGAACATGCTGAGGGTGGAAATTTTCTTCAACGGGCGCAGCATGTAATGCCAACGCCAGGCTCTGGCCAGCACAGCCAGGAAATACACCACCACACCCGGAATCAGCCACACATATTGGGCACTTTTCAGGGTGATCCACAGGCGCTCCAGCTCAAGGCCGCGCAGCGCGAAATACAGAAAAACAGCGCTGATGACCAGGCCGAGCCAGAATTGCCAGCGTTTCATGGCTTCATTCTACCATAGGCTGCCGCAGCCTCAGCGCCTCCCGGGGAATCGGCTATAATGGACGCGGAGGGTAACATGAACAAGAGAATTCTTTTATGCGTTCTTATCCTGTTCTTGATTGGTACTGCCTGTAAAACCCCGGCCCTTCTCTCCCCCAAACCGAAAACTGTCCAACACCCTGACCCGAAGCTGAGGGTTGAGGCCATTCCGTTTGAGGGGCTGGGTTGCGAGAAAATCTATGAAGGCATGTACAACTGTCCAGAAGGCAACCCGCTGCGCGAGATGGGCTGTGAATCGCTGCGCCCGCCCGACTCTTCCCTGGGCGGGCTGCAGCCGGCGGCCAAAATGCTGGCCTGTCACAGCCGCCTGCCTTATGGCGGGCCCAAAGATGAGCGTATGCTGTACAACGATGGCTGTATGATGCCCATCGCTGTGCGCTTGCTGATTCAACGCGGAGATACTTTCCAGGTGATCCACGACCTGGACGAGCTTCAGGCTGCCTTTGCGCCGGTTGAATCGCCTGAAGAAGCGTTGAGTTACGCGGTAGCCGCCACCGGTTTTTCGCCCTGGTATGATGTCAAGGTGGAACGCTCATACCGTTATTTCGTGAAGACGTTGGAGGATACGCGTGTGCAGGAAACCCCGCAGGGTTACCGGATCAATCTGTATTATTACCAGGTCTGCGGTTGTGGTCCGCACACCACTTCAATGGTGGAGGTGCTGGTGGGTCAAGATGGCAGCCTGCAGAAGGGTGAGTTTATCCCGGTGATGGAGAATCCGGAAGAAGACGGTTTGTGTGTTGATTTGAGAGGTGAAAAAGATGAGATCAAAGCGCATTCTGGTGTGGGTTTTATGTCTCTTGTTTGGTTTGATGGTGGCTTGTCGTTCGTCGCTGATTCCGGTGGGGCTGCGCCAGCCAACCACATCACCTGCCGGCGATGCATCTCAAGAACCGCCAGCTTTCCAACCCGAAGCGACCTGGACGGTGATGGCGCCGCCCACGCAACCCCCGCTGGCGCCGAAACCCACCTGGACCGACACTGTTCCCGACCCCGTCGAGTCGCAAAATGTGGGTACGGCGGATTGTGAAGGAGTGTCGTTCAAGTTCAGCCTGGAGCTGGCGGATGCGGTGGATTGCGCGGTGATCCCGGCGGTGCCGGACGAGGGAGCCGACTGGGGCGGGTCACCGCGAATCATCCAGGTCTCATTGAAGGGTTATTCGCTTGCCAACACATTTCACCAACCGGCAATTTCCATCTATCCGGTGGCTGAATACCAGGCGGTAAGCGGACCTGCGGCCTCCGTGATCCAGGAGCTGGGCTGGCTGTTGGATAACCGCCCGGCGGATCCCGGCTTGTCGATGCCTTTTATCCCCATCTGGAATGCGGCGCAGGTTTTCCATGCCAGGCTGGCTTATCTGGATTTTCAGAAAGGCAGCGGCATCCGCTTTCTGACCATGTACGGTCAGGCTGCCTTCCCGGTCAACAACCAGGCCATGTTCTATACCTATCAGGCGCTGACCGGTGACGGGCAGTATTATATTTCTGTCATCTTACCCATCGGTCACCCGACCCTCTCACCCGACGGCGCGGACATCCCCGGCGGGGATTACGATGCGTTCTCCACCAATTTCGCCGATTACCTGGAGGAAGTGACCGACTCATTGAACAAGCAATCTGACAGCAGTTTCATCCCGCAGCTCAAACTACTGGATGGGTTGGTGCAGTCCATCCGCGTGGATAGATAACTCAATTACATTAATCGGAGGTCGCATGGAGCCAATACTTAACTGGGGAGTGATGATCATCCTCTGGCTGCAGCAATTCAGCCCCGGGATGGACGCTCTGTTTCACGGCTTCACCTTTCTGGGTTCGGAAGACTTTTTCATGGTGTTGATGCCGCTGCTGTACTGGTGCATTGACCGGCGCACGGGCGGTCGGTTGGTCATCCTGTTTCTATTTTCATCCTAC
The DNA here is from genome assembly GCA_964496705.1 of uncultured Anaerolineaceae bacterium. Taxonomy (GTDB): domain Bacteria; phylum Chloroflexota; class Anaerolineae; order Anaerolineales; family Anaerolineaceae; genus CAZCBJ01. Next base: position 2,053 of record CAZCBJ010000044.1, on the reverse strand, counting down.
CTGGGTGCGCTGTTCAAAGTGCTTCTGCAGCAGCCGCGTCCCTTCCAGTACGATCCCAGGGTGAAAATGCTGACACCCGAAAGCAGTTATGGTTTGCCCAGTCTGCATACCCAGAACACCCTGGTGGTATGGGTGTACCTGGCGTCCGTGTTCAAGCGCAAATGGTTGTGGCTGCTGGCAGGCATATTGCTGATCATGGTGCCGCTTTCGCGCATCTACCTGGGTGTGCATTTTCCCACGGATGTGCTGGGTGGGTATATCACCGGAGCGGGGATCCTGTTGCTGGGCCTGTGGCTGATTGGACCGCTGGAGGGCTGGTTGGGGCGGCTGGGCATGGGCTGGCAGATGGGCCTGGCGGCGCTGGCAGCGGGGGTCATGGCGCTGACTTTCCCGGGCAGTGATGATACGGCCATCTCAACATCGGCCATGATCCTGGGGGCGGGGATAGGGCTGGTGTTGGAAAGGCGCAGTGTGGGGTTTTCCTCGGGTGGGTTGGTCTGGAAACAGGCGCTGCGCTTTGCCCTGGGGTTTGCGGTGGTGATGGGGCTGCGCTACGCGCTCAAAGCTGCTTTTACTGATCTGCAGCCGGAGGAAGTCTTCCGTTTTATTCGTTATGCTCTCATGGGTTTCTGGTTCACCTTTGGGGCGCCGTGGAGCTTCGTGCGCCTCAGACTGGCGGAGGGGAGACGATGATAGATAAAAGGCGCCGGGCGCAGAGAAGCTTCTCTGCGCCCGGCGCTTGTTTGTTTTGGGAGCCTATTTCTTGAAAGGCCTGGCCATTTGAATGGGCTGGCGCCGCGAGCGGGACGGCCCGCGAATCTGTTCGATCCACCCCCGCGCTTTGTCCGCCCAGCTTTGTGGTCGGCGAGTCACCGGCGGGACGCTCGCATCGCTGGAGGAGACGCGCACGCGGGGAATCTCCTGGGCGGTAACCACACCCGGCATCACCCGGTGAAGTTGGCGAGCCTGCGCCTTCATCTTGATGTAAATCGCGCCGATCAATCCGGCCACCAGCGCGCCGATGTACAGCAGGTAATCCTTGATCACCTTGACCTCTTCCACCCGCACGCGGTAGCGGGTGTCGGTCCCGGCCAGGTCGGGGTTGCTGGGCATCAGGCGGATGAAATACTGACCGGTCTCCAGGGGTGTCCAGTCCAGGCTGTTGTTGGTGCTGGGCCCCTTGGGCGGAGCGGAAGCGCGCACAACCTCTTTCACCGTTTCATTATCTTTGTTGACAATCTGGTTGCCGTTCCCGGCGCGCACCTCGATGCCCATCCCGACCCCTGGGGAGAGGGAGTCGGCGCTGATGCGGTAAATCTGCCCGGCCTGGGCGGAAAAGAACAGCCAGTCCTCATCGTTTTCGGGGCAAAGGTTGTGCACCTGGGATGCGCCGGACAGTATTTCCACCGCGCCTTCGGGTTTGTCGTCCTCGCCCTTCTTCATCGTCTCATATTCGTCAGAATCGCAGCCGGCAACGATGGTGGTGGAGGCTTCAACTTTTTCGGGCCAGGCTTCTACGCTGCCCGAATTGTCAATGGCGCGCAACCGGAAATCGTATTTCGCTCCCAGCCTGCCAACGAACCAGGTCTCCCGCTGCTGGGCGCCCAATTTGAGCTCGATATCGGTCCATTCTCCTTCATCTTGGCGGTACTGAATGCCAAAATGGTGCAGGTCGGCCAATCCTGAAGTCACCTTCCATTTGACTTGAATGGCGGTGGAGCGGCTCTCGGGGGGCAGCGGTTCAAGCGCAGAGCTAGGCGGCAGATCCGCATAACCGACATTGAATTGCATTTCGCTGCTGGTTTTGCCGCCGGGATTGCGGGCGGTGACCACCCAGGTGTACCCCCCGGCTTTGAGGCTGCCCACCTCCCAGCTGGTGCCAGTTTGCCAATCCAATTTGGCCTCGAATTTATCGGGACCGCTGAGCTGGCTGGCATACTCGATGCTGGCATCTTTTTCGCCCTTCCAGGTCAAGGTGAGTGGTGTCTGGTCGTTGATTTCGGGACTGAGCAGGCTGCCGGGGGTGTTCAGGGCAGGCGCCAGCGGGGTTGGA